>NZ_JTJC03000001.1:0-318591 GCF_000817735.3 Scytonema millei VB511283 | reverse complement strand
CTCATGTCGCTCTCTCGGTGCTGTGTACTAGTTATTCGCAGCTTACACCGAGTGAGCTTTTTTACTACCCAACCCACTTTTCAAACACCCTCTAAGGAAAATTGACCAAGGCTGACACCACCAAGGTTTATAATTCCAAACACTGACGGGTTTGCGATTGGGGAGTTGATGCATGTGATTGACTTCTAATGATGAAACTTTTTGTACAGCATAGTCGTGACGGGTTTCCCCTCTCTAAGGTGGCGTTGAGCGATCGCCAAAACTTCATCAGCACGTACCCCGCAATACCAAACCTCTTCTGGTAAGACTAATACCATCGGTCCCATACCGCATTGTCCCAAGCAAGCACTACTGACAACTTCCACCCCTGGCACTAACTGCGCTTGAAATGCTGCTAGCACCTTACGCGCACCTTGCTTGCGACAAGTACGGTTTTGACAAACTAAAACTCGCTGACAATAATCTGATGCATTCTCCATAAATCTAGAAATACACAAACTGTAGGGGCGCACAGCCGTGCGCCCCTACCTGTCATACACGCGATCGAGAATTACTACCGTAGAGCTGGAAACCCAAAACCAAATCTAAAATTTTTACAGATGCTTCACTTCCGATACTAACTTCGCTACGGCATCTTTAGCGCTACCAAAGAACATCATGGTTTTGTCTTTGTAGAACAACTCGTTGTCTACCCCTGCAAAACCCGTACTCATGCCTCGCTTAATCACGATTGTATGCTTTGCCCTGTCTACTTCTAAGATCGGCATTCCATAAATCGGACTTGCAGTATCGTGTCGTGCAGCAGGATTGACAACATCGTTTGCGCCAATCACCAAAGCCACATCAGTTTGATCGAACTGAGGATTGATATCATCCATGTCGTACAACTGCGTGTACGGCACGTTTGCTTCTGCCAACAACACGTTCATGTGTCCCGGCATCCGTCCCGCTACAGGATGAATGGCATATTTGACTTCTACACCCAATCTGTCTAGTTGATCGGCAAGCTCCCGAACGGTGTGCTGTGCTTGGGCTACTGCCATCCCGTAACCAGGAACGATCACTACAGAACGAGCATAACCCAACATCATTGCGGCTTCTTCAGCATCTACAGAACGGGTAGTTTGATCGCCAGCGGCTGCACCACCAGCACCACTAGCCGAGCCACCGCCACCAAAAGCACCAAATAGGACGCTAATCAGGGAGCGGTTCATCGCTTTACACATGATCTCCGTCAGGATCAATCCCGAAGCGCCTACCAAAGCACCAGAAATGATCAGCACGTTGTTCATGACTACGAAACCAGCCGCACCTGCTGCTAAACCAGAAAAGGAGTTCAACAGCGAAATCACCACAGGCATATCGCCACCACCAATGGGGACGACGAACATAACCCCTAGAACCAGGGAAACAGCAACTAATCCCAAAAATACGGGTAAATTAGTCGGATCGACCAACAAAAAGCCGCTACCTACGATGTAACTAATTAGCAGCAGAGCGTTGATTGGTTGCTGCAAGGGAAATGTAATCGGGGAACCACTAATAAGTCCTTGTAGCTTGGCAAAAGCCAGCATACTACCCGTGAAGGTGATGCCACCGATAAAGACATCTAGCAGCATGGAGATATTGGCATCGAGCGGCACTGGTTCAGCAGTTCCCAACAGTCGCCAAAACTCCGCAACTGCCACTAAAGCAGAAGCAGCACCACCTAAACCGTTGAGCAAGCCTACCATTTGAGGCATTTCAGTCATTTGGACTTTGTAAGCCGCGATCGCACCTAACGCCGAACCGATCGCCAAAGCCACTACAATCATTTGATAGTTCAACACCTGCCGATCGAGTAGCGTTGCTACGATCGCCAATAACATCCCGATCGCCGCTAACAGATTACCGTTACGCGCTGTTGCTGGCGAACTTAGTTTTTTCAAACCAATAATAAATAAAGAGGCAGCAACTAAATAAGTCAGCTGAATCCCAGTTGGCAGAAAATCGCTCACGCTTTCACCTCTTTTTTCTTAAACATTTGCAACATGCGATCGGTGACTAAAAAACCACCGACAACGTTAATCGTGGCTAGAATCACGGCAATCAAGCCCAAAATCACTGATAAATTCGATCCTTTGGGACCAGAAACCAGCAAAGCACCGATAACCGCAATCCCTGAAATTGCGTTGGAACCAGACATCAAAGGCGTGTGCAGTGTCGGCGGAACTTTGTTAATTACTTCAAATCCCGCAAAAGATGCCAAAACAAACACGAATAAAGCGGCAATTAAAGCTTCTGTCATTGATTGATTCTCCTATTTGTTGACGGTTGACAGTTAACCGTTAACCGTTAACCGTTAACCGTTAACCGTTAACCGTTAATCGATACTAGTGTTGCCAAGGCTTCCTTTACCCGTGAATTGCGAATTTCTCCAGCGTGGGTAATACAGGCGGCATCGATGATGTCGTCTTCAAAGTTGAGCTGAAGGCTTTTATCTTCCTTGTTAATCATCAATTGCACTAGTGACAGCAGGTTTTTGGCATACAACTGGCTGGCGTGGATGGGTACGGATGAGGGGAGATCGATCGTGCCGATGATAGTGACACCGTTGCGCTGTACGTCTTTTCCTGGCTCCGTGCAAGCACAGTTACCACCTTGTTCTGCGGCTAAATCGACAATTACCGAACCTGGCTTCATCTGCGCTACCATTTCTTCTGTCACGAGAATTGGTGCTTTTCTACCAGGGACTTGTGCGGTGGTAACAACTACGTCTGATAGCTTGACGTGTTCCGCGATCGCTTCCTGGGTGCGCTGTTTTGCTATTTCCGAAACTTCCTTTGCATAGCCGCCAGCAGCTACAGTTTCTTCTTCTAACTGCACTTCAACAAACTTGGCTCCCAAGCTTTGGACTTCTTCTTTCACCGCCGGACGAATATCAAAAGCTTCTACAACTGCTCCCAGTCGTCTTGCAGTGGCGATCGCCTGTAATCCTGCTACTCCCGCACCAATTATGAATACTTTGGCTGGGGCAATTGTCCCCGCCGCTGTGGTTAACATGGGAAAGTACTTGGGTAAAGCTGCCGCTCCAATTAGCACTGCTTTGTAACCCGCGATTGAGGCTTGAGAAGACAAAGCATCCATGCTCTGCGCTCTAGTCGTGCGGGGGATCATCTCCATGCTAAAGGCGGAAATTCGCCGTTCTGCTAGCCGCTTGGCGATCGCAGGTTCTCCCAAGGGATTGAGAAAACTGATGAGGACAGCTCCTTCCCGCAACATTTCCACTTCCGAGCGTCCATCTTCGCGTTCTTGGGGGACTCCTACTTTCAACAGCACGTCTGCTTCCCACCACAGATACCCAGGATCGTTAATTATCTTGGCTCCTGCGGCTTCGTAGGCTGCATCCGAGAAGAAAGCGCGATCGCCAGCTCCCGCTTCTACCCACACCTCTACACCTTGTTTTACCAATCGGGCAACGACATCTGGTACTAGAGCAACCCGACGCTCTCCAACTTCGATTTCTTTTGCCACCGCTATTTTCATGACTTCTCCGTTAACACAACAGCTAAATTCTTCCTCTCGCGCGATCGCAAATCTTTGCACTTTGTTCGCAGTTTTCTCGCGATCGAGTAATACTTAATCCCCTACTCCTCTTTTACCAATCGCAATCTATTTTTGACATCATAGCAATGCAAAAATTGCAGATCTTGCGATCGATCCTCACATTTTTTCGATCTTATGTTGCGCTTCAAAGCTGAGATCTACCTCTTTAACTTCTTTTATGAATTGCCAGACGAAAGTGAATGACTACCTCTGCTGACAAGGCTGCTTTAATCTTTTTTCTTAACATATCAAGCAATTGTAATAGCACCCGATTTAGTCTGCGTTTTATTCGGGTTTTGTCTAGAACTTAAGATAGAACTATGAAATAAAACTTGCTCAAAAGGCATCTTGATGACTGTAGCGTAGACAACTATCAATTGTGTGGCTCAACAACTCAATTTTTATAACAAAAAGTTTATATTTCGTAATTTGTAATTTGTAATTCGTAATTGAGCGATCGGTGACCAGTGACTAGTGACTAGTGGCTAGTGGCTAAAAATGCTCCCTCAGCTCCCTCTAGCTCTCTTCCCCCCGACTCCCGACTCCCGACTCCCTGCTTCCTACTCCCTGACAACTGCAACTAATAACTAACACACAGCGTCTGTAGAGATCGAGCGAGTTCTAGTAAATTAGACTTAGTAACGCACTATTCTTGTTGTGAGGAGTGCGGCTCATTACAATTGTTGTCCGAAGGAGCTTTTATGCGTCGCCTACTTGCCTCGATCGCCGTTTCTGGCTTATTACTAACTGGGTTGCCCCTTGTATCATCCGCTCAGGGTACATCAGGATTTACTCTCTGGAGCGGCGTAAAGCGCGAGAATCAACTCCCCTACAAATTAGACTTTGGCGGACAAACTAGCGGCTGGGATCGCTATCGGTTGAGAATTCCACAGAAGAAGCTGAATTTAGCAGTATCGCAGTTTTCTATTTCCTACCCAGACTATTTTAAAGGTAAATTTGACACCGATCGGATTGAGGTGCGGATCAAGGGTGATAAAGTGCCGTTGCAAGAAGTTGTTTGGGATAAGGAAAATCATAAAGTCGATATTTATCCTAAAGAACCCGTTCCAGCTGGTAGCAGAGTGGAATTGGTCTTCTCGAACGTGAAAAACCCTAGCTCTGGTGGTACTTTCTACTTTAACTGTCAGATTCAAACACCTGGAGACGTACCGCTACTGCGCTATCTGGGAACGTGGATCGTTAGTATCAGTTAACAGTTGTCAGTTAACAGTTATCAGTTATGGTACGGGCGGGTTTAGCAAATAGATTCACAACTGAGGCAATAAATCAGGAATTAAAACCCACCCGTACAGGAGTCATATTATCCTCTCCCCGATCGCCCTTGCCTGTACCCATCAATTTCCGAAGCTTTCATGCTAAAATTTCAGATTGTGACTTTTTTAGCTAAAAATTCCGAATAACTGAGAGAGCAGATTTATGAAACGCACGCTGGAAGGTACTAACCGCAAAAGAAAGAGAACATCTGGGTTTCGCGCTCGGATGCGTACCCCCGACGGACAAAACGTGATTCGATCGCGCAGAAGAAAAGGTCGTCACCGTCTAACCGTTTAAAGTACCAACAGAGGTATCTGATAACTGATAACTGATAACTGATAACTGATAACTGATAACTGGTCATTTGGGTTTATCAAAAGTAAATCGGCTCTCAAGTAGAGAAGACTTTCGCGCCGTATTTCGAGCTGGAATACGGCGCAACGGCGATTGCATGACTTTGAGGGCTTTGCGAATGCAAAATGCCACAACCTCAGTAGCAGACGGAAAGCTAGCCACAGCTAAGCATAATAAAGTAGGTGCGCCTACACGGATCGGTATTTCCATCAGCACAAAAGTGAGTAAAAAAGCAGTCGTTCGCAATCGGATTAAGCGACAACTGCGGGTTGCCTTTCGCTGTCTATTGCCGCGCATTTCACCTGGATGGTTGCTGGTAGTTATCGTTCAACCATCAGCAGCGCGACGGGAGTGCGTAACCAAACAATTTCTGCAAGAATTAGAGCAGTTATTGGTAGCAGCCGAGGTGCTTAATGGGAATTCGTGAAGAAGTTTACTACGAAGGTGGTCCTCATATCGGGGATCTCATTATTAATTTGCTCATCGGGCTGACGCTGATTGGTATCCCCTTGACAGTTGGTGCAATTGTACGGGCATTGTGGTTGCGCTACCGCATCACAAATCGCCGTATTTCCGTGACAGGCGGCTGGATGGGGCGCGATCGCACCGATATCATTTATGCTGAAATTGTCAAAATTGTGAAAGTACCGCGCGGATTCGGTTTATGGGGCGATATGGTACTAACTTTAAGAAACGGTAGCCGTTTAGAAATGCGATCGGTTCCCAAATTCCGCGAACTATACGACTATATCAGCGAAAAGGCAGCCGAAAAAAATCCTCAAGTCAAAACCAAAGCTACAACTTGAGAATATTATGTAAGCAATTAGTAGTTCTCTAATTGGGCAGTTCTCTGTTGTTAGTTATCGATCGCTTGTCATTGGTTAGCAAATGACTGGTGACAAATGACTGATGACTAAAATCGGATAGATTAGATTCAGACGAATGACAAATTATTTCAGGTTGACTTCAAGATAATGGATTTTGGTATAGGGTTTCTTTCCAACAACGTCATGTTGCCGATCCTAGATTTTTTCTACGGGATCGTGCCGAGCTACGGGTTGGCGATCGTAGCCTTGACACTAGTGATTCGCTTTGCGCTCTATCCGCTGAGTGCCGGATCGATTCGGACGATGCGCCGCACGCGAGTTACTCAACCTTTGATGCAAAAGCGCGTCAAAGAGATTCAAGAGCGTTATAAAGACAATCCTGCCAAAATGCAGGAGGAAATGGGCGCTGTTTATAAAGAATTTGGCAATCCATTGGCAGGATGTTTGCCAGTCTTGCTGCAAATGCCCGTACTGTTCGCCTTATTCGCGACGCTGCGCGGATCGCCGTTTTCAGATATCAACTACAACGTCAACCTGCAAGTCTTTCCCCAAGAACAGATCGAACGCATTCAACCGCAGGCTTTTACCACTCCGCCGCAAAACATCTACATTACCGATGGCGTTCACGCTCGCGTTGCGGCGATCTTGCCCAGTGGTAATAAATTGGTGGTCGGGGACAAAACTAAAATTGATTTTCAAACTCCAGAGGGCAAGCCTTTCTCAGCTCTAGCAGCAGAGTATCCCGACACCAATCTCGTCCCCAAATGGAAAGTCACTAAAGGGGAAGAAAGGGTAAAAATTGATGAAAACGGTAATATCGAAGCCCTCCAACCAGGTGATGTGACAATTCAAGCAACAATCCCTGGACTCGCAGCTAACAAGGGCTTTTTATTTATTGATGCCCTCGGCAGAGTCGGCGCTTTTGATGAAGACGGAACGATCCATTGGGATATTGTGGCAATGGTGATTGGTTTTGGTCTAAGTCTCTATCTCAACCAAGTTCTATCCGGTCAAGGTTCTACCTCTAACAATCCCCAACAAGATACAGTCAACAAGATCACCCCAATTATTTTCTCAGGGATGTTTTTGTTCTTCCCGCTACCTGCTGGCGTGTTGATGTACATGCTGATTGCGAATATATTCCAAACACTCCAAACATACATCGTCTCTCGCGAACCCCTGCCAGAAAACTTACAAAAGCTTGTCGAAGCAGCAGATGCTAAAGCAGGAGACGATGCAGGTCGTCAGTCGCTTCCCTTTGAACCAGGGCGGAAGAAGAAAGAGAAACCTTCAGGCTAAATCATGAGTGACGAGCAGATCGGGCAGCGGGGTCAGCAGTGGCTAGAGCAACTCCTGCAACTGTCAGGAGTCTCTACTCAAGTTACAGCTAAACTGCAAACCCCAAAAACAGAAAATAGCGATCCAGAAGAACACGATAGTTATTGGCTGACAATCGAGCAGAGTAGTCTACTACCAGAGCAAGTCCAAGCTTTGATTGGTGCGGAAGGTTCGGTTCTAGATGCCATTCAGTATCTTGCTAATGCCACCCTGAATTTAAACCAACCTCAGGAACGGCAAGCCGCTTATATAATTGAGTTGGATGGCTATCGCTTGCGGCGACAAGCAGAAATTCAAGCGATCGCCACCTCAGCTATAGAACAAGTCCGTACCACAGGACAAGAGGTGGAGATCAAATCTCTTTCGTCCGCTGAAAGGAGGCAAATTCATACTTTTTTGAAGGATTTTTCCGATTTAGAAAGTTTCAGTCGTGGCAAAGAACCGCATCGTCAGTTGGTGATTCGCACGATCGGCAGTAGCTAGACTGGAAATGAATTCGGAATTCGGAATTCGGAATTGAGAATTTGAGATTATTTAATTTATAAGTTGGCAAGTCCTATGGAGGCTATTTACATTCCTCATCTGACCACAGCACCGCAAAAAACTAGGGTCATCGAGGTTGATGAGTTCTTACCCGATCTAGACACCCTAACTCCGGTGCGCGGTCAGGTGCGCGTGCAACACGGTGGCAATTACCTAGAGGTTTCAGCTCAGGTAGAAACCATCGTTACCTTGACTTGCCATCGCTGTTTACAACAATACAACCATCGCCTGAAAGTAGAAGCTTCAGAAATTATTTGGCTAGATCCAGAAGCAGGTAAAGAAGAAACTGCGATCGAGTTGGAAGTTGCATTTGAAGATCTGGTCGAAACTTTACAGCCTACAGGTCATTTCGATCCTGGGGAGTGGTTGTACCAGCAATTATGTCTAGCCATGCCTCAGCGTCAGTTGTGCGACAATTTGTGTCAGGGTATTCAACTATCGCCGCAGCCAGAAGAACCGTCAGAACTATCGAGCGATCGCCGCTGGGCATCTTTAGAATCCCTAAAAAATCACCTGTCTAATTAGGGACAAGAGTTTTGTAGGATATGAGACAAGGAGAATAGGAGGACAAGGAGGACAAGGGAGACAAGGGGGAGGATTTACCACTCCCGACTCCCAACTCCCGACTCCCGACTCCCCCCAACTCCCTCACCCCTCATCCCTCATATGAGCTTCCGCGAAGAGTTTGCACTGTTGCTACGCGCTCGCTACCCGATCGTCTACATTCCTACCTATGAGGAAGAACGAGCGGAAGTAGCGATTCGGGAAGAAGCCCGCATTCAAGGAAATCGCGCTGTCTATACTTGGGATTTTGTCGATGGCTACCAGGGTAATCCTAACGATGCTGGTTTCGGTCGTCGCAATCCTTTACAAGCTCTAGAATTTGTCGAGAAACTGCCCGCTTCGGCTCCGGCAGTTTTTATTTTGCGTGATTTTCATCGCTTTTTAGAAGATGTTTCCGTGTCACGTAAACTCCGCAATTTAGCGCGGGTACTCAAATCGCAGCCGAAAAATATCGTCTTGCTGTCGCCACGAATCGTCACTACGGAAGAATTGGGTGAAGTTTTAACCATTTTAGAATTTCCCCTACCCGCTGCCGCTGAGATTAAGTTGGAGGTAGAACGCCTTTTGGCAGCCACAGGGCAATCTTTAGAAGCTAAAACGGTAGATGAACTCGTGCGTTCGTGCCAAGGATTATCCATCGAACGGATTCGGCGAGTATTAGCAAGAGCGATCGCCTCTCACGGAGAGATTCAACCGGAAGATGTCGAATTGGTTTTGGAAGAAAAGCGTCAGACCATTCGCCAAACTCAAATTCTTGACTTTTACCCTGCCACTGAAAAAATTTCGGATATTGGCGGTTTAGACAATCTCAAAGATTGGTTGTTGCGCCGGGGTGGGGCATTTAGCGAACGCGCTAGGGCATACGGTTTACCTCATCCACGCGGACTCATGTTAGTCGGAATTCAGGGAACGGGTAAATCGCTAACAGCTAAGGCGATCGCCCATCACTGGCACTTACCTTTGTTACGCTTGGACGTGGGGCGATTATTCGGTGGTTTGGTCGGAGAATCGGAATCTCGCACCCGACAAATGATTCAAGTCGCAGAAGCCCTATCTCCCTGTATTCTTTGGGTAGATGAGATCGATAAAGCTTTTGCCGGGTTGGGCGCAAAAGGCGATGCTGGCACGACTAGCCGCGTTTTCGGGACATTCATAACCTGGTTGGCAGAAAAAATTTCTCCCGTGTTTGTCGTTGCTACTGCCAACGATATTCATGCTTTACCACCCGAGATGTTGCGTAAAGGCAGATTCGACGAAATCTTTTTTGTTGGTTTACCGATTCAGGATGAACGCAAAGCAATTTTCACCGTCCATTTATCTCGCCTGCGATCGCACAATCTCAAAAGTTACGATCTCGATCGCCTTGCCTACGAAACTCCTGATTTTTCTGGGGCAGAAATCGAGCAAACAATCGTGGAAGCCATGCATATCGGCTTCAGTCAAAATCGAGACTTTACTACTGACGACATTTTAGAGGCGGCGAGTCAAATCATTCCCCTTGCCCGTACTGCCCAAGAACAAATTCAGTTTTTGCAAGATTGGGCAGCAGCTGGAAAAGCTCGCCTTGCCTCCAAACACAGCAGCCTGAGCAACCGAATTCAGCGGCAATTACAGTAGAACAGTTATCAGTTATCAGTTATCAGCGACCAGTGACCAGAAACTAGTTATCGCATGTCACATCCACACCCTTACACCCTACACCCTACATCCGCCGACGCACCACGCATACTCGCGCACCACGCGCCACTCTCTTACTGTCTTCACGCAGTGTAGCGCAGCGTCTACTGTCAACTATTAACCGTTAACTAACGACCAGCGACCAATCATTAAAAAATCTACTACATTCAGACGATTGTGTTAGGATTCGTGCTGTAGTAATTATGGGACAATACTAAGGTATCGCCATGACTTTGGCAGGAGTAGCTAAATTTGTCCTGGGTATTGGCTTAGCGATCGCGATCCTGATTGGTGGTAGCGCCGCAGTTGCCTTGTACTTTATGTATAGAGTGACGACACATCCACCTAAGCCGACTTTCGCTAACGAAGTCACCCAAAAACCAAAAGCTGCACCTGCTCCAGAAAAGCAAGTACAGCCAGAAATGTCTAATCCCGCTCGCGCCGCTCGTGCCGAATCTACAAGCGAGGAAGCGGATTCTGAAACTAATTCTACCGAGCCTCTAGCGCCAGGAACCTATAGAGCTAGGGTGTCTTGGGAAAAAGGCTTAAGTCTCCGTGCCGAGCCTGGAGCGGGTGCTGAACGCATCGGCGGGTTGGAATACAATCAACAGATTGTCGTTTTAGAAGAAAGTCCAGATAAAAATTGGCAAAGAGTTCGCTTATCGGATAGCGATCGCGAAGGCTGGATCAAAGCAGGTAACATCGAGAAAATAGAGTGAACAGTTATCAGTCAACCGTCAGCCAACTACCAACTACCAAGAGCCTAAATGGGCAACAACGCTCTTTGACAAGAAGGACAAACAGCATGAATTGTTAGTTGGCAATCAAGCAAATGATACCCTTCCTTTTCAGCTGTTTTTGAGCCAATTTTTAAGATGGAATCGTTTTTAAACTCGATTGTTTTATTGCACCTAACACAAATTAAATGGTGATGGTGGTGAGGATAGGGCTGATTGATCTCGTAATGTTTATGTCCCTCGCCTAACTCCAACTCACGCAGAATTCCCATCCGCGCCATTAACTTTAGAGTGCGATAAATAGTTGACAGACTGATTCCTGCTGTTTGAGTTTCTAGTTGTTGGTAAAGCTCTTCCGCACTTAGATGTTTTCCTCTAGGCAGTTCTTGAAAAACCTGTAGGATCGTTTCGCGCTGCGGTGTGAGTCGCCAACCCCGCTCGTTGAGTTCTGCCTTAAGTGAGGTAGCTGAGTATGCAGTCATAACCACCTTTTTAAGCAAGCTTAATAATTGATAAGTATAGTCAATTATTGCTTGAAGTGTCAACAAGCTATGACTATTGAGAATGATTTTTAAGAAAAGAGAGGCGTAGTTTACAGATAATAAAAATCTTCTGGCTAAAAAATAGGCAGAAGAGGTGAAGAATGAAGAATGAAAGTGAATCTAACTAGGTTGTAAAAAACACGGTCACGATCCTTCACCCTATCGATGTTGTTAGCTCAAATTGTTAGCTCAAGGACTCTAAGTAATCCCGCACGCGGTTACGTCGTTTGGGTTGTCGTAGCTTTTGTAGTGCTTTAGATTCAATTTGGCGCACTCTTTCCCGCGATAAGTCTAAAGCGCGTCCAATCTCGGCTAGAGAGTAACAGTGTCCGTCTCCCAATCCAAAGCGCATCAAAATCACATCTCGTTCGCGATCGGTCAAATCTGCTAGGAGTTGCTGTAAATCTCGATGGAGAGCTTCACGCATGAGCAACTCTTCAGGGGAAATACTGTCGTTTTCGAGTAAATCTCCTAACTCGGTATCTTTTTCCTTCCCAACTTTTGTCTCCAAAGATACGGAACGAGGAACTCTCAGTAGTACTTCCCGCACCTGAGGCGCAGTCATCTCCAATTCGAGCGCAATATCTTCGATCGTAGGGGTGCGACCTTTTTCTTGTGCTAGTTTGCGCTGAGCTTTCTTGATTTTATTCAGTTTTTCGGTAATGTGAACTGGAAGGCGGATAGTACGGCTTTGGGTAGCGATCGCGCGGGTAATACCTTGACGAATCCACCAATAAGCGTAGGTGCTGAAGCGATAACCTTTCGTGGGATCGAACTTTTCTACCGCTCTTTCTAACCCTAGAGTTCCTTCTTGAACCAGATCCAGCAGTTCCAAACCGCGATTTTGATACTTTTTCGCAACTGAAACCACCAGGCGTAAATTCGCCTTGATCATGTGTTCTTTGGCATGAATACCTTCGTTTTGAATTTGCTCTAGTTCTTCAACGGTGATTTTGGCAATTTCAGCCCAACGGCGCTTTCCAACTGCCAAAGCGGGTTTGAGTTCCATCACGGATATACCAGCGCTAGCAGCCCATCGTTCTAAAGAGGGGCGGTGTCCTAGTTCGGAAGTCAGTCGCTCTTGGGCTTCAATTAGGGTGATGTATGTCTTGATAATCGAGTCGTCCTTTGCTGCATGACTGACGCACAGCGCCCGCATTCGCAAATAACGCTGCACTTTTTGAGCTTCGGAAACTTCTTCATCTCTTTCTAGCAGGTGGACGCGACCGATCTCTTGCAGGTATAAACGAACTAGGTCTGTAGTCCGACGGGTAACGCCAGGTTGTAGGCTCTCCCGATCGTTAGAGTCAATATCCAAAGTCAGTAGGTCATCCACGCCTAGATCGGTGTCATCTTCTGCGTAATCTGACCGAAAGCGTTGGGGTACTGATTGGGGTTCGTAAGCTGCGTCCGCGTAAAAAGATAGTGCTTGCATAGGGGTTATCTCAACTGCTCCAGGTGACAATAGACTTCACTCGGTTGCTTCTTGTTGCTGATGCTATTGTTCCCAGCGATCTTGGCGAACTAACATCTTGCTGCTAGATTTACGAGGAAACTTGACGATCGCGCCCGCTAACTTCAGGAATAACTCCAAGTTTTCTAGTGAATTCGAGTACGAACTGATACTTATATGGATGTTAGGATTGCGGAAACTTAAAGCAGCAATTCGGGATTAATAGATGATTTCTAAGCTGGAAAGTTTTACTAAATAAGCGTTTCAAGCATAAAGGTGGTTTGAGATAAATGTGTGCGATCGCACCCCAGTGTAAACTACAGTTTTTGCCTGAGAAATTTCGGAGAATCAGCCACGATCGTGTAAAGTTTTATGAAATTTGTGTGGATTTACGTAGGAGCGATTTGGTCGAACCATCACCTCTACAATAATTCCGATTTGAGGTCGCGCAGCATCAGTGCTTCCAGCGCTTGCTTGGGTGTAATTTCCGCTTGCAGGAGACGATAAACTTCAGCCGTAATTGGCATATAGATGTCTTGCTGGCGAGCGCGTTGCATGAGTACCTGAGTCGTATTCACGCCTTCAGCCGTTCCTTCTAGGTGAGCGAGAATTGCGGACAGAGTTTTACCTTGGGCGAGTTGATATCCAACTTGGTAATTACGACTGAGGGGACTGTTACAAGTTGCCAGCAGATCGCCCAAACCAGATAGACCGTAAAAAGTTTCTGTTTTTGCTCCCCAGCTGTTGCCGATACGGATAATTTCCGTCAATCCACGGGTGACGAGTGCAGCTTTGGCATTTGTACCTAAGTGTAAACCATCGCAAACACCCGCCGCGATCGCCATCACATTTTTCAACGTCCCCCCCAACTCTACGCCTAAAGGATCGGAATTGGTATAAACGCGGAACTGCGGTGAGGAAAAGACTGCTTGCACTGCTACTGCGGCGTTGTCGTCAGTACTACCAGCGACAGTTGCAGCGGGTAATCCTTGTTGAATTTCCTTAGCTAAATTAGGACCGCACAGTACAACTACCGAGCGATCGGGAAAAGCCGCCTGCCAAATCTGAGCTGGGGTGAGAGTTGTGACAGGATCGAGTCCTTTGGTTGCCGTGACAAAAATTGTTGCGGGTAAAAGAGGTAAAGTCTGAATTTCTCGAACGACTGTTGCTACACCCTGCATTGAGACAGCAGAAACAACTACATCCGCACGTTCGATCTCGCTAGGTGAAATTGCCCCATCGCGCCGCGATCGCACTTGCACGCGATGACCGTTAGCTGCTGCGAGCGATGCTAATGTCGTTCCCCAAGCCCCAGCACCGAGAACCACCACTGACTTTGGATTTTGGGTTGAGTGTTGGCGATCGCTCGCGAGAGACTGGGATTTTGGATGAATCACGAACCTAAAATCTCAATTATGACTCAATTTTTAGAGCTGATTTTACCTGAGAGTCTCGCTCTCTAGTCTAGGTTAACTCGATCGATCCGCCCCAGTCTATTGAAGATAACGAAAGAAAACTGGTAGAGCGACACAATGTCAGTAGCATAGAGACACCATACTCGGTCGAACTCCACAATGGCTACTTTCGCTGAAATCGCAATAAGTTTTGTGTTCGGAATTTTCAGCTACGAAGTATAGACTATAGAATTTTTTAATGAAGCCCCCTCAACTCGATCGAGATTTTGAAGCGTTATTAGACTACCTCAAACATAACCAAGGTTGTGACTTGACGGGCTACAAACGCCCTACCTTAATGCGGCGTTTCTCTTGCCGAATGCAGCAGCTGCACATCGATCGCTATCAAGACTACTTACAGTATTTGCAAAGTCATTCTCAAGAGTGGATTGAGCTTTTAGACTCCATACTCATTAACGTTACTAGTTTCTTTCGCGATCGCGAAGCTTGGGATTATCTAGCCAGCGAGATCGTGCCTAAAATTATTGCTAGCAAACAGCCTGACGAACCGATTCGCGTTTGGAGTGCGGGCTGTGCTTCTGGGCAAGAAGTTTACAGCTTACTCATTTTGTTTGCAGAAGCTTTGGGAATTGAGTCGTGTTTGCAGCGAGTTCAACTCTATGCTACTGATGTGGATAAAGTTGCCCTTCAACAAGCACGGCAAGCGGTCTATCTCGCAAATGAAGTGAAAGGACTTGCTCCAGATTTGCTTGAGAAATACTTTGAGCCAACCGAGCAAGGCTATGCTTTCGATCGCAGACTTCGCCGCAAGGTCATCTGCGGTCGCCATAACCTAGCTGAAGATGCACCGATGTCCAAAATCGATTTGCTGGCGTGCCGTAATACCCTCATGTATTTCAATTCAGATATCCAAGCAAGCGTTCTGGTTCGCTTTCATTTTGCGCTAAAAAACAACGGCTTTCTCTTTCTAGGTAAGCATGAAACACTGACTGCTCAAAGACCGATTTTCACGCTAGTAAACATAAAGCATCGCATTTATGCGAAAGGACTACATTTGGAGTTAGGCGATTGCCTCTCAATCAATCCTAAGTCGCGCCCAAAAGAAACCAGCGATTCATCGGTCTCCCAACTGTGCTTTTGGCGAGCCGCATTTGAGACAAGTCCTTTTGCTCAGCTATCGGTCGATTTGAATAATCGTTTGGTTGCTGCCAACGAACAGGCAAACTTTTTATTTAGATTAACGCTCGACGATGCCAACCTTCCTTTTTCAGAACTTGCACCTGGGAAATTAGTGAGTTCCCATATTACAATTGGCAAATTCTACTGCGATCGCCATCCAGTTAATTTGAAAAATATGAAGCAGACAACTTCAGAAGGAACAAAATATCTCGATATTTTTATCGTACCCGTCTTCAGTACAAATAATAATAATTTGCTGGGAGTTAACTTGACGTTCATCGATGTTAGCGATCGCCAACAGCTCGTAGAAAAACTGGAATACAAATCTTTGGAATTAGCCAGAGTTTTGGAAACCTGCCAGGAAACAAAAACGGCACTTGATACAACTCGCATCGAGCTTGACGAGACTCAAAAAGAATTAGAAGCCTTACATCAAGAAATACAATTTCTCGAAAGAGATATGCAACTTAGAAATTGATGGCAATTGCGATCGCTCCGCCTGTCTTCATATCTTAAATTAGGGGAATGATACGTCTCCGAGGTAGGTCTCGAACGCGCGATCTAGCGCCTTAGGAGGCGCTATTTATCATAATCAATCTACAGGCATTCTAGCCTAGAAAAGCTTACATCTGATGGCTGCGCCGTACTTCTGTAATCTGATCTGCCGCATCAAGTACGGGTTGAGGCATATTCGATCCGGTCAGAATTACATCTACATGCTTGGGGCGATTTTGAATAAAATCTAAGACTTCTGTTAGAGGAATTAAGCCAAATTCAACAGCTACGCTCAATTCATCCAATACTACTAATGAGTACTGCCCTTGAGAAACAACCTGGCGCGTATGCTGCCACAGTTCTTGTAAAGAACGGTTTTCGGATTCGTCTAATTGTGGCGTGTCAATGCAACGGGGAAGATTGCAGCGAATCCAATCCAGGTTTTGCCCTAACTTAACTGGATGACAATGACCCTGATTTATCCCACCTTTGAGAAATTGGACGATGAGCGCTGGAGTCCCTTGACCGGAAACCCTTAAAGCCTGTGCCATCACGCTTGTCAAAAAGCTACGACGAGAGCAAGTAAAGACCTGTACTAATCCTTCAACTATGTATGGTGGTTGGCAAGGAGAATGAACCGTTGGGGTTTCTAGCTGGGCAATCATAAAGTCACTTTTATCCAGATGCTTGAGTTAAGGCTGAGTTCGGACAAACCGCAATATGCGATATATAGTGTAGTCTTGCAGAATACTCCTTAGTGAAACACTACATCTACGTTTTAGTCAATAGGAAACTATCCTCTAGAATCGCAATATCGTTACTATAAGTCCCAGTTGGCGGAGATTCTGTTGCAGCATTTTGACTTTTGACTTCCCAGCATAGCGATCGCCCTCCACACATTCAACGCCAAAAGTTTACAAAAAATTAAGCCTAGCGAAAGTGTTAACTGTATGCTCAACCCTGTATTCTGATTTAGGTCACTACAGCTAAGAACCATGACCTGGGAGCGTTTGGATAATCGGTTAGCAAATCAACTGCGTCCTATCAGTTTTACACGGGGTTTTACTCGTTTTGCCACTGGCTCTGTTTTAGCTCAGTGCGGCGATACTCAGGTGTTGTGTAACGTATCAATTCAGCCTGGAGTCCCCAGATTTCTAGAAGGTTCGGGCAAGGGTTGGCTGACGGCTGAATACAGAATGCTTCCCACCGCTACCCACCAACGCCAAGAACGAGAAACCTACAGGCTCTCTGGACGAACGCAGGAGATTCAAAGGTTAATCGGACGCAGCTTGAGAGCCGGACTCGATTTAGAAGCATTGGGAGAGCGTACAGTCACCGTAGATGCTGACGTATTGCAGGCGGATGCAGGTACGAGAACCACAGCAATTACAGGTGGGTTTGTGGCGCTTGCCGATGCGATCGCCAAGCTTTTAGAACGGGGAGATCTGACGCGATCGCCCATCCGTCACCAAATCGCCGCCGTCTCTGTAGGTTTGCTCGAAGGTGTGCCATTTCTAGATCTCAACTACCAAGAAGATGTCGCCGCCGATATCGATTTCAACGTGGTCATGAACGACCAACTAGAGATTATCGAACTTCAGGGAACCGCCGAAGCAGGTAGTTTCAGCCGCGCTCAATTGGATCGAATTATGGATTTGGCAGAACTTGGGATTAAAGATTTACTAGCAGCACAACGTCAAGCCTTGGGGGATTTTACTTTCTAGATGAAAGCTCTTGTTACTAGGTTAAAAACATCAGAGGGAGGGGTAGAATATGGTTCGCAGTTGTGGTATTATCTACTTTATAATGGGAATATTTTCATTTTTCTGAAAATTGTTTAGATTTCCATTATGAAGTAAACCATCTAGGTAATCAATAGTATAATATCACGAGCGATCGCATTATTAATTACATATTTGTACAGGAATATTTGTCATAGAAATCCAAGTGTAGGGTGGGCAATGCCCACCTTAATTTACATAATTATTTCACGCTATCTAAATCGGTAGAAAGCATCTTCAAGCTAGTCAATACAGTATCTCGTGCCGGCTGTGCTTTGCTCAGTCCAGAGTCAACATCTTTCACCCCTGCTTCTAGCCGTTGGTAGGTATCGGGAGAGTTTTGTTTCACGCTACCACCGAACTTGTACCAAGTTTGACGAGCAGCACCAAAAGCAGTTTTCGCAGTTGCAAAATCCTTCGATTCTACGGCAGTAGTTGCCTGAGCCAGTTCGTCTTTCATGGCTAATAAGTTGCTTTGAATAGTCGTAGCATTGCTATTAGCTGTCTCCGTAGTGCTGGTGTTAGTATCAACTCCAGGAGTACTATTCGTCAGAAGACCGTTGAATGCAGTTGAAAGTCCCTGCAGTTCCGTCGTGAGTTTTGCCACGTTTGGCGAACCCGATTTTAGATCTGTGGCAATCGTCGTAATTTTCTCGCCAATCGTTTTCGTAGCACCAGGGGATACCGTCTTCAGAGTACCTTCTAATCCTTTCCAGCTATCTTGTAGCTTGGTAAACTCCGTTTGTGCTGCTGTAAAGTTACCAGTTTTGACAGCAGATAAAGTTTGCGCTGCGCCATCAGTGAGGGGATGAATAGTTTCTTTAAGATTTCCCAAATTACCCAGCGCACTTATTGTTTTGCTCGCCACATTTTGTGCTTGCTGAGCCATGTTTTGAGCTTGGTTGGCTTTGTCTTGGAGTTGTGAGGCTTGCTGTTGTACTCCGGTACAGGATTCTAGGAATAAGGAAGCACCTAGAGTTAAACCTAAATTTAGGTAAATTTTCTTCATAATTCAAGATTTTGTCAGAATTTTACTCTAAATGAGCATCTTACAAAATGACTTATTGTTTGCATATAGTAAACTGATTAGCTTGATTTATCAGTCATTATTTCATTTAAAAATAAAAATTGTTCAGGCTGAAAATGTCGCAAATTACAGTACAAGCATGACTATTTTGCTAGGAGTTGAGCGTTCCGACTAGGCAATCGATTGTAATTTCTTATAGAATGCTTACAAGAGAAGATTAGTAAAAAATCTTCAAGTTTTTTAATTAAAATTGAAATTTTACGAACTTTTAAATCTAAAAAACTCGAATCAGAATCTCCCTTTATTTCCTGATAAGCGATTCGCCTGTATGCAAAGATTTATACATCATTTTTACGCGATCGTATCTATGTATATGCTGATAATATTTCTTGCAGTTTGACAGCGCTAACTTAGCCATAGCAAAGTAAATCCTATGAAACTATAACTTTAACATAAGCAGATGAAGCAGACAGTTGAGGAATTTCATAGCTTTCTAAACTTAAGTCCTTCTAAGTGAAATTCTATTGTTTCATGCATATTTTGTCCAATTTTTCACGGGTTTCACCATTAGAAATACACCCTGATAAATCGGGTAAATATGCTGAATAACCAGTTGTTGTTTCCTCAATAATAATTAGATACCGCATTATTTTAAACCTGCTTGCTTCAAAATATCATTTAGTATCTCTGCCATTTCACCAGCACTCGAGCGCGCAGATACTTAAAAGCTATCTTCCTCCTTCTTATTGCTACTATCTAACGGATATAAATACTGTTCGTAGTCGATGCTTTTCTCTGGCTGCCATGCTATGTAAGTTGAAAGAATTCCTGTTATTGTCAAAACCACGCTATGAAACAAAAATAGCCAGCCTACTCCTGAGCGTCCTATGAGTACAGGTAACAGCTGTTAAAACTCATCAGATGGCAGCTTGAGAATAGCGGCTTCAATATCTTCAAGCGTTGACATATTAATGATTACAACTCTTACTCTAAGCAAATTATAGCTTCAACGGACAAGTAGGTTATGAAAGCATTCCGAACACTACAGAATATAGCCAAAGATAAAGAATCGTTGCGTAAGGCAGCAGGTGCGATCGCAATGTTTGCGACAATCAACTAACAAACGGACTTTAATATTCGACAATTCGCAGTTCGCAGAGGGGAATACGGTAGATATGAAATTGGCTTACTGGATGTATGCTGGTCCAGCTCACATTGGAACCTTACGTGTTGCCAGCTCGTTTAAAAACGTCCACGCAATCATGCACGCGCCTCTAGGCGATGACTACTTCAACGTCATGCGATCGATGTTGGAGCGAGAAAGAAATTTTACCCCAGTCACAGCTAGCATTGTCGATAGACACGTTCTTGCCCGTGGTTCTCAGGAGAAGGTAGTAGATAATATTACCCGTAAGGATGCGGAAGAACATCCAGACCTAATCGTACTGACTCCTACCTGTACCTCTAGCATTTTACAAGAAGACCTGCAAAACTTTGTCGAGAGAGCATCGTTAGAAGCAAAAGCTGACGTACTACTGGCGGATGTCAACCACTACCGCGTCAACGAACTACAAGCGGCCGATCGCACTTTAGATCAAATTGTCCGCTACTACATCGAAAAGGCACGCAAAAGAGGCGAACTACCCACAGCTAAAACCGAAAAGCCTTCGGTCAATATCATCGGTGTTTCTACTCTCGGCTTTCACAACCAACACGACTGCACTGAGTTGAAGCGGTTGATGACTGATTTAGGAATTGAGGTAAATGCTGTCATTCCTGAAGGTGCTTCCGTTCACGAATTGAAAAACTTACCCCGTGCGTGGTTTAATCTCGTCCCCTATCGCGAACTCGGCTTACTGACAGCAAATTACTTAGAGCAAGAATTCGGCATACCCTATGTCGATATTACACCGATGGGTGTAGTCGAGACTGCTCGTTGTCTACGTAAAATCCAGCAGATTATTAACGCTCAAGGTGCTGGTGTTGACTACGAAGAGTACATTAACAACCAAACTCTCTACGTATCTCAAGCCGCTTGGTTCTCGCGTTCGATTGACTGCCAAAACTTGACGGGTAAAAAAGCTGTCGTATTTGGCGACAACACCCACGCCGCCGCCATTACCAAAATTCTTGCACGGGAAATGGGGATTCACGTTGTTTGGGCTGGAACTTATTGCAAATATGATGCTGACTGGTTCCGCGAACAGGTAAGCGAATATTGCGATGAAGTGATTATTACAGACGATCACGGCGCAATTGGAGATGCGATCGCCCGTGTCGAACCTTCTGCTATATTTGGGACTCAGATGGAACGTCACGTCGGTAAGCGTTTAGATATCCCCTGCGGCGTAATTGCTGCACCAATCCACATTCAAAACTTTCCCATTGGCTACAAGCCTTTTATGGGTTACGAAGGCACGAATCAAATTGCCGATTTGGTGTATAATTCGTTTACCTTGGGTATGGAAGATCACCTGTTAGAAATCTTTGGCGGACACGACACCAAGGAAGTCATTACCAAGGGAATATCTGCCGATACCGATTTAGCTTGGACGAGAGATGCTCAAGCAGAACTGAATAAAATTCCTGGCTTCGTGCGCGGTAAAGTCAAGCGAAATACAGAAAAATTTGCCCGCGATCGCAATTTTACCGAAATCACTGTAGAAGTGATGTACGCTGCCAAAGAATCTGTCGGTGCTTAATCTACATCTCCTTTTTTAGCCTAGTTATAATCCTTTCGTTGGGTTTCAGCGGAAGGATTTTTGGTATTTTTTAGTGCCGATTTATGACGAGTATCCAGACTTGCCTTGAACTTAAGTTCAAGGCTCATAGCCGAAGTCTACTAAAGTGGACTAGCAGACAAAATTTAACCCATTTCAATGGTTTTTTGCTATTAGCCTGTGAATTAGATTCGCAAGCGCATATTGTAGCGGGTGCAAGATTTCAGTTTGGGTATTTTAACAACAAGGACTATTTGTAACGATACAAATAGTCCTTGTTTCATAACTTATCAAGCTAAATATATGAATGTTGATTTTGAACTTACTTAATACTTCGGACTTGATACTAGAGTCTATGCCTGTCATAATTACTCACTTATTTGCTCATTCCGCGGCAAAATCCTTCCTCAAAATCAGCTAAATACTTGCGTTCCGCCAACGTAAACCTAGTACTGCTGCCATTGTTAATACTGCGATCGCGATTAGGAAGACAGTTAAACTCAAAGCTAATCTTGTTTCCATCGTGCCACTGAATTTCAACGTACGCATCTTTCTTTACTGTATCCATCGATGCATAGGTTACTACACCATATGGAATTTCTTCATTCATGTCCAATCTAAAAATTTCAGCACAAGCAGGCAAAGTGTTAGAAGCAAAAGCGATCGCGGTCAAAATAGAAGCAGTGATAAAGCGTTTCAACGGTGCAAAGGGGTAAAGCTGGCAATGTTTGTGTTCTTTTAGTTAAAGCCAACCATGCCCTTACTGAGGCACAAGAAAAGCGTTCTTTAGTAGATTTATTGGTAGCAAAATATCTACCAGATCTTGGTCAAGTCCAAGACAAATCCTGGCAATACATCTTCTCCAGACAAATTTTGTGGAAAGTTGAGTACTTGTTTGGGTTGTCCCGCACGATAGATTTCTACTTGCCGATCCTGTCTATTAATTAACCACCCCAACCTAGCTCCATTGTCCATATATTCTTGCATCTTGTCTTGCAGTGGTTTGAGGCGAGCTGAAGGGGAACGCAATTCAACGACAAAATCTGGACATAGGGATGGGAATACTTGTCGCTCCTTATCCGACAACGCATCCCAAGCTTCTCGCCTCACCCACGCCGCATCAGGAGAGCGGTTAGCGCCGTTTGGTAGTTTGAATTGGGTATCCGAGTCAAATGCCAACCCCAAATCTTCGTTCTGGTCCGTCCATACAAATAATTGGGCTAGCAGCCTTCCGTTGCGATTGCTCGTCTCTGCTCCATGCGGTGTCAAAACGATAATTTCTCCATTAGAGTTTCTTTCTAATTTGATGCGGTCTGGCTGGGATACAGCCAGGGTGTAAAATTGTTCGTCGGTTAATTGAATCACCGCGCTGAGATTAAGTGCAATTGGTTCGTTCATGGCAAAAAGTGAAGACGCGATTGCGATCGCCTTTCATCATCTGTTATAGATGCTAACGGTTCTCGATCGTTCATCACCAGATCGCTACAGAATCTCTATCTCAACATACCCAACACGATTGCAGGCACGGTAAACTGTTGAAACTAGGTCTTTTATGAAGCCTCGCTCAATTTAGGGTGCTATGCCTAATTTTCTATTAGAAGTCGGAACAGAAGAACTCCCAGCCAGTTTTGTCGATAGCGCGATCGCGCAATGGCGATCGCGTATTCCCCAAAGTCTGGGCGATAACAATCTTACGGCAGAAGCGATCGAAATCTACGGTACTCCCCGCCGCCTCGCCCTATTAATTAAAGGTCTACCAGCACAACAACCCGACCGAGACGAGGAAATTAAAGGACCCCCCGCGCAAGCTGCATTCAAAGACGGAAAACCAACTAAAGCCGCTGAAGGCTTTGCCAAAAAACAAGGGGTAGAATTAGATGCTTTAGAAATTCGTCCTACGGATAAAGGCGAGTTTGTTTTTGTCCGCGTCTCTTATCCAGGTCGTCCTGTCGCAGAAATCTTGACTCAACTCGTACCTGAGTGGATATTTGGGTTAGAAGGGAAGCGGTTTATGCGTTGGGGAGACGGCGATTTAAAGTTTTCCCGTCCGATTGTGTGGTTAGTTGCTTTATTAGATACAGAAGTCTTACCAATTCAAATTGAAAATAGTTCCGAGATCGTTAAAAGCGATCGCATTTCGTGGGGACACCGCGTTTTACATCCAGAATCAATATCCATTCCTCAAGCCACTGATTATGTCTCTTGCTTGCGTTCTGCTTTTGTTGATGTTGATGTCGAACAACGCAAAGCAAAAATTCAAGAACAAGTCAAGGCGATCGCGCAACAACTCAATGGTAGTGTTACGATCTATCCCGAATTATTACAAGAAGTCACCAATTTAGTTGAGTGGTCTACGGCTGTAGTCGGAAAATTCGATTCAGAATTTTTAAACTTACCTCCAGAAGTCATTACTACGGTAATGGTAAGCCACCAACGTTATTTTCCTGTATTTCAGGTAGGGGCGCACAGCCGTGCGCCTCTACTACCCAATTTCATTACTATTTCCAATGGCGATCCTGCTAAATCAGATATTATTGCCGCAGGTAACGAACGAGTGATTCGCGCTAGGTTAGCTGACGGACAATTTTTCTATAAAACTGACTTGGCAAAACCTTTAGAAAGCTATTTACTCCAACTGGAAAAAGTTACATTTCAAGAAGATTTAGGCTCAGTTGGTGACAAAGTTGGACGCATTATTAGTATTGCGCAACAAATTAACGAACAGTTGCACTTAAGCCAGCAAGAACGCCACCAAATCGAACGCGCTGCTAGCTTGTGTAAAGCGGATTTAGTTACCCAAATGGTATTTGAATTTCCAGAATTGCAAGGCGTAATGGGACAAAAATATGCTATTGCAAGTGGTGAATCGGAAACCGTAGCTACAGCTATCTTTGAACATTATTTACCGCGAAATGCAGGCGATCGCCTACCGGAATCTTTAGCGGGACAAATTGTCGGAATTGCCGATCGACTTGATACCATAGTTAGCATTTTCGGTTTGGGAATGTTGCCTACAGGTTCCTCCGATCCCTTTGCGCTGCGCCGTGCGGCAAATGCGATCGTTTCTATTACCTGGTCGGCTAATTTACCGATTAATCTCTACCAATTATTAGAGCAAACGGCAAGAGATTTTATTAAAACTTATGCCAAAACTAGTATAGAGACATTAAACGCATCTCTACAAGAATTTTTCATTCAAAGAATTCGCACGCTATTACAAGAAGAACGAAGTATCGACTACGATTTAGTCAATGCTGTACTAGGAGAAAGTGATGCTGAATACAGATTACGAGCATTACAAGACTTATTAGATGTACGCGATCGCGCTCTTTTCTTACAGTCGATTCGTAATAACGGCACTTTAGACAAAATCTACGAAACAGTCAACCGTTCTACTCGTCTCGCGGCTCAAGGAGATTTAGATTTCACGCAGTTGCAGCCAGAAAATTTAGTCAAACCAAAACTTTTTCAAAAATCGTCCGAGCAAGCTTTCTATGAGGCACTATTGCAACTCGTTCCGCAAACCCAAGCTGCTAGAGACTCGCGGAACTATCAACAATTAGTAGATGCTTTAATTCAAATTGCTCCCACTGTCAGCAATTTCTTTGACGGAGAACAAAGCGTTTTAGTCATGGATGCCGATCCAGAAATTAGACGCAATCGCTTGAATCTACTCGGTTTACTTCGCAATCATGCTCGCATGTTGGCAAATTTTGGCGAAATTGTGAAGAACTAAAACATTAGGCGATCGCTCGATTAAGTTAGTAGCGATCGCATCTCTTCAAGATTTTACTAAGCTTTTTACAGAGATAGAATTAAAATTTTATTTTTATAATTTTAAATTTTCAAGATAGTCATAGCTGTATTTCTAGTTAGATCGCTCAAAAAAATGCTCTGCATCCGTCGATTTAACAGTGTTTTCACTAGTAGTATTTTTACGATAAGAGTTAAAGAAAACACGGCGATCGGGGAAATCTCGGCTATTAGGTAAATCAGTAAAATTCCTCTTGAATCCGCATCTGAGCAAGCCTACTTTAGTTGTAGATTGGTCATGTAAAGCTCTTGTAAAGCATCTTGCTTTTTTCAGAAACTTCATTACCAAGTTCAAGTGTAATGACTTAATTTCTTTCCATTTCACTACACTGCTCTATTGCATAAACATACTGAAATAGTTCTTTCTTTAACTACTGGAAAAGCTATTTGCATAAAGCGCTGCTTCACTTTCCTTAGCCAGCTAACCCTTCCCTCTAGCTTGCCAATATTGCAGCGCGATCGCCAGCAATAAAGCAGCTTTTTGCACGATTGACTTCTCGTCTACTCAAACCGCATTGAGTAGCAGATGAGATGCGATCGTCAACTTGTGCTGCATTAATTCTGCATTAATTCCATTTAGAGGTAAACAATGAAATTCTACCAGAAACTACAAAACATAGCTCCAAAAAAGTTATCAGAACGACAAGCTAAATCGTCTAAGTCAATTGTTTCAGTATTAATTGCTTCGGCTCTCCTCTACACGTTGCCAGCAACAGCCTTGACGAGTTTTCTAGGCATGAATAACGGCACTGGTTACAACATGGACCCAGGATACGTCGATCGCTCCATCCAACATACCAAAAACCTGGGCTTAGAAGTCGTCCGTATGGGGATGGACAGCGTTTGGGGTAACACGGAGGGTGCAGGGTTTCATTGGTCAGGCAGAGATATGGTTGTCGATAAATATCGCAATGCCGGACTCAAAATTCACGCCGTGTTATCAGCGCGGATGCACGTCAATCGAGACGGTAACTACGAGCGGTGGAAAGCAAACTTTCGCTATTTTACTCGTAACGTCATGATGCGCTACAAAGGCAAAATCTTTTACTACATTATTGATAACGAACCCGACCTCGACTATGGCAACGGTAAAATGTCAGCTCAAGAATGTGTTGACATGACTCGGATTGCCTACGAAACAGCCAAATCCATCGATCCCAATATTAAAATTGAGTCGCCACCCGTGATGGGAATTGAATCCGGTCTGCTCAACGAGATGTTAGATCGCGGTATTGATAAAGTCAGCGACTATATCGGCTTGCACGCCTATGGCGGACAGATTTCCGAGAATCGTCTCGGTCATCCTTGGCGAGTCATGGAAGCGCGCGGCATCAGAAAACCCCTTGCTATTAGCGAATCAGGATCGATTAACGAATATTGCAACGGTTCCCAATTTGAAACCGAAGACTGTCGCCGCCGCTGGTTCCTCATGTTCGGGCTACAACTCAAAAGATTTGGTTACGACCACGCCATCCTATTCGATCTTGACGGTCACGATAGCTGGGCTGTTGCTCCAGACTTTAACCCCACGAAAGCTTATTACCAAATTAAAGATTTACGCCTAAATAAGACTTTCTCGAATGGCGGCTTTGAATCGGCGAATAACGTTGAAAATGAATGGACTCCCGCTGACAACAACGATGAATGGATTTACAAAGGGACTTCACCCCATATTCAATTCGTCCGTAACAACAACGGAGAAGGGCGTAACAAGAGTAACGGCTATGTCAAGTTAGAGAGCGGTCGCGCTGGATCGGGCACGCCAATTAGAATCCGTCGAATTCTGGGGGATATGCCAAAAAATAAACAGGTAGCGATTGGTGCTTGGGTCTATGTCAGTGGCGGAGCCTCAGCAACGCTAAAAGCTCTGGGGTATGACTTTAGAAATGGTGATGCCGAGATCTCGAAGACTTCAACTCAGAAAAACGGTTGGGAGTATTTAGAAATTACCGTTCCTATCTCCAGATATTGGGCAGTGGTCGAACTGGGAACGTCGGGGACTGGCAGAGCAGGCGACTCTGTGAAGTGGGATGACGTGAGCGTTCGCGTCCTCTAGTTGCAGACGTGCGCCCTAGCTTAACCTAGATTTTCTCAGCTTACCCGTGGAAAAGGCGATCGCCTTTTCACGGGTAAGTTATTATTTATGATGTTATCGTGACAGCAAACAAAAATCTCAAATCGATTGCATAATAGCGCGACACTAATCGAAATGTTGAAGAGATCTAAAAAAAATTCGACTAAGTCTAAACAACCTGCTCGTCATCGCTTGGGATTTAAGCTTTTATTGAGTGTCATTACTGGGTTAATTATTTTTAGTTTAATTTCTATTTATCTAATCCCAAATTTATTCTCTGTCACATCTAATAAACCTCCAGCGCGATCGCCCAGCGCTAGTATCAGAGCTACTCCCAGCGGTCCATATCTGGGAATTAATAACGGTACTGGCTATAACACCGATCCAGCATATGTGGCGCGATCGATTAAACATACGAAGGATCTAGGCTTAGGCTTAGTTCGTATGGGCATGGATGGTGTTGGCGGTAAGACAGAAGGCTCGTCCTTCGATTGGTTTGCCAGAGATATCGCCGTGCAGCAGTATCTCGATGCAGGGCTGAAAATTCATACAGTTGTATCTCCTCGATTGGGAGTCGAGCGCGACAGTAACTACGAGCAATGGCAGGCGAACTTCAATTATTTCGTTCGCAATGTCATGACACATTACCAAGGTAAAATTTTTTATTATATTATTGACAATGAACCAGAATTAGACTACGGCAATGGCAAGATGTCAGCGCAAGAGTGCGTAGACATGACTCAGATTGCCTTTAAAGCTGCTAGAGCCATTGACCCGAGAATTAAGATCGAATCACCCCCAATTTCAGGAATTGAATCCCATATCCTAGATGAAATGCTCGATCGCGGCATCGATCAGGTGAGCGATTACATTGGTTTACATGCCTATGGCGGACAAATTGCCGACAATCGTTTCGGGCATCCTTGGCGATCGCTAGAAGCACGCGGCATCAGAAAACCGCTTGCCATCAGCGAAGCCGGAGTCATTTCAAGCTGGTGTCCTGGTTCGGCGGCTCAAAAAGAAAACTGTCGTCGTCGGTGGTTTGCCATCTTCGGGCAACAGCTCAAAAGATTCGGTTATGACAACGCCATACTATTCGATCTTGACGGTCATGATGAGTGGGCGATCGCCCCAAACTTTAAGCCCACCACGACGTATCAGAGAATCAAAAGTATGCGTCTGAATCAACCGCTTGCCAACAAAGGTTTTGAGTCGGCTAACAATCCTGAAACTGAGTGGGTACATTTCGGTGCTGGCGACATCGGCGATATGGGACCTTTGCCTTACGTAACTTTTGTGCGTAACGATGCCCGTGGAGCGCATCAAGGTAGGGGTTACGTCAAATTAGATGGTACCGCAGCGGGTACGCCAGTCCGAATCCGACGAGTTGCCGGTCAGCTGCCACCAGGCAAAAATGTGGCGATCGGTGCTTGGGCATATGTCCACGGCAATGCCAAGGCAACGCTCAAAATTCTCGGCTATGACGATCGCGACGGAGATGCAGAGATGTCAAAAACTGCCACCAAGAAAAATGGTTGGGAATATTTAGAAATCACCTTACCCATCTCCAGAGACTGGGCAGTCGTAGAGTTAGGAACCACGGGAACTGGAAAAAAAGGAGATTACGTGAAGTGGGATGATGTGACTCTCCGCACGTCCTAAGCTCGCCCCAGCAAATACTCAAAAACCAGTCAAATCGCAGCTACTATGGGGAAGGATTTATTTGCTTCTGGTTTATGCATCAATAACCTTCACTGTTTCAAGCTCGTTCGTGCATATGGCACGCATTCATAACTTATCTGACATTGTAGGAATTGTAGGGATATAAATGCACGTACTGCATATTTTGAATCACGTGCTAGAAGCTGGTAACGGCATAGTTAACGTAGCAGTAGACTTAGCGTGTCTGCAAGCACAGGCTGGTTGCAAAGTGGGTGTAGCTTCTGCTGGGGGAGGCTATGAGAAGTTACTCATGCAACATGGTGTCAAGCACTTCAAACTAGACCAGACGAGAAAACCTATCGAGTTGATCGAAGCTGCTAGAGGTTATCGAGCCATTGTCAAAGAGTTTGACCCCGACATCGTTCATGCCCATATGATGACGGGAGTTGTCTTAGCAAGTACTTTGAGATTTCAGTCGAAATACGCTCTCGTATCGACGGTGCATAACGAATTTCAGCGTAGTGCCGTTTTGATGGGTTTGGCAGATCGCGTCATTGCAGTCAGCAAGGCTGTGGCAGACTCTATGGTACGGCGTGGGATTCCAGAGCAAAAACTGCGGGTGATATCCAACGGTACGCTAGGTAGCCCTCGGACTTGCCAACTCAAAGAGTGCGTCCCCGTAACTCTAAAACACCCAGCGATCGTAACTGTGGCGGGAATGTACAAACGCAAGGGGATTGCAGAGTTAATTGCTGCCTTTGCCCAAATTGCTGTTGATTTTCCTACAGCTCATCTTTACTTAGTTGGGGATGGTCCCGATCGCGAACTATTTGAAGTTCAAGCACGGAACACGCCTGTGAGCGATCGCATCCACTTCGAGCGGTTTCAACCACAACCGCAACGCTATTTAATGGCTGCTGACATTTTCGTATTGGCTTCCCACCGCGATCCCTCTCCTTTGGTGATTCCAGAAGCGCGGGAAGCAGGATGTGCTATTGTTGCCACTCACGTCGATGGCATTCCTGAAGCTTTGGACGGTGGGAAGGCAGGCATCTTAGTCCCAGTAGCAGATAGTCATGCTTTAGCAGCTGCTCTGACTCAATTACTGAACGAGCCGCCAATTCTCCACGCTTGGAAAGACAAAGCACGACAGAATATAGAACGTCTGACGGCGACTAGAGTTCATCAAGAAACCCTAGCAGTCTATGACGAACTTGCCATGCGTGAAGATAGTTGACAGTTATCAGTTATCAGTTATCAGTGAAGAATGGGAGTGGGGTGTGTGGGGAAAATTCGGAATTCGCAAACGCGGAATTCCGAATTAATCGATCGCTAATCGCCAATCGCTGGTAACAGGTCACTGATAACTGTTCACTGTTCACTGATAACTGTTCACTGATAACTGTTCACTGCTCCCTGCTCCCTGCCATATTCGTTGACTGCAACCACTTCTGTTGCTGGTAGTAGTTACGTGCTGCCAAACACATAGCCACAAAGCACCAAAAAACCATACCCGCGAGCGAAACTATGGTATTTCCCAGTGGCATTTGAACTAGAACGCCAATACTAATGGCACGGGCAGCACTAGCAAAAGAGTCCAGCCGCAGTTCGGAATTTTGCAGCAGCGTATAGATAATGAGAACGATGCCCCCCAAGTAGGGGATCGCACCAAACCAACCCAGGGTGAAGAACAAATCGAGAACACCACTGTCGAGGATAACTTGTTCTAACTGACCTTCACTGTTAGTGGCGTACATCCCTCCCAACCCTTGACCCAGAAAATCAGATAGGGCAAGATTGAGCTGTTGCTCGTAGGTAGCAGCGCGATCGTTAGCACTGGTATCTTTTTGAATCTCTGAAAAGGACTGCAAGCGAGTATTAATGACTTCTGAGAAAGGCTCGATCGTTGCCAATGGGATCACGCACACAGACATCACTAAGATGGAAATAATTAATCGTCGCTGTAGGCGTGCTTTCATAGAAGTCAGCAAGGTGATAAGTGCCACTAGCCACCCGCCCCATGCCGCTCTGACTGCCGATAGCAGAAAAGCCAAATACCCCCCTACAGAAGCAGGGATACGCAAAGTTCCTTTCGTGTTAAATAACAACACCAGACCCGCCATCATTGCCACGGCAAAAGGAAAGGGCGAATGCATGGTACTAAACACGCGAATGCCAAGTGGTTCTGGTCTGCCATTTGTCACCAATTCTGTTTCAATAATCCAGAACCGATCCCACATTGGTGCAACTAAGTATTGCACGACACCATAGACACCGGAAACTAGCACGCCCCAAAGGAAAGTTTGCTGAATTGTCTTACTGAGTTTGGGATAATCTCGCCAATTGATAAATAGATGGAAGCCAAACAGAATTGGTGTGAACCAGTCCAGGCTCGCTCGCGTTGCTGCCATAGGCGAATTTTTCACCAATCCGATTAGAAAACCATAGAGTACGGCGACAAAAGCCAAGATCAAGGGTAAGCCGCCTTGACGATATGCTTTAGGTAAATAGCGGATGAGAGTAATCCCGCTCAACAGCGAGACGAGAAAAGGCGTTACCAACATCAAACGCTGCGCATCCCAGCCGCTCTTAAAATCGACAATGCGGGCAAGCAACGGCGTAAGAAACCAAATCCACCAAGTAAAGCTGACGTAAAAGACAGGATAGCGAAAATAGAGAAACGCACCCACAACAAAAGCGCTCAGTGGGACAGCATAGCGCGCGATCCCGCTAGCAGCAACTAAGCACAGTGCTGTAATCAATACAAATCCGATAATTGCCATCCAAGCTGGCGCTGGTTGCAATCCAAAAGCAGGAGTTGAAAGTGTTTGCTTAGAGTTCACCTAGTAGCATCTCCATGATGACAGCATTTAAACCAAGGCAGATTTCTCAATCGATAATTCCGAATTCCGCGCTTCCGAATTCCGAATTACAAATGCTGCGCCCATACCTCTGAGGAGCGATCGCGATTGCTCCAAGTTAACCAAGCTTGCCAGCGCCCGTGCATGGAGGCAAGCCACTTTTGCCACGCCAATTTTCCTTGACTCGGCAAGAACCGCAATAACTGTACTAAACCCCAGGCATCTCGCGTTCCTACTAAAAGCGCCCAGATCGCGAAGGCTATTCGCCGGATAGGGCTTAAGTGTTCCAGCAAAGATAAGGTTTCATTATATGTCATGTTGCTGAAAGCAATTGCATTAAACTGGTTGCGCCGATCTTCATCAAACCGCTGCCCGAGGTAGTGATCGACGACAATTGCGGGATCGTAAATCAGCTTCCAGCCAGCCCGTTTTAGAGTTAGACACAACATCAATTCGTGATGTACCTGCGCCCCCGTACCCCGCATCCGCTCGTCAAAGCGGATATGAGCGATCGCCGAACGCCGATAACTGGAGTTTACCCCTTTAAGTATGTCAACTTCACGGGCATTTCCCACACCAAGATGGTGGTTGCCAATCGCCCGTCCAAACCATTGCAATCGACCGACTATGTGGGATTGACCTTCGACGAGCTGCACCCCGTAGTGCATTCGATCGCGTCCGCCAACACCACCCACTTTCTCATCTGCTAAATAGTGAGCTTCTATCCGCTCCAACCAATCGGCATGAGGTGCGGCATCGTCATCGGTAATGGCAATAATCTCTCCTTTTGCTACATCAACGCCTGCATTCATGGCTGCTACTACCCCCGGGACGCTCACCTTAACAGTGCGCAATGGTAAAGCATGAGGGTCTAATCCTGCTAGTAGTTGCCAAGTTTCCGTATCGCTATCGCGGACGACCACCAGCACCTCATCCGCCGGTCGAGCTTGCTGTTGTAAAGCCACTAAACAGCGTGCCAAGTCTTGCGAACGGCGATAAGTAGGTATCAAAACAGAAATCATCATGACTTGCTAACTCCACGACTCACCAGATTAAACTTTTAATAGCTTGACGATTGACCCAGGCGTAAAGCTCAGGGTCAGTGCAGCTACAGTACGCAAGTTGAGTTGGTATTGGATTGCTTTCCAGAAATGGGGGCGTGCTGCCGCAATTTGTCCAGACCGCATCAGACCAATTCCCAAAGTCGTGTGAGATTGTGCTAGTTTGGCTCTAAAATACGGGCGAAAATGTTGTAAACGCTCGTCTGCTATGAATTGCTCGTAACAAAAGATTCCTGCTTTACCCGTGCGAATCTTCGCCTGCACGTTTTTTTTGCCGCTGATTTGCGTCTCTGATTGGGGGTGAATGCGGTAGCGCGTCAATCTTTCGGGATAGTAGTAAGCACCCTTACCAGATCGACAAGCAAGATATGCCAAGTAGAGATCCCAAAACAATCCCACTTCCAGCGGGATGCTATCCCAATCGATCGCATCTCTACGGATGACAGTTGCTAGGGCGATGAATACGGACTGATCGACCACACTCAACTCGTAAAAAGGTTGATAAATTCCTTCTTTCAGCCGCGATCGCTGCCAATACCGCGTATTTTCCTCAGTTTTTAGATAATCGATTTTATCCTCTGAGTCAATCACGTAATGATCGCAAAAAGCGACAACTAATTCTGGATTAGCATCGAGATACGGTACGAGTTTTGCTAAATAATCTTCATTCCACAGATCGTCATCATTTAAACTCGCAACATACTTGCCTTTTGCTTCTTTAAATGCACTCGTGACATTTAATGCAATGCCTAAGTTCTGTGGATTGCGACGTAACCGAATCCGGGGATCTTGAAACTCGTCAATAATTGCTTGAGGATTTTCAGGACTGCAATCGTCAGATACAATTACTTCGATGTTCCGATATGTTTGGCTTACCGCACTCGCGATCGCTTTTCTTAAATATTCTGGGCGGTTGTAGGTAGGAATAATAACACTAACTAACGATTCTGGCGCTGTTATATTGGTAGACATAGCTGGTTATTAATTATTATAATTTCTCGCTGACTGTATTCAGAAAGCGTAACGTTGTAGGTACGGGGCTGTAATTTTCTAGCGCCCACTGTCTGCCTTCAATAGATATCTTTTCTAGAATTTCTGGTTCGCTGGCTATTCTATCCACAGCTAGTTTGATATTGCTCAAATCGATCCCAATGTAGTGTCGCCAGTTTTCTGGCATTACCGGGATAATAAAACCGTACTTGTCAAAATCCTCGCGCACGCTGACACATCCTGCTGCAAGGGACTCCCAGTAACGCCAGTTATCCCAATCTGTAATTCGATTTGATTTCCACTCCAATTTGCTGAGAATTTTTTTGAGCAAACGACTTGTTGCCGTAGCAGGATCGCGAGGTACAGGAGTGACAAAAAAGCCACCAAAACAGGCGCAAGCAGCGTAATCTTTTAAACTTTGAAAATAACCTGGCGAATGTCTTCTGCCTGTTTGCGACCAATGCATGTAGTGATAAGGCTCTGTAGAAAAGTTATCCAGACCTTCAATGACATTATTAACTGGTAGAGCTGCATCGATTTGAGGCAGCAGTTCTTTACGAACTATTCGCCTGACAGAGTGCTTGATTTTATGCGGTTCTCTAAAATTAACTAGCAATTGTCTTTTTCTTGCCTGGATCGGTGGAATGTTTTCTAATTCTCTCAACATCCGGCTGGATATTCCCTGCGCCCAAGGGCGAACATTGTCGGGATATTTGAAGTAACGATTACAACAAACTTTAAAAATAAAATCAAATTGGCGAAACTCAGGGTTGTAAGCGTGCGTTTTACTACCATCATCGCTGTCTAGATAGACAGTAATATATTTTCGATTGGGATGAAATAAATGTTGTGGAAAAGGCTTATTTGCCACTCGAAACCAGTCTTGATTGAGGACAACAATCGAGCAGTCATCTGGTGTAATTTCAGGGTCGTGGCGAAACAAGTACTCTTCTGTATCTGGAGCTAGCCGCCAATAGTTGACATTGGCATAAGCATCTATTCCTAAAGCTTTTAATCCATCACCCAAGCAAATCATCGTGTGGGGATAGCCTGTTTTTTCAGGAGTATCCGGTGGAATGCAATAAAAATAGACTTTGCCACTAAAATTGGTCGATTGCATTCAGATGCCTCCAGTTATGCAACTTATCTCTTGTCGAGGGTCTTTTACTAAGCATAATTTATACCTTATAATCGGTCGCGATCGCGGGAATGATTTGAGCCATCCTCACTGATGTAAAAATACCTGCCGTAAAAAATCTATATCTTTTCTAGTCGCAATCAAACCAGGAGGACGTACTTTCAAGAGTAGTGGGTAGCCAGCAAGCAAGCAAACTAGGCGAAAGACAGTCGAAATTAACAATGACCAGCCCGCACCTTCTAATCCGTAGATGGGAATGAGTATTAACAAAAGGGGTACAGTCACCAACACGCTGATTGCTTCTACAACCGTTAGCGCTCCCGGTCTACCTACAGCCATAAAAGCCTGAGCCAAAACCCAAGCTGCGCCTCCAATCGCAATCTCTGCGCTGAGAATGCGAAAAACACCAACAGCCTCGACAAATTTGTCACCATAAAGCAATTGAATCAAAAAAGGAATTGGGATTGAAACCGCTAGGGCAACGACTACAGTGACAGCCGTACTGACACGGACTGCTCGTCCAGTTAAAGCCACTACCTCTTCAATCGGACGTGCGGCAATTTTGGGTAGCAAGACGGTAATCGTCGAACTGTGGAATAAACCAAGCATTCGAGAGACACTCAAAGCTAGCGTATACAGACCCATCGAAGCAGGAGATAGCATAGTCACCACTAATGCTTGATCGATCTTCTCAGCTAGAGTTCCTAGTAAGTTCATGCCATAAGCACGAATGCCGTAACCGACTAACAATCGATAGGCACTGCCTAACCCTTTCCAACGGGGGCGAAAGCGCTGCCATAAATATCTCCACATCCAGAAAAACAGAGGCAATCCAGGTACGCTGTAGGCTAGAGCGGCAGTCAAAGGACTTAGCTGCGCGGTCGATGCCAACACGCCCAAAATAGCTAGAGTAAATAACGGTTGTAGGGAACGAAGTTGATTGACAACGGTAAACTTTTGGTTTGCTTCTAGGATTGAGAAAAAAATTTCTGTCAAAAGGACGATCGGAGCTAAAATCATGTACCATTGGGCAAAGCGAATCACATCTGCCGAGTACTGTGGAAGAAACCGTGGCATGAATACGATGCCGATCGTCATGGCAAATAGACCCAGTACCGCGCTCAATCCAAGAGCTGCTGAAAAAAGTTCCGATTCTTTCTCTGGATGACGCTTGAAGTTGTATTGTATGGCAGCTGGTAAACCCAACATTAAGAGGTAAGCTAAAAACTGGGGCCAAAGGGCGATCGCATTATATTCACCTCTTCCTTGCGGCTCCAAGGCTCTAGATGTAATGATTCCAGTCCCCATGTTGGCGGCTAGCACGAGTATCCTTGCCATGACTGTCTGCAAAGTTGCAGCAGTAGAGCTTCGTCCGTTCAAAACCCACTGAACTCGACTTCTGATTGCTTTCATTTACCAAACTCCAAACCATCGGTACTCGATACTCGATCTGGGTTTATGGCTTGCTGTTGAAGCGATCGGTATTGCAGCTCAGAATAGGATTTTCCCATCCTAGCTGGTTCAATCCATCTGAATGTATCTATTCTCATGTTGCTATTGGAGTTTAGTTTTCTAACTGCGCTAGCTGCTAGCTAGTAGCTAACAGATCGAAATTGTAGATGAACTGAAAATTCAGTTATGTATTTTCTGACAACACCTCAATCAAAAATTGCCAAATCAAAAACTGCTAAACAAACAACTATTGGTGCTTAGTGCTGGTACTTTACTCACACCGAGTGCAATTTTTCTATGCTGCGTTCGGACTGTGGTTCTTGGTGTCGCGTTTCTAAAAGCGGCTTTTTGTCAAGTGGTTTTTTGTCTAAACTTAGCCTTACTACCTGCTCCAGAGTCAGATCGCGTCGTTCGACAATCCCGATCTCTCCTCGCAAAGCATTGAATAGCTTCGGCAGTCTATCGAAATGATATCTACGCAGCCATCGATCCAAATCTTCGAGTTGAGAGCGTCCGTAACGCTCCAGCAGATTTTTTGACTCGTGCTGTGCATCGTTGTCTCGTCGTTTAGAATTGGCTGTTGCGATTAATTGAAATTTGTATAGTCTGAATAGCTTACCTTGCTGGCTCACGTACCACTGCCGATCGCAGGTGAATGGGTTTGGCGATCGCCAGCAGGATATACAAAGCAATGCGAGTAGCACGGGACTGAGCAATAAAATTAACAGAGCCGCGATCGCTCGGTTGAGGAACTCCTGCAATTTTCCACCAAACACATTGCGTTGCTTGGCTCTTTTCAGTTGAGCTGGTAAGCGCACAAATGCTGTTTTGTTTGCCTGAGCGCACGCCTCAGCCCATAGTTCGATCTCTGCCTCCCCAAGTGCAGGATCGAGGCAAACTCCCTTTAACGATGACAGCTTTAAACGATCTACCAACCATGCCTGACTGTCAAGCACGGAATGATACATTTTTCTTGTTGTTGATGCTAAATTGACAACTAGATATTGTTGTCGCCACCTCAGTTTGTAGCGCAAAATTTGATTAGCTTGGCGCTCTCGCTCGATAGTAGAGCTATTAGGCATAGTTCCAGCTTTAGATGTTGACATGTAACGGCTATGGTGTTTCAATTCCCCAAGCAGGGATGAGTCCAGAATTAAATGCAAATTGGCATCTCTAATAGAGATATTTATTTGCTTACAGGTGAACTGACTTACAAATCAATCCGTCCAAGTATTTTCAAGAGTATGACCTCAACTTGTGTAAAATGGCAATTAAAAAGTTTTAGATTTGTATGTCTTAAATAAAGATGACAAGTTGGACTTACGTGATTTCGGAAATGATTGAGCAAATTTATACTTATGTTATGCAAAATCCCCTAAAACAACCACGATATTAGCCAGCTTTCACTGTTTCTTTACAGTCAATACTCGAACTATATAAAACTTTTATAAAAAATATATAAAGCCTACGCAGTACCACTAATCCTTTCGATTAGCAAGGACTAACTTTCCTAGAACAGGACTTAAAAATTTGAGGTTGAATAATTGGCACATTATCTTAACAAGACTTGGCGCACTTGTAATACGATCTTCTGCCAATCAAAATGAGTTGCAGCATATTGCCGACAAGCATCTCTAGAAGGTAACGAACTTGGATCGGTCAGTAATTCTGCCAATCTCCGAGCGATCGCAGTTGCCTCGCTTGTATCAGCAATTAATTCTGGTGAAAAGGGAGCTAAAATTTCTGGCATTCCGCCTATAGGAGTGCATAACACGGGAGTACCGCAAGCAAGAGATTCTAAAACTGTTAAACCAAAACCTTCCAATGATTGGCTGGGCATGACACAAAGATCTGCTGCTTGGTAAGCGATCGGTAATTGCTCGTCTGGTAAAAAACCTAGAAATTTTACGTGTTCTTGCAGTTCCATCTCTGCCACTTGTTGTTCTAAAACTGGTTTGAGCGGTCCTTTACCAGCTATAGCCAACCAGACATCAGGAATTTTTGGCTTAATTTGTGCCAGGGCTTGCAGTAACTTGTCTAAACCCATGCGGTGAACTAAGCGACGGGGCGCGAATAGAATCAATCGGTCTGAAGGAAAGTTTAAATGAGTCCGAGCTTGTTGCCGCGATAAGTTGGGCTGGAAGCGTTGTAAGTCAACCCCACCTGGAATGACATTAATTTTGTGCCACGGAACTTGATATGTTTGATGCAAAATCTCGCCAAAGGCACGGCTGAGAACGATAAAGCGATCGCAACGACGATAAACCGTTTTTTCTACCAAGTGCTGTTTTAGCAACACGCTCAGTTGACCGCCGCCTTCCTGAGCGCTTTCTAATGCCCAAGGACCGTGGAAAGTGAAGGTTATTGGTACGCCCTTCGGTAAACTCTGCAATAACGGCAAACTGTACAGAGCAAAATTCAGGTTAATTGCGTCTGGCTGCTGCAATTGCCGCTCGGCAAAGTTACAACGAGTTGACCATAATCGCTGCCAGAGGGGACGGTCGGGTGCAGCTAAATTGACTAACTCTACTGCTGAGTTATCTAGTATTGGCAAACCCAGACCATATAGGGTAACGCGATCGCCTGCCGCAGCTAGATGATGCGTTAGTTCGTATACGTAGCGGTCTAGTCCTCCTGGCGCGTGCGGAAACCACCCCATACCAACGCAGTCAATACGTGCAGGTGTAGCTACAGAGTTATCTTGTTTTGGCAAACGATCTGATATCATCTAAGCCCATGACCAAATTAACAATTAACATTACGCTCTAGCGAGAGCCTTTACGCCTGCTGCCGTCACTTTTCGGCACTTACAAGCTAGTGTGGCGCAATCCAACCTAGCATGGGAAAACTTAGCATTGTCAACCAAAGCTAATGAGTCATTTGCATGTCATGTTTCTTGAGAGAGCGAGATGTTTCTTACTTGAGAAATTATGTAACCGATGTTGCTTACGGGCGCACCAAGCTTCGGAATTGGCGATCGCGTCAAGCAAGTCAGCATTCATAGTCAATTTCAGCCTCTCAATCGGTATAAAGTCGGTATAAGCGGATTATACAGATGCGATTGCCCATCTCTCTAGCGCAAAATTCTCAGGTATAATCCCATTCTCCTTCGCAATATAGCAGATGCCTGAAATAAAATCGAAGAATTTTTCCATATTCTCCAAAGTTACTCTGCTCAAAACAATTGCTCCTGAGAAGAACAAGAATCTCGATTGCTTAATATGACAGATGTTCTAGAAAAGACCAGCATTAACTACACAACCATAAATCAATTACGAATCGCTCACCAATTTTAATTGTATGACAATCCGTTTACCTCTTCACAAAGTCGTAGTTTTTCTCGGTAAGATAGGGTGCATCTAAAGTCTAGCTATTTTGCCCTTGAGATTTTTGCGCTCGCGATGAGCATGAGTTATGTCAGTTATACAAACTCTATAACTATCCTCACTGCAAAAATCGCCCGCTTATGCCGTCTAAAATGACAACCTACGATCGCTTGGGAAATTTTCGATTTATTGAGAATTATTTGCTATTTCAACGTGGTTCGGCTTCCTCACTCAAACATAAGCCTTTGGCGTAACGCATCCTACGTAGATTTCAAAAATTTAATCTGAGTCCTATATTATTTCAATACCTTGAAAGCTAGTTGAAATAGAGCAAGTAGCAGTTTCCAACTAATTTAAATCCTTTGTTTTTCCAAAAATATCAATAATTTCTGTTATCACCCTACGATATTCCTGAGAGTACTTCTCCCGTGTATGATTTGCCCTCACAAATTCCCACGATCGCCGTGCCATTGCCTTTAAGTCGGCTGGAGGTAGACTAGAGATTTTCTGAATCTCTTTTTTAATTTCTGCTATGGAAGCTTCTTTTAAAATCACTCCATAATCATCTTTGACATCTACACTAGCTTCGTAAGTCACAATTGGGATTAAACCAGCGTGCATACAGGTAATTACACAACCGCCACCACCCTCAGAACACGAAGGATAAATAATGCCGAGACAAGAATTAGCAATTTTTACAAAGTCAGTACTACTAACATCGATCCATCCATAAGTATGAATGTTAGGAGTGTGATAAAGTTCTTGATAAAAGGCTTTTTCAAAATCTAGCTCTTTGCTCACTGGACCGCAAATAGTTAAGTGGTAATCTGGCATTTCTGCAAAAGCTTCTAAAACCAGATCTAACCCTTTATGAACTGCTCCATTACTACCAAACCATAAAAACCGCTTGCTGCTGGTAGCAAAATCTTTTTCTTCTGGAAACGGGTAAAGTTCAGTTGTCGAAATTGGCACGCGATATATCGGTTTGCGAGCATATTTAAAGGTATTAATCGTAAATTCATTTCCTAAAACAATAGTACAGTCTGCGTACTCAACTCCTTTATTCGGTAGCTCAAACCTGTTATTGCGTAAAGTTACACCTCTTCTTTGTTGCAAGGCATATAATCGATTGCATTCCGCCGCATTATGAAATATGATATGGGCTGTATCGGCGTACAAAATTCTGATACAGTCCCGATCGAGTAATGGAGCTAATCTTTCTAAATTGTGCCGACTATCGAGTACGATAGAATATTTTTTTTTGGGTATGAATAAATCGTTAAATAGGGTAATAACGTCAACGCAATAACCTAAATCTAACAAGATTTTTACCATCTCCACAGTTTCCCAATGATGGGTGTGCTTATTGCAAACTGCTTCAGAAGATTTGGCGAGAAATGGATCGAGGTTATATGAAATTAGAGCGTTTCCTTTGGCAATGCCTTCTGGCTTGAAAGAAGCAACTTTAATACGATTAATTCGACCTCTAATTTTACCAACAATAAAATTGAAGTAGTACCCTAGACGATGCAAAAAATTAGCAATCATGACTGTTCTGTTGCTATCTATACTTAGATATCTATACATTTGAACTTTGTTTTTAACTAAAAACAAAGTTGTTATTTTAGTTTACTGCGAACATTCAGGCTACTATTTTAATTTACCGCGAACATTATCTGTTCTTAATAACTTGTAACTGTAAAGTCGAAATGACTTTATTCTTTGAAGAATAATTCGTATGGCGAAAAAAACCGTTGTAAGAAACCACGACTGAGACCGGGAATCTGTGATTGATAAGTTTCTATAGCTTGATGTTTTCGATCGCGAACGGAATTAATCGATAGTCGATAAGCGCCGTCGAGATCTCTCCCTTGAAGTTGAAATGACAGAGGATTTTGCCAGAAGATCCAAATGGGATATTGTAGTAGCTCTATCTGCATTCCAGACTGGGCGATCGCCGTACGGACTAGATCGTAAGTTGCTTCGTGATCGGCGTGAAAATCTTTGCGATGAGGAACGTACACTTCCCCTGGTGCAGTTTGTTGTAACAATTGAACGATCTGCTCGACTAAGTTTTGGCGTGATTCACCGATCGAGTTCGCCAAAGTGCCGTCGATTTGGTCGAGAAAAATAATCTCTGAATCCGCAACTCCAAGAGCATTAAGCGCAATTATGGCTTCTTTTTTACGGAAGTTAATAACTTCTGTTGTTTCCTTGCGATCGAGGAAACCATAGCGTCCGTCAGTCATAAACACCACTTTCACTGGGATTCCCTGCTGGCGTTTGAGGGCGATCGCGCCACCACAGCCTAAAGTTTCATCATCTTGGTGAGGCGCAAAAACGATCGCCGATTTCTGGCTAAGCGTTAGAGGTTTGCTTTTCCCCACCACAATCCATAAAAACAACAAATAAGAAGTTAGATTTCTTAGGTGCAAGCCGACGATAACTTTTATTCTGTTGATGATTTCTTGTACTCTTTGCTTACTAGTCATATTTTTTATTAACCATATTTATCAATCGCTTGTTTCAAACTCAGAATTACAACTATTACAACTTGTACGCGCTATAACTAATTAAGACTAAAGCAATTGGCATAAATTTATCATTGGACAAATTAGTCCAAAAGCATAAAACTAAGAACGCTTTAAGTACGCTCAGCTTTTAACTGCTGACGAAACCAATTAACTGTAGAAACTAAACCTGCTTCTAAAGACATTTTAGGCTGCCAGCCTAATTTATCTGAAGTCAAAGCTATGTTTGCTACTCGCACTTTTTCTACTGGTCGGTCGGGTAAAGCACCAAATAAAGGTTCTATTTGTGGGTTAATTATTTGCGTCAGTTGTTCTACCAGCGAACGAATAGAAACTAAATTGCCCGACCCCAGATCGAAGGTATGTCCTTCAACCCCAGGTACTCTTGCTGCCGCTAGCATACCGTCGATCACATCATCAACGTAAATCCAGTCAACTTCTCGCCTACCACTGGCTAGTTTGGGAGCTTCGCCTTGAAGTAGAGATAGGGTAACGGCAGGAATAATTTTATGAATGGGTTGCCTGGGTCCGTAGGTCATAAACGGACGTACGAGAACGACAGGTGTTTGGTAGAGATGGTGAAACATGCGGCTGTAAGCGACACTAGCCCACTTAGCAGCAGAATAGGGTGAAATTGGCGCAATTTCACCTTGTTTTGGTTCTGGTTCCTCTAACGATCCGATCGTGACGACGCGATCGCACTGCCTTTGAGTCGCAACTGTCAAGATATTGACAGTACTCACTACTAAGCTGTGAAATGTGGGCAATACCAACTCTAAACCAGCAACACCAGTAATCAGTCCAGATAAATGAAAGACAATCTGGGGTTGAATTTTCTGAAATAGGTTTTGCACGACTTCCACATCTTCCACATTGCCTTGCCACCAATACAGCAACTCATTGTCTGTCGTGCGTTCTGTGCGAGAAATAGCATGAACTTCCGCACCATTTTGACATAGGCGATCGCACAAATGAGAACCCAAAAATCCACTCGCACCTGTAACTAAAACTCTCTTTCCCGCTAATTCCGCCAGCGCATCACTCATTTTAACTTCAACTATTTGGGCAATAGATTCATCTTCTTTGTCATAGTCTAGATCGTAGTCAGATTGACTCATCTATATATAGGTGTATTTTACGAGAATTCTTTATGCTTTCATAGCTGGTTCTGGCTTAGCTTTCAACAGCTCGCAGCCTGCTAGAGCGTCTGCTGCTTGCTTAATGACATCAAAACTGAGTTGCGATCGCTCGGCTATGTCCAATAAACTATATTCGCCATCCGATAAATTGAGAACCCATAACAAAGCTAGCTCATTCACTTGTTCTTCTGCATGACCGCCTACAGCTCTGTACAGTCCTCTTTTACCCAGGCGTGGTTCGCATTTAGGATTTTGATTTAAGTAAGTGCGATTATTTTCTAATAAGTGCAAAATCGACAAAAATTTGGCAAAGGAGTCCCCTAAATACTCAGGTTGCACGAAGCTCAAATTATCTGCGGAAGTATGATATTCAGAATACTGACCGTGGGAGGATCGCATGAAGCAACCTACAGCCAAATTAAACCCGGGAGAACAATATTGCCGTTCGTCATAGCCGTAGGGAAAAAAGTCAATAACTTGATATTCCGAGCCAGAGTGTTGCATGACGTGGATTGCAGCTCGATCTATCTGCGTGTCACCCCGACGACTTCTTTTATAAGTATATTTTCCTGCGTCACCTACACCAGTAACAACTAAGCCGTGAGCAATTTTATTGACATTTTGCTCGTTTAAAGCTAGCCAAGTCACGGAACCAATTGTACCTGGAATAAACAGAAATCTATAAGAGTATCTTCGTTGCTGAATCTGACCGAGATGTTTGGCTAACAATGTAGCTAACGATATACCGGAAAGATTATCGTTACATAAAGATGGATGGCAAGTATGGCAGGAAATTAAAATTTCTTCTCGCGTTTCGCCTGGTAAATAATATTCGCCATAGGTCAAATATCCAGTTTCTAAACTCGAATCAATACAAACTTCATACTCTTCATCTGCTAGCGATAACAACTGTGCGTGACTTAAGCAAAAGCCCCAGGTTTCTTTATAGTACGAAGTTCGATATGGTATGCGATCGGGATATTCTGGGAGCGTATGTAGATGTGCTTTTAATTCAGATAAGGTGACGGTTTTATGTACGGGAACGCTATAGTTCACGACGTGCAAATTGCATTTCTGAAAATCTACAATCCTCTCTCCTTTTGAATTTTTAATATATCCATCTTTAATATTCCACTCTTTTGGTATAGTCCAGTCAAAAACTTCTGTACCTGTAGGAATTTCTGCTATTTCTAAAGGAATATGTTCTTGAATAATTTTTAGGGTTTCTCGGACTCCATTACCCGTAATACTACGACAAATTGGATATAATCGAGATATCATTTGATAAATTTGTCGTCCTATATCGTCTGAGTTGAGAGATTTCCTTAAATAAGATAAGTTATGAATACTCGGACTAACTTGAATCATAATTTTACTCCTACAACAAGTTTGTTACTAATTTTATATAGGTAATCAAAGTTATTTTAACAGGTTCTGCAAATCAAAACTATGTTCGACCAAAAGTAGAAAATTAATCGAAATCGGATGATTCAATCTATTTTAGAAACTTAAGATATTTATCTGGGATTTGAGAGCCGAATTGAACGAATAATACTTGAGGAGCTTTTCATCAATTTCAAACGCTACATTTTCTCAGATGTTAAGTAACGTATGGCTCGCTGTAAATCTGCTGGAGTACCGATATCTAAGTACGGTTGGCGATCGCACATTTCTGCTTCTACTTGCAAGCCAGCATCAATTGCCGCTTGAAAAACATCTCCAATCGGAACTTCGCGGGGTGGAGACGAACTATTGTGACGCTCTGTTTCTAACTCAGCGACAAACTGATGGAGAAACTCTGTAAAACTTGGTTTCCAGACAGCAGCACACCAGCTGTATTGCAAGTCACTTTGGGCAGGTTTTTCAATAATTTGCCTTACCCATCCTCGATCGTCGAAGTCAACCATACCACCTTTGTGCGAATGCTCAAGCGGTAGCAAGTTGATTGTTACATCTGCATTGCCAGCATAAAGCCTTGTCAGTAAACGCTTGTATGTATCATCTGGTTGAAAGAGAATATCGGGAAACCCGATCGCGATCGCTGCATCTTTAACAAAAGGATACGCGCGATCGAGGGTATATGGCACGCCAAAGGGTAAACCTACTACCAGATAGCCTAGATCCAAACCTACGATGTCGCCGTCGCCAAAATAGGCAGGAATATCCCATTTTCCAGGGCGTAGGAGAAAGAAAGCCTTTCGAATCCCTGCCATTTGCATCTTGTCTAGTAAATAGTGAGATACAACTTTGGGACGCAGGCTACCATCTGCTTGAGAGCGAAAGCCAATCGGATACAATTCCTTGCTACAAGGCAAGGGAGAAATGCGCGTTGCTTGTCCCCCTGCTGGTAACAGTCCGATGACTTCCTGCTGTGGATTGTAGTTATAAGTTGCCATTTACAGTTATCAGTTGTCAGTTATCAGTTGTCAGCATCCCCTTACCTCTTAACCAACTACCAACTACCAACTACCAACTACCAATTGCGAGTACCCACGACTCACTTTCGGTAGGGTTGCTATTTAATTAAAACCGTTTCCAGCAAATCCCATTCCAGATCTTTGCGAGAAATTTCGCTCACTGGTAGCTGCCACTGAATATCCAAAATCGGATCGTTGTAGCGCAACCCCCGCTCGTATCCAGGCGCATAAGACTTATTCATCTGGTACGCTATCTCTGTATTATCGTCAAGAGTTTGATAGCCGTGAGCGAACATTTCTGGAATGTATAGCGCCCTGTGATTATCAGCAGTCAACTCCACACAGATATGAGATAGGTATGTGGGAGAATCGGGGCGCAGATCGACAATACAATCGTAGATTGCTCCTTGAGTGCAGCGAACTAACTTTGCCTCTGTTGCTGGAGCCGCTTGGTAATGCATTCCTCGCAGCGTACCTTTTTTATGGTTGAAGGCAATGCTGCACTGGACGTTAGTAATTTCTAAGCCAAGCGCAGCAAATTCGCGATCGCAAAAAGTCCGCGCAAAAAACCCCCGACTATCTTCTTTTCGCTCTATGTCAATGATGTACGCTCCTTGGAGCGCCGTTTCAGTAAAAAGCATAGGCTCGCTCGTGGCATTAGCTAGCTATAGTAGACAAAACCTGTTGCTGAATTGCCGGATAAACTCGTACTTCTGGAATCGGCACGACGAACTGTCCACCCCATTCAGCGATATATGCCATTTGGGTCATAATCTCTTCTTTCAAATTCCAAGGTAAAATCAACACGTAATCGGGCTGTGTTTCGCGGATTTTATCTGGATGCAGAATTGGAATATGAGTTCCAGGTAGGAACAACCCTTGTTTGTAAGGACTGCGATCTACAGTGTAGTCGATGAAATCTTTGCCCACACCGCAGTAATTCAGTAGAGTATTGCCTTTAGCTGGCGCACCGTAGGCGGCGATCGTCTTTCCTTGAGATTTAGCTTCGATCAGAAATTTCAGTAGCTTGCGCTTGGTTGCTTTAACTTGTTCGCCAAATGTCAAGTAAGTTTCAATATCTTCCAACCCAGCAGCCGCTTCTTTTGCCTTCAATTGCTTGACGCGGTTGCTAACTGCTGGCTCTACTGCATCGCTATGCTTGCCGTAAATTCGTAAAGAACCGCCATGCGTCGGGAGTTCTTCGACATCAAACAACGTTAAACCGTGCGCGGCAAACATTTTCTCTACTGTAATGAAGGAGTAGTAAGAAAAATGCTCGTGATAAATCGTGTCAAACTGATTTTGCTGCATTAGTTGCAGTAAGTGCGGAAATTCCATTGTCAAGATGCCATTTGGCTTCAAGACAATTTTCATGCCACCGATAAAGTCATTCACATCGGGGACGTGAGCCAGAACGTTATTGCCTAACAATAAGTCTGCCGATTTTCCTTCTGCAACCATTTCTTTAGCCGTGTTTACGCCAAAGAATTTTACCCAAGTTGGAATTCCTTTTTCAGCTGCCGCTTTAGCGGTGTTTGCCGCTGGTTCTACTCCTAGTACTGGAATGCCTTTTTGATGAAAATATTGCAGCAAGTAACCGTCGTTGCTAGCAATTTCGACAACTTGGCTAGCTGCATTAAATTTGAATCTTTCTACCATCAATTCAGTATAAGCTTTGGCATGTCTGAGCCAGCTTTCGGAGTAAGAAGAAAAATAAGCATAGTCGCCGTCGCCAAAAATATGTTCTGGAGATTCAAATTCCTCTAACTGTACCAGAAGACAGCGATCGCAGACGTATGTGTGGAGTGGATAAAACTTCTCGGCGCGATTCAAGTGTTCTGAAGTTAAATTATCATTTGCTATAGGTGACATACCTAAATTTGCAAAGGTATATCGCAGTTCGTTACCACAAAAACGACACTTTTTACTCACTATCCGATTTCTCCTACGATTTAAAGCTAAATTACAAAATAAATTCCACTCAAAGAGTGGAAACTGAAGTTTGAGCAAACAAGATTATTTTGGTTGATTCCAAAAGAAATCTTTATCCAACTGTCCTGTTTGCAATAGATACTCCAATTGCTTCAAGCGAGTAAACCCTCTGGAAGTAAATACATCAGCAGTCATTTGAATTCCACTAAACAACTCAAATAACTGTTTTGCTCCCCGCCGTGCATCCCACTCACACTTAAACCCTGGTAAGGTAGAGTTAATCTTCTCAAAACTGACTCGATAGCTGCGATTATCCGATCCACTGTTACCGAAACTCACTTGACAGCCAGGAAAAGCTTCCGCTACAATTTCGGCGATTTCTCGTACTTGGTAATTGTGTGCCGTATCCCCAACGTTGAAGATTTGATTGTGAATGATGTCCCGTGGCGCTTCTAGGGTACAAATAATCGCTTTACATATATCTAGTGCGTGGACTAAAGGTCGCCAGGGCGTACCGTCACTCGTCATTTTGATTTCCTGTGTCGTCCATGCCAATCCAGATAAGTTGTTCAGGACGATATCAAAGCGCATTCGTGGCGAAGCACCAAAAGCTGTGGCATTTCTCATGAATGTAGGCGAGAAGCTATCATCTGCCATTGCCGTTAGATCCCGCTCTACCAAAGCTTTACACTCGGCATAGGCAGTTTGCGGATTCACAGGAGAACTCTCTGTTACATCACCCTCGGTGGCAACCCCGTAGACGCTGCAAGAAGACATGTACACGAAGCGGCGAATCCCAGCAGCTTTAGCTAAATTCGCTAACCGTACTGAACCTTTGTGGTTAATATCATAAGTAATGTTGGGTGCGAGCTGTCCGGTAGGATCGTTAGACAATTCTGCCATATGAACGATCGCCTCTACACCCTGCAAATCTTCTGTAGTGATGTGGCGAATATCTTTATTTAAGGTTTGAGCAGTCGTATCAGTCCCGTTGTACAACCAGCCAACTTTGTAGAATCCAGTGTCTACTCCTAGAACTTCATGTCCCCGTTTGATTAATAGTGGTGGTAGTAAACAGCCTAAATATCCTTCTGTACCTGTAACTAATACTTTCATTGATAATTATTCTTCCTATACTTTGACTGTGTTTGCCTGGAAGGGGGATTGGGAAATTGCGGCAACAATTGCCTTACCAATCTCTAGCGAAGAGGTAGCAGCTGGGGAAGGAGCATTACAAACGTGCATAGCATTTTTTCCTGGCACGAGTAAGAAATCATCCACTAAACTACCGTCGGCTTTGAGTGCTTGCGCTCTCACTCCCGCGTGAGTTGGCACGACATCTTGTTCTCGCACCTCTGGAATCAATTGTTGTAGACTCCTGACAAAGGCAGCTTTACTCCAAGAACGAACGATTTCCTTAATTCCTTCATCGGCGTGTTTGGCAGCTAGCTTCCAAAAAGCTGGATAGGTTAGCACTTCTGCCAAATCTTTGAAGTCAAAATCTGTTTTGTGGTAGCCTTCGCGCTTGAAACTCAAGACTGCATTAGGTCCAGCGTGAACGCTGCCATCAATCATGCGGGTAAAATGTACGCCCAAGAAGGGGAAAGCAGGATTGGGTACGGGGTAAATCAAGCCTTTGACTAAGTAGCGTTTTTCTGGTACGAGTTCGTAATATTCGCCCCGAAAAGGTACGATTTTGGCTTGGGGATCGGCTCCGCTCTTTTTAGCAATGCGATCGCTTTGCAGTCCGGCACAATTGATCGTAAACTTTGTCTCAAAGCTACCAGAGTTAGTGTCTAGCACTGTCGTGTTGCTCGTATGTCGGATTCGTTCTACCTTAGTACCGAGCTTTAATTCTCCACCCTGAGCTTGAATTATTTCCACATACTTCTGCGCAACCCTTTTGTAGTCAACGATTCCAGTTGTAGGTACGTGGATTCCTGCCAAACAGCTAACGTGCGGTTCGTATTCCGCAACTTCTGCCGCACTCAACTTTCTCACGCCCAAACCATTAGCTAAACCTCTTTCATAAAGATTATCTAGTAATGGCAGTTGTGCGGTAGTCGTGGCAATAATGACTTTGCCGCAAACTTCATGAGGAATATCGTGCTGCTGACAGAACTCTACCATCGAGCGACTGCCTTCTCGACAAAATCTAGCTTTGAAGCTACCTGGTTTGTAGTAAATACCCGAGTGGATTACGCCGCTATTATTCCCAGTTTGATGAGATGCCCAATCGTTTTCTTTTTCTAAAACTAGAATTTTGGCATCGGGATAGCAATCGCCTAACGTCATGGCTGTAGCTAACCCTACTATCCCACCACCAACGATCGCGAAATCATACGTGAGATTATTATTCATGCGATTGAAGTGATTAATATTAGACTGATACAGGCGGGTTTAGCGATCGATCGCCGATCGTTCATCTCAGAATTAAGACATCAACCCACCCCTACTTAACTTTTGACTTGCCTACCATACCTTCCAAGGAGCGTTGCCACTGTTCCAAAGTTCTTCAAGCAGGTGCTTGTCTCGTAGCGTGTCCATCGGTTGCCAAAAACCAGGGTGCTTGTAGGCTGATAGCTCATCCATCTGTGCCAGTTTTTGTAATGGTTCTTGTTCCCAAATTGTTTTATCATCTTCGATCAAATCAATCGTTTCTGGTTCTAGAACAAAGAAACCACTATTGACCCATGCTCCATCGCCATCTGGTTTTTCTCTAAAGCTAGTAATCTTGGTCTGATCTCCTTCCAGATGAATTGCACCAAAGCGTCCTGGCGGTTGACTGGCGGTTAGAGTTGCTAAAGTATTTTGCTCTTTGTGAAATTTGACTATCTCTTTGATATTGACGCTACTCACGCCGTCGCCGTATGTGAAGCAGAAAGTTTCATTACCAATATGTTCTCTAACGCGCTTGAGTCTTCCACCAGTCATGGTTTTATCACCCGTATCTACTAGAGTGACTCGCCAAGGCTCGGCATAACCGCAGTGAACGTTCATTTGATTGAAACGCATGTCAAACGTCACGTCTGACATATGCAAAAAATAGTTAGCAAAGTATTCCTTAATTAAGTATCCTTTGTAACCGCAACAGATAATAAAATCATTAATACCAGAGGCAGAGTAAATTTTCATAATGTGCCACAAGATCGGTCTGCCACCAATCTCCACCATCGGCTTTGGTTTGACGGTGGTTTCCTCACTCAGACGAGTCCCAAGCCCTCCAGCCAGTATGACTGCTTTCATGCAAGCACCTCAAAACTTTGCAGGTTTCCTCTTGTCTTTCCAATCGATTGCTTTGTCACTGTTTTGCTAATTTTATAAACAAGTATAAATTAACCATCTGCGTAACAATAGTAGTATGCAGATTGCTTATATAGTGTAAAGACACAGTAAATATACTTTATGGTATATAAAAACTTAGTAAAGAATTTGTGGAACCAAAGCTAAGTTTGTAAACTTTCTGACCTCGCAAATAACATGCTGTAAATAGCACGGTTGGAAATATTTAATTTGACGCTCCAGACTTCCGCGCGCGGCTAAATAGCGCCGAACCCTCATTCATGCTGTTTCTCAAACTTCTGCTGTCATGCGATCGCCAGCACAAGGTCGAGCGCTTGATAGATCTACTCATACCCTAGCTGGATAGTTGTTCGAGCGCAACTCCGTTGCTGCTCTTCATGTTTGAGCGGCGGGTTGAGACGCGATCGCCAAAATGCAACTTTAATCGAGACTAATACGAGCTGAATCGGCTAACTACAAAAAACTCCTCTTCGCGAGCTTTTATTAGTAGATAAATACCTTTTATGCAGCGAAAAAGCCATTGAGAACACGTACGTGATGCTATTTCGGCTCGATAAATTCAGTATTCATACGGTTACTTGCTACTTTGAGCTAATGTCATGATCGAGGCTACATTATGACGGGAGTTTAATTAGCTTTATTATCAATCGTCTTTCTTGTCTATGTAATGTTTTGAGTTAACAAAAGTTGAAGTCATGATTAAGTAAGTTCAACTGTTTAGCCCCTCTATTCTAAAACTTATTTTTACATTATTACTATTTTTTTTATGAAGCGCGATCTCTTGTTTATACTTCGAGTTTTTCAATGAACGTAAAATTTTCATTAGCCAATAATTTATCTTATGATGACAGAACCGATAGCAAGCAATGATTTTGTCAATCATTTTAACACTTTAAAGCAAGAAAGGTTCAGCGGACAATTATTACTAAAAAGCCCTCTAGAACAAGAATGGATTGTTTATCTATTTCTGGGCAGAATCTTATATGCCTCTGGAGGAAATCATACCGTTAGACGTTGGTATAGAGCTTTAAAATCGCATTGTCCGCAAGTTGATATTCAACAGCTAAAATTATCTGCCGTTCTCTCTAACGCTTCAAATAGCTCGGATAATTGCTGGGAATGCCACTTGCTAAACGCAGGAATCGAGAAACAGCAAATTACTAGAGAGCAAGCGGGAAAAACGATCGCGGCGATTGTCTCTGAAGTCATGTTTGATATTACTCAAGCTACGCACGTCACATATCAGAGCAAGACAGATAACATTGCACTACCACAATTAGCATTACTCGATCCAGGGCAAATACTATCAGAAGTCCAACAAATTTGGCAACTCTGGCAAAAAGCAAAAGTTGCCGATCGCTCGCCAAACAAAGCCGCAGTTATTAACCAACCAGAACAGCTTCAGGAACAAGTATCGCCTGCTGTTTATCAAAATTTAACTAAACTGCTGGACGGACAGCGGACATTGCGAGATTTAGCAGTAGTCATGAATCGGGATGTTAAGGATGTCATTTGTTCTTTACTACCTTACATTCAAGCCGGTTTAGTTGAACTGATTGATATTCCCGATTTAGCGTCGCCAGTCGCTCCAGCAGCGCCAGCCACACCGCCGCCATCCACACCTTCTGGCAAAGGACCACTGATTGCTTGCGTAGATGATAGCCCGTTAGTTTGTCAAAGTATGGAACAAATCTTGACAGCAAGCGGCTACAGATTTTTTGCCGTCCAAGATTCTCTGCGCGCGATCGCTGGTTTGTTGAGCCGCAAACCAGACTTAATTTTTTTAGATTTAGTTATGCCAAATACCAATGGATATGAAATTTGCAGCCAGTTACGTAAAGTTTCGGCTTTCCGTATCACTCCCATTATTATCCTCACTGGAAATGATGGCATTATCGATCGAGTTCGTGCCAAAATTGTCGGGGCTTCAGATTTTTTGAGTAAGCCAGTAGATGCAGAAACAGTGTTATCGGTAACGTCTAAACATCTTAACAGTAATTCTTTAGTAGAAGATCTTTAATATGACTCATTATGAAGTAGCTGTTCTCGTTTGCAATGCCTTAAATCCGATCGCTTGTAATCGATCCAAATACTAGTTTATTTTCATTTGTTCTAGAGGTTGAAGCCATGAGTACAGTTTTAGTTGTCGATGACTCAATGACAGAAATGCAAGTCATCACTAGTTGCTTACAACGCGGTGGTTTAAGCGTTCAAACAGCTACTAGTAGCGAAGATGCTTTAGTAAAAATTAGCAGTCAAAAACCAGATGTAATTATTTTGGATGTCGTGCTACCAGGTCGGAGCGGTTTTGAACTTTGTCGCGATCTCAAATCAGAAGCAGGAACGAGCATGATTCCTGTTGTCATGTGTTCCACCAAAGGTAGCGAAATGGATAAGTTCTGGGGCATGAAACAAGGCGCAGATGCCTATATTACCAAACCTATCGATCAAGAAAAACTACTGCAAACTGTCAAGCAACTGTTGAAATGATTGGAATTAATCTAACGATTGTTTGGCACATTTGCTAGCCAAGAACTGCTAGGAGAGCGGTCATGATATCGGAATTTACAACCAGGGGTGTAGTAGCAGGAAATCCAAATGCAGAAGAAGCTGCTGGCTCAAAACAGCAGTTTTTGCGATTGCATTTACCACCAGATACGACTGCCATATTGCCACTATCCCAAATCGCAGAAGTACTGACCGTACCCACTGCTCAAATCGTACCTATTCCCCATTTACCCGCTTGGGTTATGGGTGTTTATAACTGGCGAGGCGAGATTCTGTGGATCGTCGATCTGGGTCACAAGATCGGACAGGCTCCCTTATACCAACAAGGAACTAGTCGCTCTAGTTACACAGCAGTGGTGATTCACAACGCCCAGCAGGTTGCCGAAAAACAAAGCGATCGTAAAACAGGTAAAAAAGTGCTGGGACTATTGGTCAATCAGGTGGAAGACATGGAATGGTGCAACCCCGATAACATTCAATCCCCTCCCGCGTCTGCTGTCACCCCTGAGTTAGTGCCGTATTTGCGTGGTTATTTTCCCAAGCCGAATGGCGAAATCTTGGTGGTGTTAGATGGCGACTCCATCATCGCTGGAATGCCTCAGTCAAAAACGGAGGTTAGTTGAAATGCTTGAGCTAATTTCATCTGGCATCATTACCAAACTTGCAGGTGAAAGTTTCCGTCTCGCCCCTGATTTCTAAGTTAACGACTTAAACTATGAATTCTCCTTCCCAACCCAACCAAGCTAAAAATACTCATAAGGGTAATTACAACGAGCCTTTTCATGACGATACGGCATTTAACGAGCAGCCAATATCTGACATTGAAAAACAGCCAAATTTTAATCAAAACAATAGCGAACCACAACCGAGCCAGCAACCGAACCAACCTCGCAAACAAGGACTTAGTTTAAGGGTCAAAGCCACAGCTATAGCAGTTGCCCTGAGTACGATTCCTGTGGTGGTAATTGGGGCAACTGATTATTTCTTGACCGATCGACAACTATATAAAGATGTTACGGAAAGTCAACTATTGCAAAATGAAGCTCTAAGTAAAGAGCTATCAAATTTCATGGTTGAGCGGTATGGCGATATTCAAGTACTAGCAAATTTACCAATCCTAGCCAATCCTAAAGTAGTAGCAGTCACAACGCCGCAGGAAAAGCAGAGCTTACTAGATCGATATGTCAATGCCTACGGGGTATATAGCAGCATTGCTATGTTCGATCTCAATGGCGACACTATCTTGCAGTCTACAGGTAAACCAATAGCCAATCACAAAAATGCAGAATACTTTCAGCAAGCGTTGAAAACTGGTCGCCCTTTCATTAATCAACCAACAATCTCGAAATCTACCGGAAAATTAGGTATTGGTGTTGCTGCACCAGTCAGAAATTCTCTGACTAACCAAATCATTGGTGTCGTTCGCGCCCAAATTCCAGTCGAAGCAGTGAGCAAGTTGCTAGAAAAATATGGTGCCAGCGAACAAGAATATTTAGTAATTGATGCTAACGGCAAAGTTTTGGGTTCTCAAGATGCCATGAATTTAGGCAAAGAGGCTAAATCGATCTTTCCTAAATTGCAGCAAATGCAAGCAAAGCCTGCGAGCGGAGCAACAACTGATATTCATACCAATCATCAAGAAGAACACATCTTGACGTATGCTCCTTTTCCAAAAGTAGAGGGAATACCAAATTTAGGTTGGAGTTCCGCAATTGCAAGAGATTCAGCTACAGCATTTGCTGCCCAACGAGGATTATTATTAAACTTCGGTGTTGGTACGGCGATCGCGGCATTTTTAGTCAGCGCGATCGCTGCTTACTTAGTTAACCGCGCCACTCGTCCCATTTTAGACGCGGCGGATGCAGTGGAGAAATTGGGTCAAGGCGAGCTAGATACTCGTTTGACAGTAGCGGGAGAAGATGAACTGGCAGTCTTGGGAACCAACATCAACCAGATGGCAAGTCAGTTACAACAACTCCTCCAAAATCAAACTGCCCAAACTCAACAAGCTAACTTCCTCTCAGAAATTGCCTCTGCCCGCGACGGCGGCTCGGAAGATTTAGAAACTGTCTTCAGCCAAGCAGTACAGGGAGCCAGAGAACTTTTACAAACAGATCGAGTCGTCGTTTATCGCTTTAATCCCAATGGGAGTGGCTACATTGCCGCTGAATCAGTCTTACCTGGTTTGCCACGCGCCCTCGACAATAATGTTGACGATGCATGTATTGGCGAACGCCTGCTGGAAGAATATAGGCGCGGTCGCGTCGTTCCTACCAGCAACGTCATGGCGGCTGGTTTTCATCCAGAACACCTGCGGCTAATGGAACGATTGCAAATTAAAGCCAATTTGGTCACGCCAATCTTGAAAAACGATCAGTTGTTTGGCTTATTAATTGCCCATCATTGCCAACAAACCCACATTTGGCAGCAAGAAGAAATTAACTTCCTCAAGCAGCTAGCATCTCAGTTAGGGATTATCTTAAATCGCTTATCATTTCTAGAACAAAAGCAAGCTGTGGCAGAGCGAGCCTCAATGGTGAAAGATATCACCATTAAACTGACTCAAGGACTTGGCGTGCGAGAAATTATGGACACTGCGGTGCAAGAACTGCGCCAAGCGCTGAATAGCGATCGCGTCATCATTTATAGTTTCAACGAGCAGTGGAAAGGTAGAGTGATTGTTGAATCTGTAGGCGAAGGTTTTCCTAAAGCTCTGGGAGCAGATATTGACGACCCCTGTTTTGCCAAAGGTTACGTAGAACGCTATCGTCAAGGACGAGTGCAAGCAACAGAAAATATATACGATGCGGGACTAACTGATTGTCATATTGCTCAGTTACAACAGTTTGCAGTCAAAGCAAACTTAGTTGCTCCCGTGATTCGTAGTGGCGAACTTTTGGGTCTATTGATCGCTCACCAGTGCGATGCTCCCCGTAAATGGCAGCAAGAAGAAATTGCCATGTTTTCCCAGGTCGCTACCCAAGTAGGACTCGCGCTCGATCGCGCCTCTCTGTTAGAGCAGCAACAGAATGCCAGAGAATTCTTACAGCGCCGCGCTTTAGAACTGCTAATGGAAGTCGATCCCGTCAGCCGAGGCGACCTGACGATCCGCGCTAACGTCACCGAAGACGAAATCGGGACGATCGCCGACTCCTACAACGCGACAATTAACAGCTTGCGGAAAATCGTCACTCAAGTACAAACTACTGCCAAACAGGTAGCTCATACAACGACTAGTAACGAACGATCTGTCGGCGAACTATCTCAAGAAGCCCTACGACAAACTGAAGCAGTGACTGCGGCTTTGGAGCGGATTCAGCAAATGTCAGATTCAATTCTTGCTGTAGCTAGTAGTGCCTCCCAAGCGGAAGCAGCAGTGCAGCAAGCAACTCAAACGGTGGCAGAAGGCGATACAGCCATGAACCGGACTGTGGACGGGATGATGGCAATTCGACAAACGGTGGCAGAAACCTCTAAAAAAGTGAAGCGATTGGGTGAATCGTCCCAAAAGATCTCGAAAGTTGTCAACCTGATCGGTACATTTGCCGATCAAACTAACCTACTAGCGCTTAACGCTTCTATTGAGGCGGCTCACGCGGGAGAACAAGGACGAGGATTTGCGGTGGTAGCTGACGAAGTGCGAACCCTAGCACGGCAGTCGGCAGAAGCAACGGCAGAAATTGAAAACTTGGTGAAAGATATTCAGACAGAGACAAACGAAGTTGTAGCAGCAATGGAAGCTGGTACGGAGCAGGTGGTGACGGGTACTGTACTCGTGCATGAAACGCGGCAAAATCTGCTCAAAATTACGGAAGTGAGCCAACAGATTAGCGAACTCGTAGCGGCGATCGCTTCTGCTGCGGCGTTGCAATCTCAGACATCGCAAGTCGTAACGGCAACAATGACAGATGTAGCCGCGATCGCCGACCGCACTTCCAACGAAGCAACTGTAGTATCTGCGGCATTTAAGGAACTCTCAACGCTGGCGCAAGAACTACAAACTAGCGCCAGTCAGTTCAAAGTTAGTTAGGAGTGAGTAACGTTGTTGGTTAATTGTTAATGGTTGATAGGGTAATTGCAATCAACTATTAACCATCAACAATTAGCACTACTCCCTACTCCCTACTCCCTACTCCCTCGAAAATGTATCAGCTATGCTAAATTCTCGCCTCAAACAAACTTCCCAAGTCTCAAACTCTGAGGTCAAAACATCCTCGCAGCCACCGCGATCGCCACAGAAATCTGCTATTGGCAAGCAGCGTCGCGATCGACCGTGGAATAATTTTAGCTTTCGCACCAAGCTAACTCTATTGTTGATGTTGAGTGCGGCACTACCTATAGTCGTGGTAACGCAGAGAAATGCTGCTGTGACGCGACAAAGAGAAATACAGAACGCTCAAACATTTTTACAAAAAGCTCAAGCTAGTTTCTTATCTAACTATGCCACGTGGGTTGTTACAGAATCAGCTACAGAAGCAAATACGATTGCCGAAGTCGTACAAGCGATGAAGGTTGACCTACGCGATGGGCAGCAAATAGTAACTCAGCGCCAGTTTCTCAATACCTTTTTAGGCAAATTTAGCGTCACAGATGGTAGTGGTTCTGTAGAAAAAAATATCCGCGTCATTGTAGATGCTGACGGAAAAACAGTAGCTCAAAGTATTCGCACCTTATCCGAAGAATATTTAAACTTAGCCGTAGATAAAGTAGAACTCAATCCTCCCTACCGCCGAGTCTCTCTCCCAAATGGTATCAATTTAGGGGATGTGCCGATTGTCCAACACGCTTTGCGATCGGGAAAAGTTTTAAGCGGTCTAGAACTCATTAACAGTAATGTTCTCAAACGCTTAGGGCAAGATAAGCAGGCAAATATTGGTATTCGTCCCCAACCGACAGCAGGTTTACCACTAAGCAAACAACCCTCTTCCAATGGAACCTACAACATTGATGCGGGGAAAATGGGATTGGTAGGGATGGCAGTACAGCCAATTCTAGCAGGTAAAAAAGTCGTAGGTGCTGTCATTGTCGGTTCTGTAATCAACCAAGCTCCAGGGCAGGTAGATAGTTTTAAAGACTTTGAAAAAGTTTCCTTATCAACAATCTTTGCTCAAGACTGGCGAGTGACAACTACTGTCCCTTATACAGACGGTAAATCTAGAGCAATTGGTACGCGAGCTGCAAGAGAAGTTGCACAGACAGTCCTAGATCGGGGGCAAGAATTTAACGGTCAGACAAACATCTTGGGGCAAACGTATCTCACAGCATACAGTCCTCTGTACGACCATGAAAAGATTTTGCATCCAGACAAAGCTAAGCCTGTTGGCATGGCTTTCGTCGGTACACCTTTGGATGAAATAGAAGCTCACATTCGCGAACAGCAACTTTTCGCCTACGGTGTGTCTGGAGGCATGTTGCTGTTAATTGGTTTAGTTGCAATTCCAGTAGCAGGCTCTTTTTCTCGACCGCTCAAACGCTTAGCGAGTTTCGCACAACAGATTGGGATTGGAGAGACTGCTACGAGACTGGAAGAAACCAGCGATCGCCACGATGAAATTGGCATTCTCTCGCAAGAATTGAATCAGATGGCAGCTAATATTGAAGCCAATCTGGAAGCTCGTCGCCAAGAAGCAAAGTACGCTCAATTTTTTGGCGACTTAGCAGCAAAAACGCGAGATTTTCAAACAGTTGAAGACGTGTTAGCTCATATAGTCAAAGCTACCCGTGATGCATTACAAGTAGAACGAGTAGTAGTCTATCGCTTCCACCCCGATTGGAGTGGAATAGTTGTTGCCGAGGCAGCCATACCTGGTTTACCGTCTTGCCTTAACACGACGATCGCCGATACTTGTATGCAGGCAAATAAAGCCGAAGAATACAAGAAAGGTCGAGTAAGGGCGATCGATGATATTTATCGAGCCGGCTTTACTGATTGCCACGTTCAATTACTCGAAAGATTGAAAATTAAAGCGAACTTAGTTGCACCAATTATTAAAAACGACGAGCTTTTTGGTTTAGTCTTTGCTCAATACTGTTCAAAATCTCATCGTTGGGAGCAAGCAGAAATTAATTTTCTAGAGCGCTTAGGATTGCAATTAGGGTCATCTTTGCAGCGGCTGGATCTCTTACAAGAACAACAAGATGAAGCTAAGCGCAGCGAGCTACTAAAAGATATCACGCTCAAAATTGCTCAAATCAATAACCTACAAGATGTACTGAATGTTGCTACTGATAATATCCGGCAAGCGATCGCCACAGACCGAGTAGTGATTTACGGTTTAGATCCAACTAACTGGAAGGGGACGATTATAGCTGAGTCGGTGGCTAATGGTTTTCCAGTAGCAATGGGAGCTGAGATTGAAGATCCCTGCTTGAGAAAAGGTCAAGTAGAACGCTACAAAAAAGGGCAAGTAACAAGTATTAGCGATATATACAAAGAACCGAGAGTGACTGCTTGTTATCGCAAACAACTCGAACAATTTAGCGTCAAAGCAAATTTAGTCGCGCCAATTGTGCAGGGCGATCGGTTATTTGGTTTATTAATTGCTCATCAATGTTCTAGTGCGCGTGTTTGGCAGCAGCAAGAGATGGACTTTTTCCGGCAATTAGCAACGCAAATTGGCTACGCTCTCGATCGCGCATCTCTGTTAGAGCAGCAAAAGAATGCTAGAGAGTTCATGCAGCAACGCGCTTTAGAACTATTGATGGAAGTCGATCCCGTCAGTCGCGGCGACTTAACAGTACGCGCTAACGTCACCGAAGATGAAATCGGCACGATCGCCGACTCTTACAATGCCACAATTAACAGCTTGCGGAAAATCGTGACGCAAGTACAAACTGCCGCTCAACAAGTAGCCAGTACGACAACTAGCAGCGAACGATCTGTGGGCGAACTATCTCAAGAAGCACTGCGACAAACCGAGGTCATGACTGCGGCATTAGAGCGAATTCAACAGATGTCCAACTCAATTCGTGCCGTAGCAGCAAGTGCTTCTCAAGCAGAAGCAGTCGTGCAACAAGCAACTCAAACAGTAGCAGTGGGAGGTACGACGATGAACCGTACCGTTGAAGGAATGATGGCAATTCGGGACACGGTGACAACAACCTCAAAAAAAGTGAAGCAGTTGGGTGAATCGTCTCAAAAGATTTCTAAAGTCGTGAACTTGATTGGTAGATTTGCCGCTCAAACTAACTTATTAGCATTAAAAGCTTCTATTGAAGCTGCCCGTGCTGGAGAAGAAGGACGAGGATTTGCCGTACTAGCTGATGAAGTGCGCGTCTTGGCACGGCAATCAGCAGAAGCAACCGCAGAAATTGAAAGTTTGATTGCCAACATTCAGGCAGAGACAAACGAAGTGGTAGCAGCAATGGAAGCTGGTACAGAGCAAGTTGTTTCTGGAACAAAGCTAGTCGATGAAACTCGTCAAAGCCTGAACCAAATTGCTACGGCGAGTCAACAGATCGGCGAACTCGTAGCGGCGATCGCTTCTGCTGCGATATTGCAGTCCCAAACGTCTGAAGTCGTGACTGCCACAATGACAGATGTAGTGGCGATCGCCGACCGCACTTCCAATGAAGCAACCGTAGTTTCCAGCTCCTTTAGAGAACTCTCAGCACTAGCACAAGAACTGCAAGCTAGTGTCAGCCAATTCAAAGTTAGTTAGTGGTGCGCTCTTGCGTGGTGCGTGGTGCGTGAGAAGAGATATCAATTTATCTTCCTCAACTTCCGACTCCCCAGTACGGGCGGGTTTTGAACCAAGATTTATTGCCTCATCCGTCAAGCTTGCGCTAAACCCGCCCCTACGACTCCCTGCTCCCTGCTCCCTACTCCCTACTCCCTACTCCCTATTCTGTATGGCGATCGACTCTGATATTCGCGACCAGGCTTATCAATTCTTCATTCAAGAAGCTCCAGAGCTATTGCAGCTCATTGAAGAGGAATTGCTGACGCTCAGAACGGAACGCAGCACCGCCAAAGTCCATAACATGATGCGGGCTGCTCACTCAATTAAGGGAGGAGCGGCGAGTGTTGGTTTAGACACGATTAAAACCCTAGCTCATAGCCTAGAAGATATCTTTAAAGGGTTGCACAACCCAGAGTTAGATATTAATGCCGAAGTAGAAGGCTTGCTGTTAGAAGCTTATGACTGTCTGCGCCTGCCATTAATCGAGCAGATTGAGAACGGTCAGTGCGACAACGAGCAGGCAATGGCAACAGCAGAACCAGTGTTTGCCCGGATCGAATCTAGTATAGGAAATTTCTTGAAAGGAGCGGCGGAGTTACCTAGCTCTGTCGATCTAGGGGTAGATATTGCACTCTCGATTTTTGAGGTGGATGTTGCTCAGGGAATCGAGCGACTCTCGGCTGTCATTACCGATCCTACAGGTAAAGAAATTGCGGGAGAATTGCGAGCGCAAGCAGAAGTATTTGCAGGTATTGCCGAGTTGTTAAACCTGCCAGGATTCGGAGCGATCGCCTCTACTGCAATCGCCGCGAGCGAAGCTCATCCAGAGCAAGCTTTACAGATCGCTCAACTCGCTCTAGCTGACTTTGAGGCAGGTAGACAAGCAGTCATGGCAGGCGATCGCACATCTGGTGGCAATCTCTCCCCAGCTTTAGCAGCACTGGTAGAGGCAGCCGCTCCAGCCGTTTTCAACATGCCTGTAGACGATGTTTTTGGCGCTTTGGCGGAGGTAGACTTAGCATCTATGCCATTGCCAGTAATTCCTGAATCATCGGTTGAAGACATATTTGGCACATTAGATGCCATAGGAGATTTGACAGCAGTTCCAACTGCACAAACATCTTTAGAGAATGTATTTGGTACGTTAGTAGAAACTGATGTCCCCGTAACACCGCTCGCTACCCCTGCTACTACGCCCGAAACTACTGCGCTTCCCAGTCTAGACGATATTTTCGGTAGCATCGGTCAAGACAGCGCGATCGTAGATGCATCGCCAAATGCTGCACCTCAAGCAGATCGTACCTCTATTCCATCTCTAGATGATATTTTTGGTGACTTGAAATTAGCAGAAGAGCCAGCTGCGCCTGCTGTCGTTGCTGCTTCTGAGCAAAAAGCCGCGAATCGCATCGATCGGGAAAGTCCGTCAGACGCAATTCAATCTGTCGAACAGATATTTGGTAATCTACCACCACTAGAGGATCTCGCTCTACCCACTGGGCGATCGACTTCTATAGTACCAACCACACCCAAGTTACCGACAGTTGCAGAAAAAAGTACCGCGATTGCTCCCAGCAATCCAGCTCCGCTTAAAATTTCTGGGGCAGCACGCCAAGCACCAGAAACAAGCAAAGCTGGTAATAAGGCTGCTACTCCTCAACTATCTCAGCTTTCAGTGCGCGTTGACTTAGAGCGACTGGAACGGATGAATAATTTAGTTGGTGAATTGGCAATTAACCGCAACAGTCTCGCACTGCAAAACGATCAAATGCAAGCAATTATCGTTGCTTTACTGCGACGTTTTGCTAAATTCAGACAAATCGCTCATAACTTGCGAGATTTTGCCGACCAGATGTTAGTCGCTCCTCAGAGCTACAGAGCGTTAACCAGTAGTACTGTAGGAAAATCTAATTCTGAAAATGTCACTGCGATCGCACCTACAGGACTTGCCGCATTCGGTCAAACGAGCTTTGATTCTTTGGAGATGGATAACTATGGCGAGCTACACTCCCTGGTACAAACCACTCTAGAAGAAATCATGCAGTTAGAAGAAACTGTAGGTGACGTGGTGTTACTGGCAGGACAATCTAGTCAAACGCTAGAAAGACAACGCCAAATGCTGGGTCATTTACGCGATGACTTGATGTGGGCGAGGATGTTGCCTTTGAGTGAAGTTCTCAACCGTTTCCCACGCATGTTGCGCGACTTATCGAATTCGTACAACAAACCAGTAGAACTTAAGTTAAATGGAACGGGGGTTTTAGTAGACCGAGCCGTGCTGGAAAAACTCAACGATCCGTTAGTACACCTAGTTCGCAATGCTTTCGATCACGGGATCGAAATGCCAGAGGATCGACAGCAGCGGGGCAAACCAGAGCAAGGGACGATTGAAATTCGTGCCTATCACCAAGGTAGCCAGACCATGATTGAAGTGCGAGATGATGGACGGGGTGTTAACCTAGACCGGATTCGAGCAAAAGGTATAGACATGGGGTTATTAACTCCAGAACAAGCCGCCGTTGCGGAGCCATCGCGGTTGTTAGAATTGCTATTTGAACCAGGATTTTCTACGGCAAGTCAAGTCAGCCAGCTGTCCGGTCGAGGTGTAGGACTGGATGTGGTGCGCGACCAATTGCGATCGCTTAAAGGTAGCGTGACGCTGAACTCCGAACCAGGGCGCGGCACTGCCTTTACCTTACGAATTCCATTGACATTATCGATCGCCAAACTACTCGTTTGCTTTGTCGGCTCCACTGCTCTGGCTTTACCCTCAGACAGTATTGCTGAAATTTTAATTCCCCAACCCGATCAGGTGAGAGTCAGTAGTGGCAAGAGATTTTTGCATTGGCAGGGTCATATCGTTCCTGCCTATCACCTATCCCAACTACTTCAATATTCTTGTCCGTTACCGGAGACTCAGCAAAATCAGAGTTTGGCAACTGTGCCTACCCCTGATGACTGGGCAGCACCGATTCTGTTGTTAGAACAAGACGACCAGCTGATTGCTATTGAAGTCGATCGCTTGGTTACAGAGCAAGAACTCGTCATTAAACCTTTCAGTCCTGCGATCGCGCCACCAATATATATTTATGGCTGTACGATTTTAGGTAACGGTTGTTTGATCCCAGTCGTTGACGTATCTGGGCTGTTGCAATCCTTCTTTGGCGACGGACGGCGCGTCGGTGATGTTGGCGCTCTACCCAGCTTGCCTGTTGCGGAACTGTCAGATGATAGTAGTTCTACTCCATCAGCTCCCCCAGTTAAAACCGTGACTCCAACTGTGCTGGTGGTAGATGACTCAATTACCGTAAGGCAGACTTTGGCACTGACTCTACAAAAAGCTGACTATCGCGTTTTACAAGCTAGAGACGGTCGGGAGGCAATCAACCAACTACAACAAAATCTACACATTATCCAACTTGTAATTTCCGACGTGGAAATGCCAAACATGAATGGCTTTGAGTTCCTCAGCCATCGCAGGCAAGACCCGCAACTCTCAAAAATTCCTGTGGTAATGCTCACGTCCCGTAGTAGCGAGAAGCACCAACAGCTAGCTAAACACTTAGGTGCTAAACACTACTTCACCAAACCTTACATCGAGCAAGAATTCCTAGCAGCCGTTAAAGAACTCTTGGCAGAAGGTGTTGCTCATTAGTCAGTGGTCATTAGTCATTTGTGCGCGATTGGGAGCTAGGTTCTTCCCTACTCCCTACTCCCTACTCCCTACTCCCTGTTAACTGATATGGCAAGCGCTCTAGTTAGATCGAAAATTCAAGGTACAGGACAGATTGCTCAAGAAGCAGCTACGTCCATCAAAATTGTGATGTTTCAAATGGGCGAATTTAACTTAGCTTTGCATATTAATAGCATTGTAAAAGTACTACCACAGACAGTAGTTTATGGTAGCGGGCAACATGGAGTCGGATTGATTCATTTGAGCGATCGCGAGGTCACGGTGGTCGATCTCCAGCGGCGACTATTTCAGTCTAGCGGCAATCTCGATCCGGCAAAGCGGGGTTATTTGATGCTCGTCCAAGACAGACAAAGAGAACTTTATGCCATTCCCGTCGCTCAAGTTCCTACTTTGATGGACGTACCCTTGTCTTGCGTGCGCGTTTTGCCAGAGTCTTACCGCAATGCCGATATATTCGGCTTTGCAACTCACGTAGCCGTGATTCCGGCAACAGAACCACCGCTGACAATATTTATGTTAGACGTGGATCAACTGCTATTAGTTAGGAATGTAGAAATTGTCTAGGTGAGTAGTGAGGCGAGAAGTAAGACGCAAGAGGCGAGAAGTAAGACGCAAGAGGCAAAAGGCAAGAACTCAGTTAATTCCGACTCCTGATTCTTACGGCATTCAACACTCGGCGGTAGTTGTAGGTGTTAACGATAATGGAGGTAACACTAATACAAAGTAGAACCGCTTATGAGTGCGATCGCTACAGTTGACAATCCTTTATTAAAAGGTCAGGGATTGCCACCATTTGCAGATATTCAGCCAGAGCATGTAGTTCCAGCCATGACACAACTGCTGGCGGAACTAGAATCAGAACTAGCGAATTTAGAAGCAAACGTTACGCCAACCTGGAGTGGGTTGGTAGAACCCATAGATCGCTTGTCAGAGCGCTTGCGCTGGAGTTGGGGTATTGTCGGGCATTTGATGGGCGTAAAGAATAGCCCCGAATTGCGGACAGCTTACGAAACCGTACAGCCGCAAGTTGTAGAGTTTTACAATAAATTTAGTCAGAGTCAGCCGCTTTACGAAGCTTTTAAGGCGCTGCGAGCCAGCGAAGTCTGGGATACCTTAGTAGATGCCCAAAAACGGATTGTAGAAGCAGCAATTCGAGATGCTGAGCTATCGGGCGTAGGTTTAGCAGGAGAGCAACGCGATCGCTTTAATGCGATTCAATTAGAGTTAGCCGAACTTACCACCAAGTTTTCTAACAACGTTTTGGATGCAACCAAAGCTTTCAGCCTGACGCTGACATCACCAGATGAAGTAGAAGGCTTACCTCCTAGTTGGTTGAGTCTAGCAGCTCAAGCTGCCCGTGCCGCAGGAGAAGAAAAGGCAACACCGGAACACGGTCCTTGGCGCGTGACGTTGGATTTTCCCAGTTACTTGCCTTTCATGCAGCATGGCAAACGTCGGGATTTGCGAGAGAAACTATATAGAGCATTTATCAGCCGCGCTTCCTCTGGGGATTTAGATAATACTCCATTAATTGAAAAGATTTTACAACTACGACGCGAAAAAGCCAATTTGCTTGGGTTTAATAGCTACGCAGAATTAAGTCTAGCCAGTAAAATGGCTCCCAGCGTCGAGGCAGTAGAGACTTTATCAGAAGAATTGCGACGCGCTAGTTACGATGCTGCAAAGCAAGATTTAGAAAACTTGAGAACTTTTGCTGCCTCTAAGGGAGCGCCAGAAGGCAGCAACTTGCAGCATTGGGATATTGCATTTTGGGCAGAACGCCAACGAGAAGAAAAATTTGCTTTTAGTGCAGAGGAATTGCGTCCCTACTTCCCCTTACCCCAAGTCTTAGACGGATTATTTACTCTAGTCAACAAGCTATTTGGGGTGACTGTGACTGCTGCTGACGGTCAAGCTCCAGTTTGGCATGAAGATGTGAAATATTTTCAAATAGCCGATGAAACAGGAGCAGCAATTGCCTATTTCTATTTAGATCCATACAGCCGTCCGGCGGAAAAGCGAGGCGGTGCGTGGATGGATGATTGTATTGGTCGGGCAAAAATGACAACTCACGAGGGTACAGTTGCCACCCGTAAACCCGTAGCTTATTTAGTATGCAACCAAACTCCTCCAGTCGATGGCAAGCCCAGCTTGATGACTTTCAATGAAGTAGAGACTTTATTCCACGAGTTCGGTCACGGGCTGCAACACATGTTGACTAAAGTAGACGATGCAGGGGCAGCTGGGATTAATAACGTCGAATGGGATGCAGTTGAGCTACCTAGCCAATTTATGGAAAACTGGTGCTACCATCGAGAAACCTTGATGGGAATGGCGAAGCATTACGAAACTGGCGAGACTTTGCCAGAGCATTACTATCAAAAACTCATTGCTGCCCGCAATTATATGAGTGGTAGTGCAATGCTGCGACAGTTACACTTCGGTTTAGTGGATATCGAACTGCACCATCGCTATCAGCCCGGTGGTACGGAGACAGCCAGTGACGTACGCCAGCGCATCGCCAAGACGACAACCGTATTACCACCATTACCAGAAGATGCCTTTTTGTGTTCTTTTGGACATATTTTTGCTGGCGGATACGCTGCGGGATACTACAGCTACAAATGGGCAGAAGTCCTGAGTGCTGATGCCTTCGGTGCATTTGAAGAAGCTGGATTAGATAATCCCCAGGCACTGACTGAGACTGGGAAACGATTTCGCAATACCGTGCTGGCTTTGGGTGGTAGCCAACATCCAATGGATGTGTTTAAATCCTTCCGAGGTCGAGAGCCGAGTACAGAGCCTTTGTTAAGGCATAGTGGTTTGGCTGCTTAATCAGTTATCAGTGACCAATGACCAGCATTTGTTAACAAATGCTGGTCATTGTTTGTGTTCTAGCTGCTAACTTTTTCGTTGATAGCAATTTTCAATTGGATAAAACACACGACCGTAGGGGCGCACGGCTGTGCGCCCCTACAGATGTCACGCACGCAATCGAGAATTGCTATGAAGCTGTCTAGATCGAAAGGTTGCAGCGCAGTGGCAGCTGATGCTGACAAATTGGGGCTAGCAAATTGGGGCTAGAAATAAGAGTATCTATAGTCACTATTCCCTCCTCAATCAAAAATTTATTTTTTAAATTTCTGCTGCCAATTTAGCGGTAATGTCCAAAACTTTCCATCGCATCCGGCTCAGATCGCACATAATCTAAACTAGCTCAGAAATCAGTTATCAGTTGTCAGTTATCAGTGGTAATTGGCAATGGGTAATTGGTAGTTGGTAGTTGGCAGTTCTCATTTTTCTTACCCCTCACCCCTAATCACTCTCTTGTACTCAACCCCAGAGAAAAAATATCGTCGAATTCAAAAAGAGCTACTAGCAGGGGCGATCGCGCTTGTAGGTGTCTTGCTATTGGGGACTCTATGGTATCGCTTTGTAGAAGGTTGGTCGTGGGAAGATGCGGCTTACATGACTGTGATTACCTTGGCTACAGTCGGTTATGGTGAAACGCGACCGTTAGGCGATCGCGGACGATTATTTACCATCGGTCTAATTTTAATGGGAGTGATTACGATCGGTTATATCGTCAATCGCTTTACAGAAGCTGTAATTCAAGGGTACTTTCAAGAAGGAATTCGACTGAGGCAACAGCGGCGGTTAATGGAATCGCTCTCTGGACACTACATCTTATGTGGATTTGGGCGCACGGGACAGCAAATTGCCCTGGAATTTCAAGCTGAAGGGGCTAATTTTGTCACGGTTGACTTAGATGATGCTTCGGTGGAAAAAGCACGGCAGCTCGGTTATGTAGCAATCCAGGGTGATGCGACATTAGACGATACTCTGCTGCAACTGCGAATAGATCGAGCGATTTGTCTAGTTGCGGCACTGCCTTCTGATGCTGAAAACCTCTATACAGTGCTGTCAGCCAAAACCCTCAATCCGCAAATTCGAGCGATCGCCAGAGCTAGTACGAGAGAGGCATTACAAAAGCTGCAAAGGGCGGGAGCTGATGCAGTTGTATCTCCCTATATCACGGGGGGTAAACGCATGGCAGCAGCGGCATTAAGACCCCAAGTATTAGATTTCGTCGATGGCATCCTCACGGGAGCAGACAGGGAACTGTATATGGAGGAATTTCGCCTCGATCCAGTAGTGTGTCCCTGCATCGGTCAAACTTTGAGAGAAGCAAAACTGCGATCGCAAACTGGAGCGCTAATTTTAGCAATCCGCCGCGTCGATGGAACTCTAATTGGTGGTCCCACGGCAGACACTACGTTAATGGCAGGTGATTTATTGATTTGTATGGGAACGGCAGAGCAATTGCGTCAGCTCAACCAAATTTTGGGACCAATTCGCCCCCAGCAGCTCCCGCGTCCGCCCAAGCATTAAATGTGGGTTGCTGGATAACCGTTTCTCATTAGTCCAATTTCAAAGCATTAACTGGCACGTCGTCCCACGATTCTACCGTTCGCAGTCTGGCTTCCCAACCAGATTCTTTTTGCATCTCGGTCAAATTTTGTTGGTAGGATTCGTGACAAGCTTGTGCTTGCGTTTCGTCACAGCAAGCGATGCAGGCGTGTATCATTCCAGACGGATCGATCTGCTCGTTAACCCAAATTGTCATCTTGCCTCTGGTGTAAACTGACGCTGACTCGAAGTTGACATTTGTTAGCTTAACCTGTTGTACCCTTTCGTTAACCACCAAATTTCCCAATCTTCGCTAGCAGTTTTCGCCTGCTTACTCCTCACGACTTAACAACAGACAAGGGAAAGAGGTAAGGAGTGCAGAACTTCTCTCATCACCACTCACTCCTCACTCCTCACTTTATGTATAAAAGTGCGAGTGATGTTAAGTTCTTATTGTTGAGAGCTTTCCTTTACTGCTGGGGCAAGCTGATGTCATTCATCTAATTTCTATGCCTTCCCAACTCTGGCCCTATATTACACCAGGTATCCCTGACGATTTATTCGAGCGCTTGCCAGGAATTCCCTTGAGTAAGCGGGAAATTCGGTTATTGCTGATTTCTCAACTGCGGTTACAACCAAACTCCTTGGTGTGGGATATTGGCGCAGGAACAGGGACAATTCCGGTTGAAATTGGCTTGTTGTGTCCGAAAGCCCAGATTATTGCTGTTGAGCGAGATGACGAAGTTGCTAGCTTGATCCGTCGCAACTGCGATCGCTTTAATGTGAAAAATGTTGAAGTCGTAGAAGCTAGCGCCCCAGAATGCTTACCCAATTTACCTCAAGCTCCGCACCGAGTTTGTATTGAAGGTGGTCGTCCTATCAAAGATATTCTCAAAGCTGTTTGGCAATATCTGCCGCTACAAGGTAGAGTCGTTACCACGGCTGGTAATTTGGAAAGTTTATATGCTATTTCTCAAGGTTTAGCTGAGTTACATGCTAGAAATATCGATGTCGTCCAATCATCTGTCAATCGCTTAGAGCAAAAAGGTAATCAGCAAATCTTTGCTGCTGTCGATCCTATTTTTATTTTGAGTGGAGAAAAGCTAGACTAATCCCATCCGATTTTAGATTTTAGATTTTGGATTGAAGTCAAAGTCTGTAATCGAAAGTTCCAAATCCTAAATCCAAAATTGCTCTATGCCTTGGTCTCGAATTATTAGTGGAATTATCGCGATCGCTCTTGCCCTAACTGCCAGCGTCTTAGGAGGATGGTATTTTACCTTTATGTTTATGGCGATTGTTTATTTGGGTCAACTGGAATATTTTGAATTAGTTCGAGCCAAGGGAATTGCACCTGCTGCGAAAACAACGATCGTTGTCAGTTTAGCTTTGCTGGCGATCGCTACGGTTTCTTCCAGCTTAGCAGATGCCGTGATGCCAGTAGCAGGAACGTTTATTTGTTTCTATCTCCTATTTTTACCAAAATTAGCCTCGATCGCCGATATTTCTACTTCTATTTTGGGACTATTTTATTGCGGTTATTTACCTAGTTATTGGATTAGATTGCGATCGCTTGGTAATCATGCTGTGAGCAATATTCCATTCGATGGCTATTTACCAGATATGAATACAATTCATCTGGTCAAGCAAGGAAATTTTGCAGCTTTACCGCAAGGTTTGACAGTCACTCTCCTAGCTTTCTTTTGTATTTGGGCGGCTGATATTGGAGCGTATACTATTGGTAAATTTTTCGGACGCACTCGCCTTTCTGATATTAGTCCCAAAAAAACTGTGGAAGGGTCTGTATTTGGAGTTGCTGGTAGTATAACTGTAGCAACGATTGGTAGTTGGTTGCTTCATTGGGCTGGTTCGCCTTGGACGGGTATAGCTTTAGGCTTATTAATTGGGATTACCAGCTTATTAGGCGATCTCACGGAGTCCATGATGAAACGCGATGCTGGGGTCAAAGATTCAGGACAATTAATTCCAGGTCACGGGGGTATCCTCGATCGCGCCGATAGTTACGTTTTTACTGCTCCATTAGTTTACTATTTTGTCACTTTGTTGTTGCCGTTATTAGATTGAGTGGTAATTGGTAATCGGTAATTGGTAATCGATCGCAGATAACTGATTAAGGCATGACGGTAATACTACCACGACAGACGATTTGTCCTGACTGTAAGGTTAGTTCTTTTAAATTGACGTAAGAACCTAAATCTATGGCATGGTCTTCTAACTGTTCCCAAAGTGAGTTAGAGGAGATTTGGAGCTGGGGTTGAGTTAGAAGCAATTCGCGACCGCTAGACAGCTGCAAACCGCATTTAAGGGTGATGGTTGTAGTGTGGCTTGAATTGACTAAATTACCCTGAAGTAATAAAAGTTCTGGCGCGATCGCGATTTTTGTCCAGTCAATTTGTCCTCGCACGGCATTGTTGTTAGGAGCTAATTTTGATAGTAACTCTGTTAAAGCGCTAGAGAGTAAATCCGACTTCAGGGAAGCATTGAGATCCATTTCCTGTAGCGTTGCTTCCCCAGAGACATCCATAGGTTCTAACAGTTGTAGCGGCTGTCCTCTCATCGCTTGACGTAAATTTGTCTGCATTCCCTCCCCCATTAGGCAGATTTTTGCGAAATGTAAACCTTTATAAACAACGCGATCGGCAAAGATAGATAGACGGGGAATACTACCAGAAAGGATTTGTCGATCGCTGCTGGCAATTTGTACCTCTAAATGGGATACTTGCTCGACTTGCGATCGGACAAACAGCCATAGTGCTGGAGACAGCACTTTACTGATTAGGCGATGCTTAGCGGTCTTGTCTTGCTCTAAGTTGTTCGGATTCAAGGGAAGTATGTAAGTGTAACAGTTGCTCAAATTAGTGTAGTTAATATTTGTTCGGTTATCAGTGGTCAGGGAGCGCACGAGCAGGGAGTAGGGAGCTGAGGGAGCAACTCAAAATTCAAAATTCAAAATTAATTCCGAATTCCGAATTCCGAATTCCGAATTCTCAGCGTATATATTGGTATTACCTGGGTCAAGGATCGACAAATGGAGGAACGGGTACAAAAAATTCTTTCTCAGTGGGGAATAGCTTCGAGACGGCAAGCGGAAGAGATGATTAAGCTCGGTCGCGTGCGCTGTAATGGTGCTGTGGTAGAACTGGGACAAAAAGCAAATCCAACTCAGGATACGATCGAAGTTGATGGAAAGCTACTGCGATCGCCTCATCGTCCCCAGCCAACCTATTTATTGCTCAACAAACCAACTGGTGTAGTTACAACTTGCGACGATCCTCAAGGTAGACCTACAGTGATGCAACTGTTGCCAACTAATCTACGTCAAGGTCAGGGTATTCATCCTGTCGGACGGTTGGATGCAGAATCTACAGGTGCATTGTTACTGACAAATGATGGAAACTTGACATTTGCTCTCACCCACCCGCGACACGATATCTCTAAGACATATCAGGTTGTGGTTGCGGGACATCCGCCGGAATCAGTGTTAAAACAATGGCGACAGGGAGTTGTTTTAGAGGGGAGAAAGACCAGAGCGGCACAAGTGCGCGTGTTGTCTCGCGATGCCAATCGAACGTGGTTGGAATTCGTTTTATGGGAAGGCAGAAATCGACAGATTCGGCGCATGACAGAACAATTAGGTTATCCCACGCTCCAGTTACATCGGACTGCGATCGGTTCGATTCAACTAGAATCAACTGTAGGCGCGGCTTTGCCTCCGGGTCGCTATCGTCCGCTCGAAGAACGCGAGATTCATTATTTACAAAATCAACTACAAAATCAACTCAAATCTACAACAAGGGTGCAGGTGTAAGGTGCTGTCAAGAAGTGCAACAGATAAGTCTATGAAGCAGTGGAAACAACAACCACAACCACAAGAACCAATTATTCAGACGCTCGAACAGCAAAGAGCCGAAAAGTTAGGGCAGATAGGTGCTGCTCTACGTCGTAGGCGAGAAGACAAACAAATATCTTTGGAGCAAATCGAATCAACCACGCGGATTCGCCAAAGTTTTTTGCGGGCGATCGAAGCGGGTAATATTGATAAGTTACCTGAGCCAGTTTATATTCGAGGTTTTATTAAGCAATATGCCGAGGCTTTAGATTTAGATGGTACGGAATTAGCAAATTCTTTTCCTTTAGAAGATTATCGGCAGAGTTTGAAACCCGTAGGAGTCAGCTTACCTCCAGCTCAATTACAGACCTCCCATCTATACGCTATATACATTCTTTTAATTATTGGTGCAGTCAGCATTTTGTCTCAAACTTTGAGTAATTCTGACTTTCAAATCGGTCAAAATACTCAGTCACAGCCTCCATTACCCGTTGCTAATGTCGCTAAGCCTAAAGCACCAGCTAAAGCCAAACCAGTTGCTAACCTCAAGAAGCAAACCAAGCCAGTTGAAGTTGGTATAACTGTAAAAGACAAATCTTGGATACGGGTAACTGCTGACGGAAAGAAAGAGTTTGAAGGAGAGTTATCCCCAGGAACGCAGCGTAAATGGGTAGCTAACGAACAATTAAAACTCGAAGTTGGTAATGCTGGGGGAGTATTAGTTACATATAATCAGGAAGAAGCTAAACTTTTAGGACAGCTAGGACAAGTACAAAGAGTTACTTTTAAAGCAAATAATACGAAGCTCTAATTCGGAACGGGCGATTCGTAATTTATAATTCAATATTGCGATCGCACAAGTAAAGCACTCGATCGATATCTTATCAATTTGCTACAGAAATTCGATTCAAGTGCTTCATTTTCAAATGTCAATACTCTTAGAATTTATGGCAGGAGAAGCTACCACAAAATTTCTCCATCATCGTCGAGAAATTTACCCGTCGGTGGATTCTCCATCGTAGCAAGTTTGACTATAATTGATGCTCCTTGTTCGACAGTACGCGGTGCATCATCTGTACCCATATCAGTTTTTACCCAACCAGGACAAATAGAATTGACGCTAATTCTGTCCTCTACTAAATCTTTTGCCAAGGCAACAGTTATAGCATTAATTGCAGATTTGGAAGAGTTGTAAGCAACGGTATTAACTCCGTAGTAATAATGTTCTGGGTCACTCAGAGCAGTCAGGGAACCAAGTGTTGATGAAACATTTATGATTTGTGGTTTAAGGATTTGTGCTGTTCCAGCTTGCTTGAGTAACGGTAGAAAATGGTGAATTGTTGCAAATGCACCAAAAACATTCGTGAGAAAAGTATCTTTGAGAACATCTACACTCAGCGTAGATGGTCGAGTTGCTGGTGAGAAATCATAATTGACAGCAGCATTATTAATCAGCACAGTAACTTGTTTCCACTGTCTAGCCACAGTTTCAGCAGCATCTTTAATTGACGATTCATCATTGATATCAATTGGTACAAAATGAACGTCAAATCCTTCAGCACGGAGTGTTTCTGCTGCTGCTTCTCCACGTTGTACGTTACGTGTACCAATCAAAACAGTGAAGTCATGCTGGGCAAGCTGCCGTGCAACTTCATTTCCAATTCCTTTATTTGCACCTGTAATGAAAGTAACTGGCTTTGTTGTCATTGTCTCAAATCCTTGCTTGTCTAGGCTTAACTACATCGATCCAAAGCTACACAATTAAGTAGCCCCATCTTGTGATGTCATAACTTTCAATCGAGACGCTCTTCAGTAAGTTTTATTTCGCTTCATTTGCTGTTATAGCATGACAAAAAATCAGCGCGATCGCCACAACTGAAATAGTAATTTGTCACACTCTATATGCGAATTAATTCACAAATCGATCGCATCCTGCTCATTAGCAGGTAGAGTCTTTAATCGAGCGATCGCTTGTTCGAGTAACTCAGTCATAGCAGTTTACCTATTGATAATCAACTTTAAGCAATACTGCCCCGCTTACGCGCTTCTTTGTAGGAAATTCCCACATTTCGCAAGCCTGCTTTAATCATTTGTTGTTCTAGCATCGCAAAAAAACGAGCGCGATCGCCTCCTCTCACAACTGCTTGATTGTGCGCCTCTGCTAACACAACAGGGTAGCCATAGCCTTTCTGTACTTGGGCTAACATCAAACCTAAAGACTGATTAAATAAAGCTTCATCCTCTGCTACCCAAGCCGGAACTTCTACCCGTGCAATTTCCGTACCGACATGTACGTAACAGAAATAGATTGCACAATCTCCGTATAATTCTGTTATGCGGGCAGAACTACGCCATAAAGTACTTCTTTGTCCTGGCTGCAATTGGATCGACCACAGTGCCGCATCGCGCAATGGTTCGAGGACTTGACAAGGAACTTTTTCAATTTGATTCGGACAAAAACTGGCGCAGTCCGGTACTTCGTGAATGCAAGCTTGCAGACGTAAAAAATTCAAGCTTTCCATACTGCGAGAAGCGCTGAGATAACCCATGATGGGAATACCCAAAGCTTTAAGCTGTTCCCAAGCCGTCAAAATTGGTGGCAAAATGCGATCGCGTGCTTCTAAAGGCAACTGTTCCAAAAACCAATAGATTAACGATCCATCGACCATAGCTAGTGTAGGAGTGGTAGTTGGTAGTTGGTAGTTGGTAGTTGGTAGTTGATGGTTGATGGTTGACAGTTGGTTCTTCTCTCCCTCAGCTTCCTCAGCCTCCCCAACTCCCCCAGCTCTCTTCCCCCTGCTCCCTGCTCCCTGCTCCCTGCTCCCTACCACAGCAGCAGCCAACTCAGCCAATACGGTAGCTTCAGAAGCGGTACGGCGATAACCCATCCATTCTTCAGTGCGGATACCCCATTGACGCGAAATATATAAATCTTCGGGACGGTAGAATACTTCTGGTAAGCTATCGAGTAAAGGTTGGCGATTTTGTCCGTAGTGCAAGACTACCCGACCGATATTGAGTAGATAACAATAAGCGATTTCGTGATGGTTAGGAGCAATCTGCGAGCCATCCGTGGCGAGAACGGTATGAGTTTTAGGTGGTACTGGTAGATCGATGCAGGTGTTAAGCGGTTCCATTGGTATAGCGGTGCTGAATAAAATGCGATCGCGCCACTGTTTTTGTCGCTGCATCAATTCTGCTTGATTTTTGTAAGCTGCTGTCATGAGATCTTGCGCCAACTCTAACCGTTGGCGACTTGCAGCTACTTCCGTGCTTAAATGTTGGCTGATGCCTTGCATCGCCTTCGCTACTTTTGTCAGATCGAGCATATCGAGCTATAAGCTTTCGGCTATTAGTCAGCTTATATTCAATTTTTATTTTTTGTGAGTTTTTGATGATAAATATTCAAAAATCATCATTTACAATTTAGCTCCAAGCCGAAAAATCTTCAGCAAACTGAGCTAGCGATAACAACTGGATACGGGGGTTTTGCTGCGCCAGTTCTCTCTCGGCTGCGGTATTATATCCCCAATCAGCTAGAAAAAGTTTTACGTCTTCTAAGTCTGCTTGCTGTTGCACGAGTTGCAAAGTCTTGAGTCTGTCTTCCACAAACCACAAAAGAACTGGTGTTTGAGTGGCGATCGCAATTAACTCTCTGATAATTTGATATTTTGGACGCTTGATTTCTTTGCCTAAAACCGACTGACTGGGTAATTGTATACCTTGCCGTTGTAAAAGTCGCTCGACAAAACGCCCTTCTTTAGTTGTAATAATCAGCGGTTTAACCGGACTATCAATTAATGAGTGCAATCTTTCTAAAACCCCAGGATAAAACCGATGCAAGTCTAGCCAACTATCGAGATCGGTAGAAATCCATTCATCTCGAATTGTATCTAATTGCTTACCGACCTCAGCCGCAGTTAAGTTATCTTGTTGCAATAATTTTTGGGCGATCGCACTCCAATTTTGCCATATTTCTGCTTCTGTTACCCCGGATAACAAAGCTCGAATTAAAACGGGCATTTCCCAACCAGTCTCAATTACCGGACGCAGGCGATCGAATTGCGGTGTTAAATCATCTAGGGGTGTCTGAGATGATGGCAGCCAAATTTTGCAGTACGTTCGCCAAGCCGTAGCGAAATATTCTGGTAAGCCGTCACAAATTACGCCATCAAAATCCAGAGCTAAAATCGTGGGAGCATTTGCACTCATTTTTCCCAAGTGTGAGATTCCAACGGCAAGCTTAGCCGATCTAGCCCTTCAATAACAGAAAATCTCTACACAAAAATTCTCATTGTTTAGGCAAGAGATATTAACCTACTCTTACTCCCCCAGCCTCCCCAGCTCCCTCAGCTCCCCCTCACAGAAAGCTTCTACTTCAATACTCAAGATATAAACTGGGGCGCTAGGATTCGAACCTAGGGATGGCGGGACCAAAACCCGCTGCCTTACCGCTTGGCTACGCCCCATCGTTTGTTAGCCTTAACCATGATAGCAGTTAGTACTGCGAATGTGTCAAGAACTTTTACGGCTATTCCATATAATTTTCTAACTTTCCACTTAGCTGCCAGTCATATTCCATGTACTCCGCAGTCTCTCTCGCTTGTTGTTCTCCCAAAAGCTTAGCGACTACATACAACGACATATCAATCCCTGCTGAGATTCCAGCCGATAAAATTATGCTGCCGTTGTCTACAAACCTTTTATCTGGTTTAACTTGTGTATTGGGTGCAACCTGCTTGAGTAAATCGATCGCGCCATGATGGGTAGTAGCTGTAAGTCCTTCCAGCAAACCAGCTTTAGCCAAAAGTAACGCACCCGTACAGACGGAAAGCAATAACTCTGCTTGTTGAGAACGTTCTTTAATCCAGTCAATCAAAGCTGAATTGCGCATTTCTCGCCGCGTGCCGAAGCCACCAGGCACGAGTACAATATGCGATCGCGGGCAGTCAAGTAAAGTGTACTGCGGATTGATACTCAACTGATTCCGAGCGATTATTGGTCGGCGTTCCTCGGCTACCGTGTAGACGTTAAAAGGCTCAGAGCCATTGCGTTTTCCCGTCACTCCAAAGACTTCGTAGGGACCGCAAAAGTCCAAAATCTCTACCTCATCAAAAATTAAGATAGCAACGTTTCTTCGCTGTGTCATATCTACCTGAGTATGGGTGTGAGAGGATTTAGCGATCGCTCATACAATTGTTTTTACACTCACACAATAGCGTTACTTTTGAAAAGATACAGATGAGCCAACTTTAGCTAGTACACAGCGATCGCGGTAGATCTGTTAGAGGCGGAAAGCCGTTTTCAATGGGGTAACATACAGAACTAGTAGGGGCGCACAGCTGTGCGCCCCTATGTATACCGAAAAAAACATTACGCCGGATAAATCCGCAAGCGCCGATTTGGTTCGTCACCAAAGCTATCTGATTTCAAGCGATAGTGTTCTACTAATTCGTGTTGCATCTTTCGCACTTTTGCCGAACGGGGTAACAACTCTACGGGTTGTCCTTTGGGAATTACGATTTGTTCTACCGCTAAACGAGCCTCTTCTAAAGCATCGAGTTCGTCCTCGCTGCCATTTTGGATGAATAAACTCAGTTCCCGTTCGTCCGGTACGACTGGCTCGTCCATATCCAACAACCGCCGCAACGTGCGGATAATTTGTGGAATAGTATTTGACTTGAGCGTGTGAATTGGGACGTGACGCGCCTTAGCGACATGACGTAACTTAGACTGATTTTTGACGTGCGATCGCAAAGCTAAAATTGCATCGGCACTGTCAATATCTTTCGTCAGTACCACGGGTAAACTCAGCACTTGGATTGCTTGCTCTAACTGGTGGCGACTCACACCGTAGGGATAAATATGCAAGGGTAAATCTTCCCCATTCGGACCCGCATTCACCGCCAAATCGCTGTTAAAGCGATCGCTGCGAGCCAGAGATTCATCCAACAAGCGCTCGAACTCTTGTTCTCGCGTGGCTGGTTCTGGTACGGCAGCAAGTGGTATCATTCGTCCAGTCGAACGCCACCCACCTACAGTCATAGTCGGCGATAGTTTCGATTCTTCCTCTTGCCTGGGATTGCCTACCTCGTAGCCTCGCCCAAACCCATCTTGCCCTACTCCCCGTAGTGGCGTGGGTGACTGTCGTACAATCGTGACTTTACCATCTGCATCAACAGTTCTAACTTGTGGATTTGGTATGCGTCCTCTCAGCAGTGCATCGACGGTATCAGCAACGCTTTCATGGATCGTCCAGCGTTGTCTTTCCAACATTTCCACGGCAATTTCAAATGTTGGTGGAGCTTTACGTTCTAAAACAGTTTTCTGCGTCCGCCGCCGTCTGGCTTCATCATCGCCTAAAGTGACAGACTGGATACCACCCACTAAGTCTGATAGAGTCGGGTTCTTGATCAAATTTTCAATTTGATTGCCGTGCGCCGTTCCTACCAGTTGTACGCCCCGTTCGGCAATGGTACGAGCCGCTAGAGCTTCCAACTCCGTACCAATTTCATCAATCACGATGACTTCTGGCATGTGATTTTCTACTGCCTCAATCATCACTTGATGCTGAAATTCTGGACGCGATACTTGCATTCGTCGCGCCCGTCCAATGGCTGGATGAGGAACATCTCCATCCCCTGCAATTTCGTTTGAAGTATCGATAATGACGACACGCTTATTTAAGTCATCGGCTAACACTCTGGCAATTTCTCGCAAAGCTGTGGTTTTACCCACCCCAGGACGACCTAACAGTAGAATTGACTGTCCGGTTTCTACTAAATCGTGGATCATGCCAATCGTGCCAAAGACAGCCCGCCCGACACGACAGGTTAAACCGATAATATCGCCAGCACGGTTCCTAATCGCACTAATCCGGTGCAGAGTTTGCGCCAGTCCTGCCCGATTATCACCACCAAAATGTCCCACGCGCTGTATGCTATATCTAATTTGATCGTGGGAAATGCCAGACTCAGCAAGGTACTCGGCGCGATCGGGAAAACGAGCTTCTGGGCGACGACCTAAATCCATCACCACTTCAATTAAGCTGTCCCGCTGTGGGTGTTGCTCTAAAACATTTTTAATGTCTAGTGGCAAAATATCTAACAACTTCTGGAGATCGTCTGTTTTTGTCATGCTGGCTAGAGCTATTCAGTCAACAATAGCGAGAAGGTTTAGCAATTTTGTTCTATGGCAACTCCATAGACTTCAGTTGAGATACCAGCGAATAGGCAAGTTCTACTGCTTGCCATAGTAATTCCGGTACGTTTTCCAAGCAGGCGATCGCTCTTTCATTAGCTGGATTTACCTCCATTTGTTCTAATTGGTGCAAAATCGGCGACAGCAAAACGCGGGCATAACTGCCATAGGCGATTCCTGAAATGTGGGAGTCGGGAGCCGGAAAGTCGTAAGTCGTAAGTCGTAAGTCGTAATTGTTTTGACTTTTAACGTTTGACTTTTGACTTTTCCTCAACAATCCCATCGCTGCTAACTTGGCAACGGTATAGCTGTTCGTTCCACCTGCAAGTTGAACGTATCCAGGTAAGCCAGCCGCCAAGACTTTTTGACCTAATTTCACGGCGGCTAAGGTTGTACCGTCGCCAATATCACCGCTCATCGGTCGCCCGTCAGTTTGCCAAATTATCGGACACTTAAGGGGAGAAATTAGACGATGTAGGCTGTGGAGATATTCAATTAATCCATCGCCATCAGGACAGCTAATTGCCACAAGTTTCAAGCGCTCGATCCAGGGAGCTATACTTAACCATAAACGCTGAAATTCTGCTGTTCTACCCACCTGGGTATGAATTTCTACTGCATCGACACCAGTAGCAAGTACGAGCGGCGCGATCGCTCCTGGTGTCGATACATAAGAGCGAGTGTAAATAATTTGCGGCGGACAAACAGGCAAACACCGCCCGCAGCCGTAACAATTTTCCGATATAACTCCAGAAGATACAACTTTAGAATAATCGTCCCTGGGGGGATGAAACACAATTGCTTGAGCAGGACAAACTCGTTCGCACGGGCGATCGCATTGTGACGGACACTCAACCGCATTAAACTCTGCTTTACGAAAATGTGGGTCTTCGCCATCGTTGAGGCTTACCATCAACCAAGGCAACTCTCCTCGACTGCCAAAGCCGCGCTGTCGAGCTTCTTCCATTAACGTACTTGCCACGGCGATCGCGGCTTGCACTGACGCAATTACAGATGGGTCTGCTGCCACATCAATACAATCAGCACCAGCCAGGGTATACGCTAAGCTAAGATTTCTGACCGCAGGCAGATGCTGGTAGCTGGCTCCGCAAATCAATTTGAACCAGTGACCTTCCTTTAAAGAGCGTAAGGCATTGTCAATCTCAGTCACACTTCTATGCTAATGTGCAACCGATAAAAAAGAATATGTCCTCGATTAATTTCTATTACTTGTTGCCAATTTTTTTTCCTTGACTGCGAATGAGTATTTATCCGGCTTGGTAGTTGGGTGCGAGAGTATCTTTCAGTGGTTGCCAGCGAAAATAGCGCTCTCCTCCTCTTTCTAAGACGATTTTTACTCGCGGGTCTAGGGTAGGCAAATTGACCAAAAATTCAATTTCTTGATTCGAGAGAATGTGTCCTTCAATAATCCACAGGACTAACCCTTTAGACTTGGGTGGTAGCTGCTCCAAGTTGTAGCTGACTATCGGTGGTACGTAATAAACGTATCCTACTGCTGCCCCTTGACCTACACTCTTCTTGCCCAAGTGTGGCGGACGCACACCATGAACTCCAGTTAGATAAGCCGATACGTCTCCTAGTCCCCTAGCAGTAATATTCAGAGTTGTATAGCCAGTAGCACGCAAGCGGCGACGATAACGACCTTCAAACCCACCTTCTAGCGGAGCGTAAACGCCTAGCGCCCCGTGCTTTTCTAAGTCGCGAATTAATTTGCTACCAGTAGTAAAGAGTGGCATCGTTAAGTATTGTTGTTTAATTCCATTCTTATCTTAATATTCAGTTGCCAGTTATCAGTAGTAGGGGCGGGTTTAGCCAGCAGATTCACCCTCAGGCGATCGCTCGTTCGCTCAAAACCCGCCCGTCCCCAAGTCATTAGTAGGGGCGGGTTACGAATTGCGAATAGTCCCCCTTGTCTTCTTACCTCGAAAAAATCCCGTCAATAGTTGTCATTTGCGACCGCATGATTTAAACTGTTAGATCGTGACCAAACAAGGTAGCTAGACTCAACTCATAAATTGTTTTTGACAGTTTGCTCCAGTCCTTCGGGAACAAGAGGAAATCCTCTGCAAGGCAAGCGAGTTATTTGTTTTTGAGTGTCTGACTACACTTTTTAGCTCGTTAGTGGCAGTCTCGCAGGTGAGGTACTTGAATTACCTTACTGGTGCTTCTCTAGATTCTGAGAACGTGGGTTGATGAAATCTCAGAGAAGTAAAACCCAAGAACCGTTAAGGTTCTTTGTGGATGGGATACTAGGTAGCTTGCTACTTAAGTCCTACTTAAGCCAGATAGTGCCACAACTTCTGTCGCCATTGGCAACTGCTTTACAGTAGAGCGTTTTGCGAGTTATAGCGATGAATTTGGTTTTAACCAAGTAATTCAATTGCTCGCTACTCCAGCCTGACAACCTTTTTTAGGTGAATGGGCTGGATCGATACTGAAAGCGGAGATAGTAAGAACCGAGTCCCACCATTGCAATCCGGTTCCGATGCAACTGATTTAAATAGGAGAGACAATCCCCGTGTCTATTGGTATTCTCGGCACAAAGCTGGGCATGACCCAGGTATTTGACGAGACAGGCAAAGCTATTCCTGTCACGGTCGTTCAAGCGGGTCCTTGCGTCGTGACCCAGATTAAAACAAAACAGACTGACGGCTACACCGCAATTCAAGTTGGATTTAAAGAAGTAAAACCCAAAGCGCTGAGTAAACCAGAGTTGGGTCATTTAGCAAAATCTTCTGCTCCTGCTTTGCGTCATTTGCACGAATATCGCCTCGACAATACAGGTGAATATACGCTAGGGCAGCAAATTACGGCAGATATATTTAATTCAGGACAAATTGTCGATGTCAGTGGCAATAGTATCGGTCGCGGTTTTGCTGGTTATCAAAAACGGCATAATTTCGGTCGCGGTCCTATGTCTCACGGTTCCAAAAATCACCGCCTCCCTGGATCTATTGGAGCTGGTACGACTCCTGGTCGCGTTTACCCAGGTAAGCGGATGGCAGGGCGTTTAGGTGGCTCCCAAGTCACGATTCGCAAACTGACTGTCGTGCGGGTAGATGCAGAACGCAATCTATTGCTGATCAAAGGAGCAGTTCCAGGTAAGCCAGGTGCTTTGCTCAATATTATACCTACGAAAAAAGTTGGTAAGGGATAAGAGTTGACAGTTAACGGCTAACCGTTAACTGTCAACTGTCAACTCTTATCCCAAATGAAATGAAAAGGTAAAACCCAAAATGGTTGAGTGTGTAGTCAAAAATTGGCAGGGTGAAGCAGTCGGACAGGCGACGCTTGAATTGAAAGTGGCAAAAGAAACAAGCGCTTCTCATGTCGTTCACCGCGCCCTAGTTAAACAATTAACAAATGCCCGTCAAGGAACGGCAAGCACCAAAACCCGTGCAGAAGTACGAGGTGGTGGTCGCAAACCTTGGCGACAAAAAGGAACCGGACGCGCCCGTGCTGGTTCGATCCGTTCGCCCCTCTGGCGTGGTGGTGGTGTCACTTTCGGACCCAAACCGAGAACGTACAACCTCAAGATGAACCGCAAAGAAGAACTGCTAGCATTGCGCACGGCTTTTGCAAGTAGAGCCGATGACATGGTTGTAGTAGAAGACTTTGCCGAGCAGATCTCGCAGCCGAAAACAAAAGAAATGACAGCAGCGATCGCGCGTTGGGGAATAGAACCAGGCACAAAAGTCCTATTAATTGTCGCTGAAGAAACGGAAAACGTCTATTTGTCAGCCCGTAATATTAACAAGCTGACTTTAATTTCAGCCGATGAATTAAACGTCTACGACATCCTCAACGCCGACAAGATTGTTGCTACATCATCCGCCCTTAACATGATTCAGGAGGTCTACAGTGCTTAAGATCGACCCCCGCCAGTTACCCGATCTCGTCCGCCGTCCAATTTTGACTGAAAAAGCCACGCGGTTGATGGAGCAAAACAAATATACATTTGACGTGACTCCTCAAGCTAGCAAACCGCAAATTAAAGCCGCGATCGAAGACTTATTTGAAGTTAAAGTCATACAAGTCAATACCCTGCTCAAACCTCGAAGAAAGAAGCGGGTAGGTAGGTTTGTTGGCTTTAAACCCCAGTACAAGCGAGCGATCGTTACCATAGCACCTGGGGATGAAGACAAGATCAGACAAGTTCTCTTCCCAGATGTTTAAGCTGGTCATCCGTTATTCGTCATTCGTTATTGCCACAAATGACAAATGACAAATGACAAATGACAAATGACAAATGACTAAGGAAAAAAATTATGGGTACTCGTTCTTATAGACCATACACCCCTAGCACGCGCCAACGGATTGTTTCTGATTTTGCTGAAATTACCAAAAGCGAACCAGAAAAGTCGCTGGTAAAGTACGTTCACAATCCTAAAGGACGGAACAATCGCGGTGTCATCACTTCTCGTTTTCGCGGTGGCGGACATAAGCAACTCTACCGCATCATCGATTTCAAACGTGACAAGCGCAACATTCCAGCTAAGGTAGCAGCGATCGAATACGATCCCAATCGGAACGCTAGAATTGCCCTGCTTTTCTACCAAGATGGAGAAAAGCGTTACATTCTTCAGCCAAACGGCTTGAAAGTAGGAACAGTCGTAACCGCTGGGGTAAATGCGCCGATTGAAGACGGGAATGCATTACCTTTAGCTAACATCCCCCTTGGTACAACAGTTCACAACGTCGAACTGACCCCAGGACGCGGTGGACAAATTGTTCGTGCTGCTGGTGCTAGCGCCCAAGTGGTAGCCAAAGAAGGCAATTACGTCTCTCTCAAGCTCCCTTCCGGCGAAGTCCGCATGATTCGTCGTGAATGCTACGCCACCATTGGACAAGTTGGTAATACCGACGCGAGAAACCTCAGCGCAGGAAAAGCTGGTCGCACCCGTTGGAAAGGTAAAAAGCCCCACGTTCGGGGTAGCGTTATGAACCCCGTCGATCACCCACACGGTGGTGGTGAAGGTAGAGCGCCCATTGGTAGATCGGGTCCAGTCACCCCTTGGGGTAAGCCAGCATTAGGTATGAAGACTCGTAAGCGGAAAAAACCAAGTTCTGCTTTAATCGTCCGTCGCCGTCGTAAATCCTCCAAGCGCGGACGTGGCGGTCGCGAAAGCTAAATTTGGGTAATGGGTAATAGGTAATGGGAAGTCAAAAGTCAAAATTTGCCTCTCGCCTCTCGCCTCTTGCCTAACTCACCAATTACCAACTACCAGCTACCAATTACCAACCACATAAAACTATGGGTCGTTCTTTAAAAAAAGGTCCTTTCATTGCCGATAGCCTACTCAGCAAAATTGAAAAGCTGAATTCACGAGGTGAGAAACAGGTCATCAAAACTTGGTCGCGGGCATCGACAATTCTGCCACAGATGGTCGGTCACACGATCGCAGTTCACAACGGCAGACAGCACGTTCCCATCTATGTTTCCGAACAAATGGTAGGACATAAATTAGGTGAATTTGCTCCCACCCGTACCTTTCGCGGTCACGCCAAAAGTGACAAAAAAGCTGGCAGATAACGAGCGATTAGCAATTAGCTATCAGCACTAAAAGAAGTTAATAGCTAATTGCTAACAGCTAAATGGAGAAAGTTATGGCTACAAACACAACTAATACACAAGAAATCAAAGCGATCGCCCGTTACATTCGCATGTCTCCTTTTAAAGTGCGGCGCGTTCTCGACCAAATTCGGGGGCGCTCGTATCGGGAAGCATTAATTATTCTAGAGTTCATGCCTTACCGTGCCTGCGAACCAGTGTTGAAAGTGCTGCGTTCTGCCGTTGCTAATGCCGAACACAACGCTGGATTAGAACCATCCGAGCTAAAAATTACCCAAGCCTATGCCGACCAAGGACCAGTGCTGAAGCGCTTCCGTCCGAGAGCGCAAGGGCGAGCGTATCAGATTCGCAAGCCGACCTGTCACATCACGATCGCCGTAGCAGCTCAATAAAGAGAGCTGGGGGAGCTGAGGAAGCTGAGGGAGCTGAGGGGAAAAACCTCTTGCCTCTCGCCTCTTACCCCTTACCCCTTACCCCTTACCCCTTACCCCTCAACTATGGGACAAAAAATTCATCCAGTCGGTTTTCGCCTCGGCGTTACCAAAGAACACCACTCTCGTTGGTTTGCCGAGCCACAGCGATATCCAGAAATTCTTCAAGAAGACTATAAACTAAGGCAATACATCGAGCAGAAGCTAGGACGTTATGCTGCCAATAATGCCGGAATTGCTGAAGTTCGGATCGAGCGCAAAGCAGATCAAATTGAGCTAGAGTTACGCACTGCTCGCCCTGGTGTAGTCGTCGGTCGTGGTGGAGCTGGGATTGAAGCCTTGCGTAACGGACTTCAAGAGCTTCTGGGCAGCCAACGCCAAATTCGGATTAACGTTGTCGAAGTCGCCCAAGTTGATGCCGATGCCTTTCTAATTGCTGAGTACATTGCGCAACAGTTAGAGCGTCGCGTCTCCTTCCGCCGCGTAGTACGCCAAGCGATTCAACGCGCTCAAAGAGCAGGCATTCAAGGTATTAGAGTTCAAGTTGGCGGTCGGCTCAACGGCGCAGAAATTGCCCGTACCGAATGGACGCGCGAAGGTAGAGTACCATTACACACCTTACGGGCAGATATAGACTACGCCTACTGTACCGCAAAAACCATTTACGGCATTTTAGGAATCAAGGTTTGGGCGTTTAAGGGAGAAATTATCCCTGGACAAGAACCACAGCCTACCCCTGGAACCAATCAACCCCGCCGCCGTCAACAGCAGCGCCGACGGCAGCAGTTTGAAGACCGTTCTAACGAAGGTTAACTGTCATTCGTCATCAAATGACAAATGACAAATGACAAATGACAAATGACGAATGACAAACCATGCTAAGCCCTAGAAGAACAAAATTCCGCAAACAACAACGCGGACGAATGAAAGGACTTGCCACCAGAGGTAGCAACATCAACTTTGGTGAATTTGCCCTACAAGCTCAAGAACCAGCTTGGATTACCTCTCGGCAAATTGAGGCAAGCCGTCGTGCCATGACTCGCTATATCCGTCGTGGTGGGAAGATTTGGATTCGGATTTTCCCCGATAAACCAGTAACCATGCGTCCGGCTGAAACCCGTATGGGTTCGGGTAAAGGTTCGCCTGAGTTTTGGGTAGCCGTAGTGAAGCCAGGACGAATTTTATTTGAAATCGCTGGTGTGCCAGAAGCAACTGCCCGCGAAGCAATGCGATTGGCTTCTCACAAACTACCAATTCAAACAAAGTTTATTATGCGCGAGGAGGAGCAAGTATAAGTCATGCCCCTACCTAAGATTTCCGAAGCGAGAGAATTAACTGACGAACAGTTAGCTACAGAAATTATTGCCGTGAAAAAGCAATTGTTTAGTCTGCGCTTGCAAAAAGCAACCCGCCAGTTAGACAAGCCACACCAAATCAAGCACGCCAAACATCGGTTAGGGCAATTGCTCACGGTGGAACGCGAACGCCAAGTGGCAAACACAAATGCAGCCGAACCCGCAACAGAAGAGTAAGTAACGATGGCAGTCAAAGAAAGAATTGGCTTAGTCGTGAGCGACAAAATGCAAAAGACTGTGGTAGTCGCGGTAGAAAACCGCTCTCCTCATCCCAAGTACGCCAAAATTGTCGTGCGTACTCGGCGCTACAAAGCTCACGACGAAGAGAATAAATGTAAAGAGGGCGATCGCGTCCGCATTCGCGAAACTAGACCTCTCAGCCGTACGAAACGCTGGGAAGTGATAGAGATTCTCGATAGTCCCACCACCGCGATCGCTGCAACTACCACAACGGGAGAACAACAGTGATTCAACCCCAAACCTACCTCAACGTCGCGGACAATAGTGGGGCGCGAAAATTAATGTGTATCCGCGTCCTCGGTGCTGGTAATCGTCGTTACGGGAACGTCGGCGATGTAATTATCGCCGTTGTTAAAGATGCTATCCCCAATATGGGAGTGAAAAAATCTGATGTCGTGCGAGCGGTAATCGTTCGTACCCGCAAAGGTTTGCGGCGCGATAGCGGCATGAGCATTCGTTTTGATGACAATGCTGCCGTGATTATCAACCAAGATGGTAACCCCAGAGGAACGCGGGTATTTGGACCTGTAGCCAGAGAGCTACGGGATAAAAACTATACCAAAATCGTTTCTTTAGCGCCGGAGGTGCTGTAATGGCAAAGAGAAAAGGAGCCAAAGAAAATAAACCAGTTCGCCACAAAATGCACGTCAAAACTGGCGATACGGTACAGGTAATTTCTGGAGCAGATAAAGGTAAAGTCGGCGAAATTGTGCGATCGCTTCCAGAAAAAAGCCAAGTGATTATCAAAGGCGTAAATGTCAAAACCAAGCACGTCAAGCCCAAAGAAGAAGGGGAGTCGGGTCGGATCGTTACCTTAGAATTTCCCATCCACAGTTCCAACGTCATGCACTATTCCACCAAGCAAAACGTCGCTAGCCGAATTTGCTATACCTTCAACCAAGAAGGCAAAAAAGTGCGAATGTTGAAAAAAACAGGCGAAATCATCGACAAATAACTGTCATACAATTTTAGATTTTAGATTGCCGATTTTGGATTAAATCTAAAATCCAAAATCAAAAATCAAAAATTGATACCCCCTGACCAAGACCAGGGTAAACAAGGAAAGAATATGGCATCGTCAAAACTCAAAAGCATATACCAAGAAAAAATAGTGCCGCAATTGGTGGAACAGTTTCAATACAAAAACATCCATCAAGTCCCCAAGCTAGTGAAAATCACTATAAACCGAGGTTTAGGTGAAGCAGCACAAAACGCTAAAGCAATGGAATCGTCTTTGGCTGAGCTAGCAACGATCGCAGGTCAAAAACCCGTAGTCACGCGAGCCAAAAAAGCGATCGCGGGCTTTAAAATTCGCCAGGGGATGCCAGTAGGCATTATGGTAACTCTGCGGGGCGATCGCATGTACGCTTTCCTCGATCGCTTTGTCAATCTTGCCTTGCCTCGGATTCGTGACTTTCGCGGCATCAGTCCCAAAAGCTTCGACGGACGCGGTAACTACACCCTTGGCGTAAGAGAACAGCTAATTTTCCCCGAAGTCGAATACGACAGTATCGACCAAATTCGCGGCATGGATATTTCCATCATTACTACTGCCAATACTGACGAGGAAGGTCGTGCCTTACTCAAAGCATTTGGTATGCCCTTCCGAGATCAATAAATTCTACAAGAGGAAACGATGGCGGCTAACGACACAATTGCTGATATGCTGACGCGCATCCGCAATGCTAATATGGCGCGGCATCAGACAACTAAAATCCCTTCTACCAAAATGACTCGCAACCTTGCTAGAGTCCTACAAGAAGAAGGTTTTATCGCCCAGTTTGAAGAAGAAGCGCAAGAAGGGGTAAAACGCAATCTGGTAGTTACCCTCAAGTACAAGGGTAAAAATCGCCAGCCGATTGTCACTGCACTCAAAAGAGTCAGCAGACCAGGACTGCGAGTTTACTCCAACCGAAAAGAATTACCGCGAGTATTAGGTGGTATTGGCATTGCTATCATCTCCACCTCGCACGGCATCATGACCGATCGCGAAGCCCGCCGTCAAGGTCTAGGTGGCGAAGTTCTCTGCTATATCTGGTAAATTCGTCACTTGTCATTTGTTATTTGTCATTTCTATTCACCAATGACCAATGACCAATGACCAATGACAAACAAGGAGTTAATCATGTCTCGAATCGGCAAACGTCCCATTACCATCCCCAGCAAAGTTACCGTCACCATTAACGGCTCCCACGTTGCCGTCAAAGGTCCTAAAGGGGAACTCGCTCGCGTCCTTCCTAGTGCCGTTACGGTGGAACAGGAAGGAGACACAATTTTAGTCAAACGGCACGATGAATCTCGCCTCTCGCGACAACTCCACGGTTTATCCCGCACTCTAGTGGCAAATATGGTGGATGGAGTTTCGCAAGGATTCCAAAAGCGGTTGGAAATTCAGGGAGTCGGCTACCGAGCGCAAGTTCAAGGACGCAACTTAGTCCTCAGTCTTGGCTACAGCCATCCCGTGCAAATCGAACCACCTGAAGGTATTCAACTCGCAGTCGAAAACAACACGAACGTTATTGTCAGCGGCTTTGACAAAGAATTAGTCGGCAACGTCGCCGCCCAGATTCGCGACAAGCGCCCGCCAGAACCCTACAAAGGTAAAGGCGTTCGCTACGCCGGAGAAGCCGTCAGACGTAAAGCTGGTAAGGCAGGTAAGAAGTAATTATGAAGCTCAGTCGTCGAGAATCCAGGGAAAAACGGCATCGTCGGATCAGAAAAGTTATCGTAGGCAGCACGGAACGCCCGCGCCTAGCAGTGTTTCGCTCTCATCAGCATATCTATGCTCAAGTCATAGACGATTCCCAACATCATACTTTGGTAGCTGCTTCTACTTTAGACCCAGATTTAAAATCCCTCGAATCTAAAGGAACGTGCGAAGCATCAGTGGAAGTTGGCAAATTAATTGCCCAACGAGCTAAAGCTAAAGGCATATCACAAGTTGTCTTTGACCGAGGCGGAAACCTCTACCACGGTCGAGTCAAAGCACTAGCTGACGCAGCACGGGAAGCAGGATTAGATTTTTAATTTGTTAATGGTTAATAGTTAATAGTTGATGGCAATTAACAATAAACGATTAACAATTAGCAATTAACATTTTTAGAGGCACTCAATATGGCAACAGGTCGTCGCAAAGCTAATCGAACTAAAGAAAAAGAAACGACTTTTCAAGAGCGGGTGATTCAAATCCGGCGGGTGAGTAAGGTCGTCAAGGGAGGAAAAAAACTCAGCTTCCGTGCCATTGTCGCTGTCGGTAACGAGCGCGGTCAAGTTGGGATCGGAGTAGGTAAAGCTGGAGATGTAATCGGCGCTGTGAAAAAAGGCGTAGCAGATGGCAAAAAACATCTCATTGATGTCCCATTGACCAAATCTAACTCCATTCCCCATCCAACTAATGGCACTGGTGGCGGAGCAAAAGTATTAATGCGTCCAGCCGCACCTGGAACGGGCGTAATTGCCGGCGGTGCAGTCAGAACCGTACTGGAATTAGCAGGAGTGCGGAATATTCTAGCCAAACAGCTAGGTTCCAACAATCCCCTGAACAACGCCAGAGCTGCCGTTAATGCCCTTGCTACACTCCGCACTTTTGCCGAAGTCGCAGAAGAACGCAGCATTCCAGTAGAAAAGCTCTATATCGTCTAATCGTCATGCGTCAAACAAATGACCAATGACCAATGACCAATGACCAATGACCAACTAACAAAAAAGTTATGAGACTAACTGACGTTAGACCCCAAAAAGGCTCAAAAAAACGCGCTCGTCGTCTCGGTCGGGGAGTTTCTGCCGGACAAGGCGCGAGTGCTGGTAAAGGGATGCGCGGACAAAATTCCCGTTCTGGTGGTGGCACTAGACCAGGATTTGAAGGCGGTCAGCAGCCCTTGTATCGCCGTCTACCTAAGTTGAAAGGCTTTCCAATTATTAATCGTAAAGAATACATTACGATGAATGTAAGCAAGCTGTCTTCACTTCCTGCTGATACGGAAGTTAACTTGTCCTCATTAAAAGAGGCAGGAATAATTAAAGCCGCTAAAGGTTCGCTCAAAATTTTGGGAGATGGGGAATTAAACGTTGCCCTCAAGGTAAAAGCAGCAGCTTTTACGGCATCAGCTAAAAGCAAGATAGAAGCAGCTGGCGGGAGTTGTGAAGTTGTTAAGTAGCTAAAGTTTTTGACTGAAGTTATTTAACGCAAGATGCCTATGGCAGTAGAAAGGTAGCCGTTTATGATTAGTCGAGATAAAGCCCCAACAGCTCAAGAAACTTTCATGCAGATGGCACAAGCAGCCGGACTGAGAGGACGGTTGCTTGTCACTATCGGTATGTTAATTTTGGCTCGCTTGGGTGTATTTTTACCTGTACCAGGAATCAACCGCGAACAGTTCGCTCAAAGCGTACAAAATAATAGTGCTGTCATCGGTTTTTTAGACATCTTTTCCGGCGGCGGACTTTCAACTTTGGGGGTTTTCGCCTTAGGGATTTTGCCATACATTAATGCCTCGATCATAATCCAATTACTGACAGCTGCAATCCCAGCTTTAGAGAATTTACAGAAAAATGAGGGTGAGGCAGGCAGAAGACAAATTTCGCAGGTGACTCGCTATGTCGCTTTGGGTTGGGCAATTCTGCAAAGTACGTTTATTGCAGCAATTTGGATCAGACCGTTTGCCCTCAACCCAGGACCCGTATTTGTCATCGAAACCGCGATCGCACTCACAGCTGGTTCGATGTTTGTCATGTGGGCATCAGAGTTAATCACGGAGCGAGGTGTCGGTAACGGTGCATCGCTGTTGATTTTTGTCAACATTGTTGCCTCTCTACCTAAATCTTTAGGCGATACCATTACTCTGGCACAGACTGGAGGCAGGGAAACCATCGGACGAGTCATCGTTCTGTTGCTCGTATTTTTGGTCATGATTGTCGGGATTGTCTTCGTTCAAGAAGGGACGCGACGCATTCCGATTATTTCAGCTCGTCGTCAAGTAGGACGCAAGCTTTATCTAGAGCGGAGTAGCTATCTACCTTTGCGGTTGAATCAAGGCGGTGTAATGCCAATTATTTTTGCTTCTGCCGTCCTAATTCTGCCAGCTTCACTCGCTAGGTTTACTCAAAACGAATATGTGATTAACATCTCCAATGCGATCAGTCCTGGCGGTTCTACACCTTGGCTCTACGCCCTAGTGTACTTCGTAATGATTGTTTTCTTCAGTTATTTCTACTCCACGTTGATCGTGAATCCGGTTGACTTGGCACAGAACTTGAAGAAGATGGGTTCTAGTATTCCAGGCATTAGACCAGGTAAAGCAACGAGCGAATACGTCGAACGGGTGCTTAATCGGCTGACATTTTTGGGAGCTGTTTTTCTCGGCGCAGTGGCAATTATTCCTACAGCAGTAGAAAGCGCCACCAGAGTACCGACCTTTCAAGGATTAGGAGCGACTTCGCTGTTGATTCTGGTTGGTGTGGCAATCGACACGGCGAAACAGATTCAGACCTATGTGATCTCCCAGCGTTATGAAGGAATGGTGAAGTAGTGCCGCGATTGATTTTTTTGGGACCGCCAGGAGCAGGTAAAGGCACGCAAGCAAAACACCTTGCCAATTCCTGGCAGATTCCTCACATCTCGACTGGTGATATTCTGCGCCAAGCTATGCGCGATCGCACGCCTTTGGGAATTCAAGCTCAAGGCTATGCTGACCGAGGCGAACTCGTCCCCGACCAACTAGTAAACGATCTCGTTGCCGAACGCCTTCAGCAGAGTGACGCGCAAGTAGGATGGATTCTCGATGGTTTTCCCCGCAAACTCAGCCAAGCAGTATTTTTAGACGAACTGCTGCAAAAGCTTCACCAAGGTTCTACGCGAGTGGTGAATCTAGAAGTACCAGAAGCGATCGTTGTGGATCGGCTGCTGAAACGGGCAGAAAAAGAAGGACGAGCTGACGACACTGAAGAAGTGATTCGCCGTCGCTTGGAAGTCTATCACCAAGAAACTTCGCCCTTAATTGATTTCTACCGCGATCGCCAACAACTCGTCTCAGTCGATGGCAATCAGTCTATGGAACAGGTTACAGCTCATCTGCAAACGGCAGTTAATTCTTAACTCAAGAGTGAGTAGTGAGTAGTGGGTATTATTTTCCCCTGCTCCCTGCTCGCTGCCACCCTGCTCCCTATTTTCGATAAGATATATTAACAGTGGAAAAATATGTCCAAAAGTGCTAGAGCTAATTCCACAAAAAAACCAGTAGAGTTGAGGAATCAACAAGTTGTCTAAACAAGATTTAATTGAGATGGAAGGCACGGTGACGGAATCGCTGCCTAACGCTATGTTTCGCGTCGATCTGGACAACGGCTTTAACGTACTCGCCCATATTTCCGGCAAAATTCGCCGTAACTATATCAAGATTCTACCTGGCGATCGCGTGAAAGTCGAACTCACGCCATACGATTTGTCTAAAGGTAGAATTACCTATAGATTACGCAAAAAATAATTGAAGTTAATTTTTAGCAACATCCAAGTCCGAAAACTCAGTATGAGTGTTAAATTCTTGCAGAAAATTCAATCGTAGTATTATAATATAGAGTTTGTAATGTAAAAGCCATGAAAGTTAGAGCTTCTGTAAAAAGAATTTGTGAAAAGTGTAACGTTATCCGCCGTAAAGGTAGGGTAATGGTTATTTGTTCTAACCCGAAACACAAACAACGTCAAGGCTAACTATAAAATGATTGGCGGCGATCGTCGACATTTGGTGTTTCAGTTAACACCATGAAAGAGTAAATATTGTTGCAACAAAGCAAGACTAGGGAGAAACAGCGTGGCACGGATATCTGGTGTAGACCTTCCGCGAGATAAGCGGATTGAGATCGGTCTGACCTATATTTATGGGATTGGTTTAACGAGATCGAAAGAAATTTTGGCGACTACAGGTGTCAACCCAGATACCCGCGTCAAAGATCTCGGCGATGCCGATGTAGCAGCTCTGAGAAACGAGATAGAAGCAAACTATCAAGTTGAAGGAGATTTAAGGCGTTTGGAAACGATGAACATCAAGCGCCTGATCGATATTGGTACGTATCGGGGTCGTCGCCATCGGATGGGCTTACCCGTCAGAGGACAACGCACTCGTACCAATGCTCGTACCCGTCGAGGCAGACGACAAACGGTAGCAGGAAAGAAAAAGGCTCCAGGGAAATAAATAGCCTCCTGGCTATATAGAGCATTTTTGAATTGAGTAGAGCAAAATTAAACCGATCGTAACCCTATGGCGCGACCAACTAAGAAAAGCGGTACGAAAAAGCAAAAACGCAACGTACCAAATGGCATGGCATACATCCAATCCACATTCAACAACAGCATAGTCACCATTACAGATCAAAATGGCGATGCGATTTCGTGGGCATCGGCTGGTTCTAGCGGCTTTAAGGGAGCGAAGAAAGGCACTCCTTTTGCCGCGCAGACCGCAGCTGAAAGTGCTGCACGGCGCGCAGTTGACCAAGGTATGCGTCAGATCGAAGTCATGGTCAGCGGACCTGGAGCAGGCAGAGAAACAGCAATTAGAGCGCTGCAAGGGGCGGGATTAGAAATTACTCTAATTCGCGACATCACGCCTATTCCACATAATGGCTGTCGTCCGCCCAAACGCCGCCGAGTATAAACTCAAATGTCCAAAAAGATGTGGGAATTTCTGCAACCTGCGCGTTCGTCCAGTGGGCGATCGCGTTATCTTGTCCCCAAAGTCAGCTAGAAACTGAAACGGCGGCACAGATAAACCAAGTCAGAAATTCAGGTAAAAAAATTCAGGCTAAGTAATCCAAGCAAGAAAATTCAGGCAAGCGGTTGCTATGCCAATTTATAGGAGCTAACAATAGGGGAGGTTACTCCGTGGCGCAATTTCAAATCGAATGTGTTGAGTCTATTACGCAGGAGAATCGGAGTCAATATAGTAAGTTCGTCTTGGAACCTCTCGATCGCGGTCAAGGAACGACAGTAGGTAACGCCTTAAGGCGAATTTTACTCTCTAATCTAGAAGGTACAGCAGTCACAGCCGTCCGAATTGCAGGCGTAAGCCATGAATTTGCTACAATTCCTGGCGTGCGCGAGGACGTAATGGAAATTCTGATGCAGATGAAAGAAATCGTCCTCAGAAGCCACTCCTCGCAAGCCGTAACTGGTCGATTGCTCGTCCACGGCGCTACCACGGTTACTGCGGCTCATTTCGATCTACCAGCAGAAGTAGAAATTATCGACCCCAATCAGTACGTAGCTACCCTAGCAGACGGGGCAAAATTAGAAATGGAATTTCGGGTCGAACGGGGAAAGGGCTATCGTACGGTCGAACGAGGGCGCGACGAAGCTACGTCCATCGATTACCTGCAAATTGACTCGATCTTTATGCCAGTTCGTAAGGTCAACTACAGCGTTGAAGATGCGCGGGTAGACGGCTCGCTGCAAAAAGATCGGTTGATTATGGAAATTTGGACAAACGGTAGCCTAACACCGCAGGAAGCCCTTTCTTCTGCCGCAAATATTCTCGTTGACCTGTTCACACCCTTAAAAGACATCTCGCTGGCGGCGATGAAAGACGAAATTCCCGCCGACGAAGACCCAACTAGTCAGATTCCAATTGAAGAACTGCAACTTTCCGTCAGGGCTTACAACTGTCTCAAACGAGCGCAGGTGAATTCGGTAGCTGACTTACTAGACTACACCCAAGAAGATCTACTAGAAATTAAGAACTTCGGTCAGAAGTCAGCAGAGGAAGTGATCGAAGCGTTGCAGAAGCGTCTAGGCATTACCTTGCCGCACGAAAAATCTTCTAAACCTACCTGAAATACTCTTTGAAAGAAGGATGTAGCAATCCATCCTTCACCCCCGATCCTACCCTACGGGAAGGGCTTCACCCTACATCCTTTTACGATCATGCGTCACCGCAATAGCATTAAAAAACTTAGTAAACCAGCAGACCAACGCCGCGCCCTACTACGAGCGCTAACTACCGAACTACTCAGACACGGACGAATTACCACCACTAAAGTCAGAGCAAAAGTCGTACAGTCTGAAGCAGAAAAAATGATTACCCTAGCTAAAGATGGCTCTTTAGCAGCTCGTCGTCAAGCTATGGGATATATCTACGATAAGCAACTCGTACACGCTCTATTCGAGCAAGTTCCCGATCGCTATGGTAGCCGCGCTGGTGGTTACACTCGCGTTTTACAAACGATACGTCGTCGGGGCGACAACGCAGAAATGGCAATTATCGAACTCGTTTAAAACACTGTGGCGCTTTGGAAATGGCTGTTTGGCAACCTGAATTGACAAGTAGAGTCGCCCTGGTAATTCAATACCTGGGTACTCGTTTTCATGGATGGCAGCGACAGCCGCAGCAGCGTACAGTGCAGGAAGAGATAGAAACTGCGATCGCCAATGTTCTGGGTTATCCAGTTGTCATTCATGGAGCAGGCAGAACGGATGCAGGAGTTCATGCTGCTGCCCAAGTCGCTCATTTTAACGTGGTGAATTGTCCGATTCCAGCCCATCGCTGGGCAGCAATTCTCAACAGTCGCTTGCCAGAAGATATCTTGATTCGCGCTTCGGCTGAGGTGAGCTTAGATTGGCACGCCCGCTTTTCTGCTAAATGGCGGCGCTATCGCTACACGCTCTACACAGATCCCCGACCGAATTTGTTTGTCAAAGCTTTGAGCTGGCACTATTATCACGCACCTCTAGATGAATCATTAATTCAAGCAGCATTAAAACCTCTACTCGGCAACCACCATTTAGCAGCTTTTCATCGGGCGGGTTCTAGCCGCGCTCACTCTTGGGTAGAAATACAAGCAGCAGAATGCCATCGCCAAGGTTCGTTCGTGCAAATTGAATTGCAGGCAAATGGGTTTTTGTACGGAATGGTGCGGTTGTTAATGGGATTACTGGTTCAAGTGGGTAGCAAACAGCGATCGCTAGCTAATTTTACCGAGATTTGGCAGCAGCAGCGCCGTGCCGAAGTCAAGTACGCCGCCCCTGCTGCTGGCTTGTGCTTGTTGCGAGTTGGCTATGCCGAATTTCCCTTTCCGGCTGAAATTTGGTACGATACGCAGCCCCAGTTTTTCTTACCAGATGTAACCACTACCCCAATAGAACAAAACGAGCTGATTCCTACTCCGTCCTGCATAGCAGCTTCTCGGCTTTCTCAAGCTGCCGCACAAACATGAACCCAAATTATTTCAAGTAAATTATTTTAGGGTAGATATTCTAGTAGATTATTTCAGGATAGTAAAACCACCATGACCAAAACCTACATTCCCCCTCAAGATACGATTAATCAGCAGTGGTATCTGGTCGATGCTGCCGACCAACGACTAGGCAGGCTCGCCACTGAAATCGCTAATCTCCTGCGAGGCAAAAACAAGCCAGAATTTACCCCACACATGGACACTGGTGATTTTGTCATCGTTGTGAACGCTGAGAAGATCAAAGTGACAGGGAAAAAACGCAGTCAAAAAGTTTACCGCCGTCATTCTGGAAGACCTGGCGGGATGAAAACCGAAACCTTTGCTCAACTTCAAGCTCGAATACCAGAGCGCATTGTAGAACAGGCTGTTAAAGGTATGCTGCCAAAAAATAGCTTGGGCAGACAACTATTTACTAAGCTCAAAGTCTACGCTGGGGCAGAACATCCCCATCAAGCACAGAAACCAGAAGCAATTAAAATTCAAACCATCCCAGGAGATAAGTAATGCAAGCAACACAAACCGCTACCACCAACGGGCGAGTCATGTACTGGGGTACAGGACGACGCAAAGCGTCTGTAGCTAGGGTTCGTCTAGTTCCAGGTAACGGTCAACTCGTCGTCAACGGTAAAGCTGGCGACTTATATTTTCAATTTAATGCTAGCTATCTTGCAGCTGCTAAAGCACCTCTAGAGACGCTAGGTCTAGAGAACGAATACGACATTCTCGTAAACGCCCACGGCGGCGGCTTAACCGGACAAGCCGATTCAATTCGTTTGGGAGTTGCTCGCGCTCTTTGCCAGTTAGAGCCTGAAAATCGCTTACATCTGAAGAAAGAGGGTTATTTAACTCGCGATCCTAGAGCTAAAGAACGGAAGAAATACGGCTTACATAAAGCACGGAAAGCGCCCCAGTTCTCGAAGCGATAACATTTGTCCTTGGTCATTTGTTGGGATCGTGATAAATGACCAATTAGTTACAATAAGAAAGGAAAGATAGGAAAAAGAGATGGCAAAACCAGATATTCATCCGCAGTGGTATCCCGAAGCTAAGGTTTACTGCAACGGGGAACTAGTTATGACTGTTGGTTCGACCAAGCCAGAACTCCACGTTGATGTCTGGTCTGGCAACCACCCGTTCTATACTGGAACTCAAAAGATTATCGATACTGAAGGGCGCGTAGAACGCTTCTTGAGAAAATACGGCATGATGGATTCTCAGCAAGGTACGTCAGAAGGCAAGTCCAAGAAGAAGTAGCGCGGTCAACTCAATTTTGGATTTTAGATTTTGGATTTAGGTCGGAAAAAATCTGAATCTAAGTTCACAAATTTTTGTTTATGACCCAATCTACTATTTGCTGAGCGATCGCGATTATGGCGGAACCTTACCTGCTAAACAAGCTTAAATCTGTCGAGCAAACCTATAACGAATTGACTCGTCGCCTTGCCGACCCAGACATTGCTACCGATCCGGTAGAGATGCAACGGGTAGCGAAGGCGCGCTCTTCTTTTGAAGAAGTCGTTAATACCTATGAGACTTGGAAAAATGCTCAGGAAGAACTCAAGGGAGCGCGTCAAGTCTTAAAAGAGGCGGCTGGCGATCCAGAGTTGCAGGAAATGGCAGCTTTGGAGGTGCAGGAATTAGAAGCGCAGTTGGAACAGCTAGAAAATCGTTTGAAGGTTTTACTGCTACCCCGCGACCCGAACGATGACAAGAATATCATGTTAGAAATTCGGGCGGGCACTGGTGGCGATGAGGCAAGTATCTGGGCGGGCGATTTAATTAGAATGTACTCGCGCTATGCCGATACTCAAAACTGGCGTGTCAAGCTGGTGAGCGAATCTTTGGCGGAAATGGGCGGCTTCAAAGAAGCAGTGCTAGAAATTCAAGGTGACTCGGTCTACAGCAAACTCAAGTTTGAAGCAGGGGTTCACCGCGTTCAGCGCGTACCAGTGACAGAAGCGGGGGGAAGAGTTCATACATCTACTGCGACTGTAGCTGTGATGCCAGAAGTAGACGATGTGGAAATTCACATCGATCCCACGGAAATTGAAATGAAAACAGCTCGCTCTGGCGGTGCTGGCGGTCAAAACGTCAACAAGGTGGAGACAGCAGTAGACTTATTCCACAAACCGACGGGAATTCGGATTTTCTGTACAGAAGAACGCAGCCAGTTACAAAACAAAGAACGGGCGATGCAAATTCTGCGAGCTAAATTATATGAAATGAAGCTGCGGGAACAACAAGAAGCTGTGACTTCAATGCGGCGATCGCAAGTTGGTACGGGTTCGCGATCGGAGAAGATTCGCACCTACAACTATAAAGATAATCGCGTCACAGACCATCGTTTGGGACAGAATTATTCTCTGAACCCTGTCCTAGAAGGCGATATAGAAACAATTATTCAAGATTGTATCGCTCAAGATCAACAGGAACAGTTAGCAGAATTGGCTGCATCTAGTGCGGGTGCGTAGAAGGCGATCGCGCTTGGATTAGTACGTTAAGATATGGCAACATAATCCTTCCTAAATTTAGGGAGGATTAATTTTTGGGTATGTGAAACTGCGCCAGGGAAGATCCCTGTGATGAGAAAATGCGATCGCGCTTAGGGATTGTGGGGTGAGGAAGTGCGATCGCATTTTATAGCAGTTCTTGTTTAATTACACCAATTTGTAGGGGCGCACAGCTGTGCGCCCCTACTTGCGAAAATGGCGATCTGGCTGTCATATAGAATTAGTTAAATTTTCTGTATCGTGGAGCCAATTAGAAGGATTATTTATAATGTACTGCTGAATCTTACTTAAAGATCCTTCATTGCGAATAATTTGTTCATAAAAATTTCGCTGCCAGACTGGTATTTTAGGAGTCTGGCGTATTTCATTAATTCGTTTAGTAGTAGCTGATTTAAACCCAGCAATCAATGACGGCAGAGAACGCGGTTTGCGATGTAGGGGCGCACAGCTGTGCGCCCCTACCGGATCTGGTATTCCTACAGAAGATTTGAATACAACGATCGCGTGTATGTGATTAGGCATGATAACCCATTCATCTAATTCGATTCCCGACCGAATTTTGGATGAGCGCAACCATTCTTCAGCTACTATACATCCCACTTTGAAGTGCATTTGACGATCCACAACTTCACCAAATAAGCATTCTCGATGATGAGTACAAATAGTGATAAAGTAAGCTCCTGCTTGAGAATAATCGTAACCACGTAAACGAATCGACTGGCGGTGATGAATTTTGGAATTGTATGAGATCATTATTGCCTTTTTTTGACTGAATGTCTTGCACATCTGTAGGGGCGCACAGCTGTGCGTCCCTACTCAACCGTATCGGAAGTAATTTATTAAAAATAATCGCGATCGACAAACTTTATACAAGCTTTTAATTACCTTCACTTAAGGCTCAAATTTTCCAAATTTTTAACGTGTAAATTAATAAAATATGTAGCAATTCTCAACTGTATGCGAAACATATCTGTAGGGGCGCACAGCTGTGGGCCCCTACTAGTTGTACATGACTAAAAATCGGAGACTTTTGTGATTCCACTAATATTAGGTGCTGTTGCTTTAGGGACTGCCGTATTTGGTGTAGGAGCAGGCATTTCAGGCGTTACCAGCATGAATGAAGCTAATGAAATCGGTCAACGCGCCCAAAAGCGACGTGAAGAAGCTGTCAATCAATTGCAAATAGACTGGAATGCTACTAATGACCTAGCGCAAGAGTATGGGCAACTTCAAATTGATGTAATAGTGCGTACAATTGGACGTTTTGTTGACTTTATTGAGCGAAAAATTGGCAAAGCAAAACAGAGTGATAAAGAGTTTTTAGAAGGATTGGAAGGAATTTCAGTTCAGCAGCTTGATGAGTACAAAACGGCGACCATGCAAGCCGAGCATTACTTTGTGGGTGAAGCTAAGGCTGTTGGAGTAGCAACAGCAGGATATGGCGGTGCAATGAGTCTTGTTACCTCAGTAGGAGTGGCAAGTACTGGAACAGCTATCTCTGGACTTAGTGGTGCGGCAGCTTGGAATGCAACACTAGCCTAGTTAGGAGGTGGTTCACTCGCGGCGGGTGGTGGTGGAATGGCTCTTGGTTCTCTTGTGTTGGGTGGTATTACCGTTGGTCCCGCTGTGTTGATTGGCGGTTTTGTGCTTGCTGGTGAGGGTGAGAAAGCTTTAACCAATGCACGGAAGTACGAAGCTGATGTAAATATCGCGATTGCTCAAATTGACGCAGCAAAAGATTTTCTACAACAAGTTAGACAGAGAATTTCTGAGTTAAAGGGTTTAATCGAATTACTTAATGACCGTGCTGTTCTTAGTCTTAACGAACTTGATTTATTACCATCATTTGATAAAAATAGAGATACTGAAAAGTTTCAACAGCTAGGACTTCTGATAAAAGCACTTGCAGAAATTATGAAAACTCCTGTTTTAGATGAACAAGGACAATTGAATCCTGTTACTGCTACCATTCGAGCCAAGTATTCTACTATTTCAGGTAATTAGAAATGCCAGTCAAGAAAGCTTTCTTCAAAGAGAATGTAAATCTCTTAGAGTCTCTACAGCAAGTAGTCTCAGCGTATACTGAGTACAAAATAATTGCCGAACAAGAACAAACTAAGCGTCGTGAGATTGAAGCTTGGGAACAAGAAACGATCGCGAGAATCAATGCTCAGCGAGATGTATTAATAGAATATCTCGATCGCTCTTTTGACGAACGAGCGGAAAATTTTCGGGCTTTATTTAAAGTAGTCGATCGCGCAATTACAACAGGTAATAACGAGCAACTAGCAGTAGCTTTACATTCAATTACAGAAATAGCTAAATCCAGCCCATTCAAAGAACTTGCTAATTTAACTTCGGTAAGAGCAGCACTAGACGATCCAAACCGCGAATGGACATTTTGATAAACATTTTGAAATAATACAGATCTTGTAGGGACGCACAGCTGTGCGCCCCTACAGGTTTATTATTCAAACCAATAAATTTTCTGCTGAGAATTGCGATCGCTTGGAAGTAAAAGCGAAGGCTGTAAATTACACTTTAGGATAGATTTAATAAAGTCAACAGACAATCTGAACCTATGACAATCAAAACCTCTAAGTTTCAGCAGGCGATCGAAACGGTAGAAGCTTTATCAATCGATGAGCAAGCAATGTTGCTAGAAATTCTGCAAAAAAGACTCGTACAACAACGACGGGAGCAACTTTTACAAGAAATCGCAGAAGCAGAACAAGACTATGCTCAGGGGAATGTGAAGCGTGGTTCAGTCAAAGACTTCTTAGCGGAGCTGGACGATTGAAAAGTTTAGTTTGAAGTTCAGCATTCACTCGCGCTGTTAAACGTCTAGTTCGCCAAAATCCACAGATGCTTCCTCAAATCGAACGAGTCTTGCAGCAGTTAGCGGAAGATCCATTTCACCCTAGTTTGCGTACTCATAAACTCAAAGGAGATTTAGCAGGAAGATGGGCTTGTTCAATTGACTATAGTAATCGCATCTTGTTTGAGTTTGTAAAAAGCTCTGAGTTGGGTGAAGAAATCTTACTACTAACTTTAGGCTCACACGATGAGGTTTATTAAATTTTGATGGCACTCTTTAACTTTCTGCTGAGAATTACGATCGCCTCCTCTAATGCCCGATAAGCGCGATCGCCCACCCCCCATACAGCCAGCCTAATACTACTGTTGAATCTCTCCCCGCGCTAGGCGTGCTTCGTACTCTTCTGGGTGCTTGGAATAATCTGAAATATCTGAGGTGCTAATTTTCAAGGCTTCGGTAGAATGCATCCATAAAGCCGAGCGAGTGCTATCTTGGTCTAGTCGCAAAGAATCTACAAAATTGCTCACTTCCTTAACAAGCGGTTCTGGCAGTTGGAGAATTTTGGAAATTGTCTCATCATACAAGCTCATTTGTTATTCCTTGTTTGAATCAATTTGATGCACCGAATTTGCGTACCAACAGCCTAATGAAGATAATTCAATATAGAGGTGTGAGGACTGCGCGTCAATCATATTAGTCACCTTATGTGACTTCAACCTAGAAATTAAGATTCTCCAAATCTTTTGTCGGTCTTGAAGAATGCCCCCTACATCTTGCGATTAAATTTTGTTACGATGTCGATGAAGCGATCGCCCTTGGAGAGACTGAATGCTGCGACTGGAACACATTAGTAAAATTTATCCTACTGGTGAAGTCCTGAAAGATGTGAATTGGGAAGTCAAAGCAGGCGATCGCATCGGTTTAGTAGGTGTCAACGGAGCAGGCAAGTCTACCCAACTGAAAATTATTGCTGGAGAGATTGAGCCAACCACCGGAGAGGTGATTCGTCCTGCTAGTTTACACATAGCATACTTGACCCAAGAATTTGAAGTCGATCCTACTCGTACTGTAAAGGAAGAGTTCTGGCGTGCCTTTGTTGAGGCAAACGAAGTTCATGAAAGTTTGACAAACGTACAACATCAGTTAGAAACCGCAACACCCGAAGAATTAGATAAACTCCTGCGACAAATGGATCGCTTCCAGCGCCAGTTTGAAGCTTTGGATGGTTACAGCCTGGAGGCGCAAATCGATAAAATCTTGCCAGAGCTGGGATTTGAACTAGGAGATGGCGATCGCCTTGTCAGCGCTTTTAGTGGCGGTTGGCAGATGCGGATGAGTTTGGGCAAGATTTTACTACAAAAACCCGATTTGTTACTTCTAGACGAGCCGACTAACCATTTAGATTTAGAAACTATTGAGTGGTTGGAAAATTACCTGAAAGGGTTAATTACACCGATGGTAATTGTTTCTCACGATCGCGAATTTCTCGATCGCCTTTGCACTCAAATTGTCGAAACTGAGAGAGGAGTTTCCACCACATACTTAGGTAACTATTCAATTTATTTACAACAAAAATTTGAAGCTAAGGAAGCCCAACAAAGTGCCTACGAACGGCAACAGAAAGAGCTTGATAAACAGCAAGCATTTGTCGATAAGTTTAGAGCTAGTGCTACTCGCAGTACGCAAGCAAAAAGCCGCGAGAAACAATTAGATAAAATCGAGCGCGTCGAAGCACCGATATCAGATTTAAAAACCCTGCACTTTCGCTTTCCACCCGCACCTCGTAGCGGACGAGAAGTGGTGAAGATTCAAGATTTAACCCATATATACGACGACAAAATATTATTTTTAGGTGGAAACCTCTTAATAGAAAGAGGCGATCGCATTGCTTTTCTCGGTCCCAATGGTGCGGGTAAATCTACATTACTGCGTCTGATTACGGGAATGGAGGAACCGACAGAAGGAGTAGTCGAACTGGGCGCTCATAACGTGATTCCTAGCTATTTCGAGCAGAATCAAGCAGAAGCCTTAGATTTAAACAAAACCGTCATGGAAACGATCCATGATGAAGTTCCCGACTGGACGAATGAAGAAGTTCGCACGTTGTTAGGAAGATTTTTATTCAGCGGCGACACGGTATTTAAAAAAGTTGCAGCCTTAAGTGGAGGCGAAAAAGCCCGTCTCGCTTTAGCAAAAATGCTGCTACGTCCGGCAAATTTATTGATTTTAGATGAGCCGACAAATCATTTAGATATTCCAGCGAAAGAAATGCTGGAAGAAGCAATTCAAAATTACGATGGTACGGTACTGATCGTTTCTCACGATCGCTACTTCATCTCTCAAGTCGCTAACAAAATTATCGAAATCCGCGATGGAGAATTTCGAGTTTATTTGGGAGATTACCATTACTACCAAAATAAATTAGCAGAAGAACGAGAACAGGAAAGACAAGCCGCGATTGCTGCCGAGAAAGCTGCTAAAAAAGCCGCCAAAGCCTCTAAAGCTGCCGCTAAGAAAGGGAGTAGGGGTTAGAAAAAAAGACAAGGGAGACAAGGAAGACAAGGGGGAGGTTCAATCTAAAATCTGAAATCTAAAATCTAAAATTACTCACTCCTCACTCCTCGCCCCTCCCAGAAGCGATCCCCAGTAGAAAAACTGAAAGTTATAGTAGAGAAAATGACAAAATCAGCAAAAAAACCCTTGCAGAGACAATCAGCAGTGGTATCATGACGGTTGAGTTAACAAAAGTAAAGGGTAACATCGTATGACCCAAGCACCTGTTGCTCCCGTGGTGCTAGTGATATTAGACGGATGGGGTTATCGCGAGGCAGCAGACGGTAACGCGATTTCATCTGCAAAAACTCCTGTAATGGATAGCCTCTGGGCAGTCTATCCCAGAACTCTAATTCGCACTTCAGGCAAAGCAGTAGGGTTGCCAGAGGGTCAAATGGGCAACTCGGAAGTCGGACACCTGAATATTGGTGCAGGGCGAGTTGTACCGCAAGAATTAGTCAGAATTACAGACGCGGTCGAAGATGGTTCAATTGGGCAAAACGCAGCGATCGCTCAGTTGTGCCGAGAAGTCAAAGACAGAAATGGTAAACTGCACCTAATCGGCTTATGCTCGGAAGGTGGGGTACACTCCCATTTAAGCCACTTGTTAGGATTGCTAGACTTAGCAAAGGCACAAAAGATCGCTCAGGTCTGCATCCATGCAATTACGGATGGACGTGATACAACACCTACAGAAGGCGTAGAAGCTCTCAAACAGATTCAAGAACACGTAGATTTAATTGGTGTCGGTCAGATCGTCACTCTCAGCGGTCGTTACTATGCAATGGATCGCGATCGCCGTTGGGATCGCGTCAAACGTGCCTACGATGTGATGACTCAAGACGGTGCAGGCGACGGGCGATCGGCAGTTGAGGTCTTACAAGCTTCCTACGATGAGGGAGTCACTGATGAATTTGTCATCCCTACACGGATCGCTCCGGGAGCGATAGAACCAGGCGATGGCGTACTCTTTTACAATTTTCGCCCCGATCGCGCCAGACAACTGACTTATGCTTTCGTCAAGCCAGACTTTGACGGCTTTGAAAGGCAGCAGATCGAGCCTTTATCATTTGTCACGTTTACGCAGTACGACTCCGAACTTTCCGTCCCCATCGCTTTTGAGCCGCAGAATCTCAATAACATTTTAGGTGAAGTCATTGCTCAACACGGACTCAAGCAGTTTCGCACCGCAGAAACAGAAAAATATGCCCACGTTACTTACTTCTTCAATGGCGGCTTAGAAGACCCATTTGAAGGTGAAGATCGGGAAATGGTGATGAGTCCGATGGTAGCGACCTACGACAAAGCGCCAGCCATGTCAGCTGAAGCGGTGACAGATGTAGCGATCGCCGCGATAAAGCAACAAATTTACTCTCTGGTAGTCATTAACTACGCCAACCCCGATATGGTGGGTCATACAGGCGAGATTCCAGCAACTGTTGAAGCAATTGAGACTGTCGATCGCTGTTTGGGACATTTATTGGAAAGTATCGGTCAAGTAGGAGGCACGGCTATAGTTACTGCCGATCACGGTAATGCCGAGTACATGCGAGACGAACGTGGTAATCCCTGGACGGCACATACGACAAATCCAGTTCCTTTAATACTGATTGAAGGCGAAAAAGCGAAGATACCCGGCTACGGTACAGAGGTAGCGCTTAGGAGTGACGGCAAGCTTGCCGATCTCGCACCGACGATTCTAGAAATCTTGCAGCTTCCCCAACCAGCAGAGATGACTGGTCAATCTTTAATTGCCCCAGCTAAGTATGAAGTTCAATCTTCCCGTACTCCTGTCAGAATGGGCTGGTAAAGTTAAATAAGTAAGCAAGTAAGCTATACTTTTTTTGCGCTATCTGAGCTAATTCGCACTATGACAGTTACTACAGTTCTTGAAGCTATCTGGGCATTTTCTGCCGTGGGTTTGATTGTTTTGGTACTACTGCACAGTCCCAAAGGTGATGGGATCGGTGCGATCGGCGGTCAGGCACAGTTATTTAGCAGTACCAAAAGTGCAGAAACAACGCTAAACCGCGTTACTTGGGCATTGGTAGTAACGTTTTTAGGTTTAACAGTAGTTTTAAGTGCTGGTTGGTTGAATAGATAAATTGTAGAGGCGTTCCCGGGAGCGCCTCTACAATTTATCTTCTACAATTTATCTATAGTCGAGCGCGAAACTTAGAACTGAGAATTTTTGAACTTTGCCGTTGTGACAATACGCTGTCATAAAGCTGCTCTAGCCGATCGATATTCTGACTCAGGGTATAGCGCTCTAATACTCGCTGTCGCGCTTTTTGCCCTAGTAAGATGGTAAGTTCTGGATGATCTTGAAACAAAGGTAGCAGAGTTGATAGTTGTGACGTGACGCGCCTGGGAGTGAGAACTACACCAGCGCCATTTTCTAACACTTCCCCATCTGCACCCACATTTGTAGCTAAACATGCCAGACCACAAGCCATTGCCTCTAACAAAGAAATTGACAATCCCTCTACCAAAGACGGCAAAACAAACACATCGCTACCACGCAAAATCTCCAACCGTCGATTTTCATCAGCAATATATCCCAGCCAGTAAATACCAAATTCTGCGCTGTAGAAAGGTCGCAAAGAAGCGGTAAGGGGACCATCACCTACCATGAGCAATTTACTACTAGGTTTCATATCCGCTTGCTTCCAGGCGCGAAGCAATGCTTCGATATTTTTTTCCGCAGCAATTCGACCTTGATAGACGAATAGTCGTTCGGCGTGGAATTCTTGCTTGATACGTGAAGTCCCAGGACTATATTTCTGTACGTCTACGCCGTTGGGGATCACTGCTACTTTGTCAGCAGTCAAACCCATTTTGGCAAACAACTCTCGCTGGACTTCCGAAAAGACGATAACGCGATCGTAGTTGATTAAAAATGGAGCATACAGTTGATATGCCAGCAATTGAGTACCCGATACGAGTTTTGCCCCTTTACCAGCATAGGGAGTGTGGAAAGTTGCAATAAGAGGCAGGTTCAGCTCCTCGCAAATCTCTGGCAGGATGAAATCTAGGGGAGATAGCGTTAAAGATGCATGAACTAAATCTGGTTTTAACTCCCGTAGCGACTGAGTTAAAACCTTTGTTGCCCCTAAAGTCGGGATTGTATAGACTTGAGACTTATAGAGGAAAGGTAGAGGGACTTCTGGGCAGTCGGGCCAATTATCCCGCTTAGCTTCTTCTTCTTCTTGAGCGAAGTGAAGAAAACTAACCTGATTTCCTCGGTCTAGCAAGGCATTAGTAACTTCTCGACTGTAAGTAACATTGCCACAAAAGGGTGATTTTTTTCCAATCCAGGCAATATGCATTCGGTTGCGGCTCGATTTTCCGATCTAGTAAGAGACTTAGGGAGTCGGGTGTGGGGTGTGGGGTGTAGGGTGTAGGGTGTAGGGTGTGGGGTGTGGGTGTGGTGCGTGGTGAGTCAATTCTCTCCCTCAGCTCCCTCAGTTCCCTCAGCTCCGCGACTCTCTCTTTCCCCTGCTCCCTGCTCCCTGCTCCCTACTCCCTTAATTCCCCCCAAAGCCTCTCGTTGATAATAACTAACTAACAATCTGGGTCTCTGTACGGCAAATATACCAGGTTAAGAGACCTCCTGCGATCGCGATTACGGCTAAACTTAGAAAAACTGCCTGTAAACCAATTAATGTCTCGGCTAAACCAGCCAGTGCTAGGGGTAGAGACAAAGCAATATTAATGGCATTATTTTGGAGACCAAAGACTTTACCATGCATGTCAGGCGGAGTCTCTTTTTGAATTGTGGTCTGCATGGGGATCGCTACTAAGGCAGCACAAGCCCCTAGCAGCGCAATCAATGCTAAAGCAAACCACAGTTGTTGGGAGAACATCGATAGACCGACTAAGGAGGCTGCTACGCCCACAGAACCCCACAAACTTAACTGAGCGTGGGAAAAGCGTTGACCGAATTGACCGAGGAGAGTTGCACCAGAGGCAATTCCAACGCCGCCAGCCGCTAACAGAAAGCCAAACTGAGAAGATTTTAACCCTGGAATGACTTCTGCTAGCCGCACGGCAAGCACGGTTAAAGCTGCAAAGATCGAAAATAAAATGATTAGCTGGAGGAGAGCATTGCGGACGCGGCGATTGTGCCTCAGATAGCTCAGTCCATCGCGCAAGTCTTGCAAAACGTGAGGCGGTTCTCGATCGCTATCGGGCAGACTTTCGCCAGTTTTGAGGAGAAATAAAATCAGTCCGGCAATCGCGTAACTCCCGCCAACAACGATTTCCTTACCCATACCCGTACCGACACCAATACGATCGGTAATTGTATCGGCGATCGCCAGTAACGGTTCTCCTACCGCAAATCCCACAACCACCAAAGCCATCATTGTCGTGGTGTAAAGCGAGTTAGCTGATAGTAAGTGTCTTCGCTCCACGACTAACGGAATCGCTGCTTGTTCGGCTGGAGCAAAGAACTGTGTCAGTGTCGAGATCGCAAACGATAATCCTAAAAGAATCGCAAAGCCTACGGGCAAATTAAAAATTGAATGCCAGTCTTGCGTGAACCACAACAGAAATGGGACTGACAACACAAAAACGCCCCGTAGCAAGTTTGTCACTACGAGTACAATCTTTTTCGACCATCGATCGACAAATACCCCTGCAACTGAGCCAAATAAGACTGCGGGGATGGTAAAAGCCATCATAATCGCCGAAACCCAGCCGCTGATACTTTGATCGCTGGCTTGAAAGCGGCTGGAAACGATCGCGATCGTCATCACTAAATAAACTTTATCAGCGAGTTGAGAAAAGACTTGACCGCTCCATAAAGAGAGAAAATTGCGGTTGCGCAAAACGGGCAAAAATCCTTGTGGCTCTTCAGATGGTGGCTCGTCTCCATGCACTTGAGAACTGCCGTTTGAGCCACCCAACTCCGTGGCAATCGCGCTATCCTTACTTTCTAGCGTTTTTGTAACTACGCCATTTCTAACAGTTTCATTTAACTGCTCTATTTTTGGCAGCTTGTCATCTGCCTCTCTCATATACAATTCACTGTTTTCTTGAGTGTTGGTTTTTTCTGGGAAATTTGTATTTTCAGCTACAGAATTTTGATTTATTTGCTTTTTACTAGATAAATATCTGGGCGTAGATGGCGTAGACCGCGAATTAGCAGCGTGACCTCCAATGGGACTTCTGAGGGAATTAGCCTCAGCAGAGGATGGCTTGATATTTCTTGTATCTAAATCAAACGGTTGCATGATTTTCTGTTAAAGGACTCGGCAGGGAAGCGAAATAACTATCGATTAGGGCAGCTGACCGAATTGGGCGACCGAAGTGATACTGTACGTACTGACGCAAAATGCGTTCGATGGATAACCAATCATGGTGATGCAAATCAGCGATCGCAGGTAGATTAGCCTGAGACAGATGTTGCAATAGAGTTAGTTCTGCGGCATTTAGCCGCCGATCGAGTACGAGTTTCTCTTGCTTGTGGGCGATCGCCCGATAACCCGTACCGATCGCCTCTGCCACTCTGCCCGTAGATGGCAAAATCTTGGTATTAGTAACATCATCAGGTTTTATGGATTTGTTTCGATCGCTATTTTTGCCTGTAGCCGATGCATTTTCCCAAGCAGACAAATTTACCGTTCCCCCTGCTGATGTACTAAATCCTACTTGCCAGTCAGGAGTAGAAAAATCTGGAGTCAGGGAATTTGCCGTTAAAGAACAAGCTTGAACTTGGGGCGCAACCCCTGCCAAAGCTAACAGGTGAAACGCTGCATGGCATAGATGAGCCAAGATAGAAAATCCTGAAGATTTAGGCAATTGTTCCAGGCGTTTAAGATGCTCGTTGAGCAAGTAAAACAATTCAGTTTGGGGTTGTTCGCTCAAAGCTTGACACATCGCCATTTCTGCCAAATACTGGCTAGCTGCTAGCTTACCTAAGTCTTGACCCAGAGCGGGGTAGGACTCTAGGGTTTCAGCTTGAGTAATTTTATCGAGCGATCGCCCCTTAGCAATCAACAATTCGTTGACGACAAACAACCCACTTCTACCACCAATCTTTGAATTTTGCTTTCTCACCCCAGGCGCAACAGCTCGGATCAAACCAAACTCCTGAGTCAAAATCGTCAGCAACCGATCCGCCTCACCCAAAGGCATACTCTTTAAATTAATTCCAGTGGCTTTGTAGGTACGACTCATAAATTAGGGGGTAAGGAGTGAGGGGTGAGGAGCGAGGGAAAAAATTAGGGAAACAGAGGCGGAGAAACAGTAATAATTCTACTTGTCTATATTTAATTCCACTTACCCCTCACTCCTCACTCCTCGCTCCTCGAAGCTTGTCTCTTTTTCCAGGTTATCGCGCTGGCGGAGTAGATCGACGCTACGAGATGTACCTAGTCGCGTCGCCCCTGCCAATATTAGCTCTATTGCCTGGTCTATAGTGCGAATTCCTCCCGATGCCTTAATACCGACTCGTTCCTTAGCAATTTCTTTAAGTAAGCGCACGTCTGCCACTGTTGCACCCCCATTCCATCCCGTACTTGTTTTGAGAAACGCTGCTCCCGCATCCATACATATATCTGCGGCAAGTCGTTTTTCTGCCTCTGTCAGAAGGGTGGTTTCTAAAATAACTTTGACTGTTTGCCCCGTTTCTGCGCAAATCTCGGCTATTTCTCGGTGCAGTGCTTCTATTTTCTCAGCTTTAAGCCAGCCTAAATTGATGACGACATCTAATTCAGTCGCCCCGCTGTCGGCTGCTTCTTGCGCTTCGTACAGCTTCACCGCTGATGTCGTGGCTCCAGTAGGAAAGCCAATCACCGTGCAAACTTTTGGTTTTTTGCCGTGGAGCAATTCTGCTGCTTGCCGCACGTAGACGGGGTTGATACAAACTGCGGCAAATCCAAATCTGTCTGCTTCCATACACCACTGTTCTACCTGGGCGGGCGTTGCCGTCGGGATCAGCAAGGTATGGTCGATTAATGGGGCAATGTCAATCTCTCGGTAGTCTGCTGCTGCCACCATCACGTATGCTCTCAGTCACCTCTGTTTTAAGTTTTATCAGAATTCTGAGACATTATTTAAAGTTTTTTTAATTTAAAGTTTTTGACTGGCGCGATCGCCCATAACTCTCGGCTAGCGAGAAACAAATAGCCTACCAACTCTAGTCAACAATACCGAAAACGACACTCATTCTCTTCGCTTCTGTCTTAACCTTGGCGCGATCGCATTTGCCGCTACACCATAGATTCGCGCTGCTTGAGTCATATTGAGTTGAAGTAGGCGATCGCTTCCCATCTGTTGTGTTTCTTTTGGTTTGACTGGTACTACTCCTAAAACACGGATAATTTCTCTGGCAATTGCCTGAGCTAAAAGTGGTGGTACAGAATTTCCTACCTGGCGAAAACCGTGCCATTTTGTCTGATGAAATCGAAACCAGTCGGGATAAGAATGCAATCGGGCGGCTTCCCTAACAGTAATACATCTAGGCTTATAAGGATGAATCGGACGGGGTGAAGTAAAAGCACCCAAATTACTCGCCGTCCCAGCTCTCAAAGTATTGCAAATACCTTCAGGAGCAAGTTTATAAAAGTGGCTGATTGGCTCTACTTCCCCCCAATTGGTAGTAGCAAATCTAGCAATAGAACTGTCACCGTGACGAGTTCTCAAACTAGAAGTTAATAAGCACGGCTCGAAATAGCGATCGCCAGCGTAGTTATCATTGTTAGCAAAAATACCGCGCATTTTACTACTATAATGACTGGGTTTGTCGTATTCAACGATTGCCCAATCTTGTCGCAGTAATTCTGGATACATTTCTACTACTGGGAGGTCGCATAGTGCATCCCAAATTGTGGGAGTTGGTTTTAAATGAGGTAAAATTAAAATATATTTTGATTTACGAGAGAGCGAGGGTTTTGTTATCGGTTGAGGATATTCGGGCAGAGGTAAACCGTAACGACAGCCAAGCAGAAATAATCTGGCTCGATCTTGAGGTACGCCATAGTTTGCCGCATTTAAAACCCGATAATCTGTTTTGACTTCGTACCCACCAGCGCTAAAAGCTGTAATTAATTCTGAAAGAAATTGCCGATGATTGCCAATAGTTAATCCTGGTACATTTTCAAACACGAAATATTTTGGATTTAACTCTAGTACCAATCGCAAAAAGTGATGTACCAACGCATTGCGTGGATCGTCCAAAGTGCGTTTGCCAATTAACGAAAATCCCTGACAGGGTGAACCGCCAAAGACAACATCAATATCGCGATCGCCTATTGTCGAACGATTTCTAATTTCTGCACCTGTAGTATCGATCGCGCTCTTACATAAAATCGAGCAAAATGGAAAATTAAACTGATGGGTTGCACAATGGATCGGATCGATTTCCACAGATGCCAGGACATCAAAACCTGCTTGCTCAAAACCAAGCGTCATCCCACCAACACCTGCAAACAAATCTACACCGATAGGTCGTCCGCTATCCATTCCCATTTTTCAAACTGTATTGTGTTTGAAAGTTAATTATCGCCTGCGACTTGTCTTTTTTTTCTCTTTCATCTATTTTGTTAAGTTAGTTAGCATTTCCTAGATGGAAAACATCTATCTATGAGTAAAAGATTATTCTTATTGTTATTAGTCTTGACAGCTTTGATATTAGGACTAGGGCAACCACTGCTGAAAGATGCCGCGATCGCCCAAGAAAGTATAACAGTTCTCACCGCTAGAAAAGATAGCCTTTATTACCAAGCTGCTACTGAACTAGCTGCTAGTCTCAAAGATTCTGGATTTAAACTCGACGTTCGAGAGTCTCCTGGCTCTTTCCAAAACCTGCAACAGTTAGGCAGCGGCCGCGCTGACTTAGCATTTGCTCAGCAAGACGTACTCACATTTTTGCAAAGTTTATCTGACGAAAGCCTTTCACGACTGGCAGATAATGTTAAGGTATTCGCTCCAGTCACCAACGAAGACGTACACTTAATAGTCAACTCTACGGCTAAAATCGATAAATTTACAGATTTAGCTGGTAAAAATGTGGGAGTTGGTCCCGAAAACTCAGGCACTTACGTCAGTGCAATTTTACTCTATCAACTGCACGATCTGGATGTTACTCAAGAGAATCTCGTGACCGCAGAAGTTGCAGATGCGATCGCCCAAGTTATATCTGGGGAACTCGATGCCGCTTTCTATACTGCTGGTATGGGTGCGCCGTTATTGAAAAAGATTACTGCTCAGCAGGGGAAGAACCTGAAATTGTTATCGATTAACGTCCAATCACTCAAACCAGAAGCAATATTTCCCAAAACTAAATCGCCTTTGTATTTACCTGCAACCGTTCCTGGCAATACCTACCCTTGGCAAAAACAAGCCGTAAATACCGCTGCTACTTTTTCTGCTTTGTTTGTGAATCGTGCTATGGAACCTCAGAAGGTCTACGATTTAGCCAAAGCTGCCTATGCAAATTCGTCGGTGCTGAAATCTCAAAACCCTTTTTGGCAACTCTTTTCGATCGCTCAAGCTAAAAACGGCGCATACGCCAAGTTAGACTATCACGACGGAGTGAAAAAGCTGTTTTAGCGGTCATTGGTCATTAGTTATTAGTTGTTGGTTGCTAACCACCAGCCACTAGCCACTAGTCACTGACAACTGTTAACTGTTTTTGCCGTCGCAAGCTGGAGATTGTCGCCACAACGTGTTCTGCCACGCGATCGATCTCCTCTATCGTATTAAACCGCCCAATCCCAAATCGAATTGAGGCATAAGCTAGCTGTTCCGAGCGCCCCAAGGCTAGTAAAACGTGAGACGAGGCTGTTTTGGCAGAAGAACAAGCCGCACCGGAGGACACCGCTACAACAGGTTGTAAGCCCAAATGCAGCGCCGTGCCGTCAACACCCTCGATGCTAACGTTCAAATTACCAGGCAACCTTTGGCTGGGATGTCCATTTAAATACACCCCGTCTAATTGGCTCAACTTTTGCCACAGCCGATCGCGTAGTTGCATTTGGCGCTTTGCCTCTGTCTCCCGTTCTGCCAAGGCGATCGCGACTGCTTCACCAAAACCAACAATCTGCGGCGTATACAAAGTCCCAGAACGCATTCCCCGTTCTTGTCCGCCGCCGTGTAGCTGTGGTGCTAGTTGGACTCTAGGATTGCGCCTTCGCACGTACAAAGCACCAATCCCTTTTGGTCCATGCACTTTGTGCGCCGTCAGCGACATTAAATCGATCTGCATCGCCTGCACGTCGAGTGGAATTTTACCAATCGCCTGTGCAGCATCAGTATGAAATAAAACTTGGCGATCGCGGCACATTTTGCCAATCTCTGCTAACGGTTGCAATACACCAATTTCGTTATTTGCTGCCATCACCGAGACTAAAATCGTATCGGGACGGAATGCTTGTGCTAATTCTTCTAGATCGATTAACCCGTCGATTTGCACGGGTAAAAACGTCACCTCAAAACCGAGCGATCGCAAATATTCGCTAGGGTCGATAACAGCATTATGCTCTGTCGCCAGCGTAATAATGTGCCGTCCTTTCTGAAAATAAGCCTCAGCCACCCCTTTAATAGCTAAATTATTTGCTTCCGTCGCTCCACTCGTAAAGACAATTTCCTCTGGCGTAGCCGCGATCGCATCTGCCAATATTTCCCTTGCTTGTCTCACCGCCGCTTCTGCTTCCCAGCCGTAAACGTGGCTGTTACTCGACGGATTACCAAAATGCTCTCGAAAGTAGGGTAACATCGCCTGCAAAACTCTTTCATCTAGCGGCGTAGTCGAGTGGCAATCTAAGTAAATTGGGCGAGACATGGTAAGTTGTAAGTCGTAAGTCGTAAGTCGTAAGTCGTAAGTCGTAAGTCGTAAGTCGTAAGTCGGAATTTACTAGCCACCAGCCACTAATCACTAGTCACTAGCCACTAGCCACTAGCCACTAGCCACTAGCCACTAGTCACTGCTTTCGGTGACGCGCCAGCTGAGTTTGAGGTTAATCCAGAAGTTCCAGAACGTGACGATCGCGATCGCGAGAAGATTGGCGATTTGATAGTGAACGTGCAAAGTGTTGTACAGGACATTCAACAGCAGGATATTCAACACCAAACCCATCAAGCAGACGATATTAAATTTTAACAACCGCTTGATCCGCTTGCGCCAACCGCGTTGCTGTCGGGACATATCGCTGAACGTCCAAGCATCGTTCCAGAAAAAGTTATTAATAATAGCAGCTTCCGCCGCGATCGCTTTACTGCGCGTCAAACCCCATCCCAAACCACTCGGATCGTGGAGGAGATATAAAACTGCCATATCGACAAATACACCGCTGAAACCCACCGCACCGAAGCGGATAAATCTGCCAATCGGGAAATTAATTTTTTGCCGAATTCTGCCGATCCGTCCTCGCGAAACTCGCAGTCCGACCAAGTGCTTGATATAGTCTACATACTGCTTCCACGTAACTTTGCTTTCGCCTTCGCGCCGTTCTTGGAAAACGTAACCAACTTCGGCAATTTCTTTAATGTCTCCTCGTCCCAAGACTTCAATCAAAATTTTGTAGCCTACAGGACTGAGAGCTGCTCCAGCGATCGCTTGTCGCTGTATCATAAAATAACCGCTCATGGGGTCAGACACGCGCCCCACCACTTGCGGTAAGATGACCAAGCCTAATAGTTGTGCGCCTCTTGACAAAAAGCGACGTACCGCGCTCCAGCTACTCACTCCCCCACCTTCAATGTGACGACTAGCTACAGCTAAATCTGCACCATCGTTCATCGCAGCTAAGAGTTTCAACAAGACTTGTGGTGGATGTTGTAGGTCGCCATCAATTACGCCTAAAATTTCTCCATTGGCTGCTTGCCAACCGCGCACCACGGCTGTAGAAAGTCCCTTTTCTGTAGTTCGTCGCATTACCCGCAATTGGGGGTACTCTACCATTAGACGCTGAGCAATTTCCCAAGTCCGATCCGGGCTATCATCGTCAACGACGATTAATTCATAATCTTCTGGCAAAACTGGATCGAGCAAATTCGTGAGAATGCTGACGATCGCCTGAATGTTTTTTCCTTCGTTATATGTAGGTATTATCAGAGAAAAGCGTACCGAATAGCTTTTTTGTCCTCTATTTGTCTGAAAGTCTCTATCTGAGGTAGCGGCTGGTGCAGTTTCAGGTATGAGTAGAGAGCCTGTAGGAACTGGTAATAGGAAGCTTTGTTGTCCGAGTGCCATAAATTTTTTTTTGTGTATTTTATTACTTTGTTCCGATAAAACCTATACAATCTTTGTCAGCGCCGCCATGCTATTTCTCTGCTTTCTCCTGGGTGAATTATATCTAATCGCGATTCAGAAGTTTTTCTTACTACTCTTGCTGCAAAGCTAAATGTTGTGTCCTCAAGCACCTAATAGTTTTTGATAGATATCGACGAGTTGTCCGTTAAGTCGCTGGATATTGTAGTATTGTTCCACACAGGCTCGACCTGCTACGCCCATTTCTTGCCAAACTTCGGGGTTTTCTAGCAGATAACTCAATTTTTCAGCTAAAGCATCCGCATCTCGTTCTGGTACTAAAAATCCCGATTTGCCATGTTCGACGAGTTCGGGAATGCCGCTATGCATGGTACTCAAAATTGGCATTCCGCAAGCCATTGCTTCCATTAAAGAAACTGGAATACCTTCTCGATCGCCATTTCTACTTGTCACGCTGGGAGCCATATAGATGTGAGCTTGAGACAGAAGTTCGGTAATTTCTTGCTGTTGTTTCCAGCCTAATAGCTTCACTTTATCGGTTACTTTAAGTTCTTGAATTAGCCTTTGTAACTCGTCTTTTGAGCAACCGTCTCCTACTATTTGATATTCGATTTGGGGAAAATCTTTTGCTAGTTTTGCTACAGCACGAATTCCATATTCTACGCCTTTTTTTTCGACCAGACGCGCAATAGTAATTACCCGCACTGCGCGATCGCTATATTGACGCGGTTTAAAGGTAAATTGATCGCAATCAATTCCCATATGGTGAACGACAATTTTCTTTTCGTCGCCACCTAAATCAATCAGTTTTTGCTGCCAAAGCTTGCTAATTGGCATTAATAAATCTGCGGTCGATAGCAAGCGATCGTAAACGCGATCGCCGACTTGCTGAAGATAAATGGTAATATCAAATCCGTGAAATACGGTAATTAATCGACCTTGAATTGCCCCAATTTCTTTTAATACAGATGCTTTCACACCATTCATCCCAAAATGGCAGTGAATGATATCATACGATCTACTGCGTCTTAGCCAAGGAGTTAACTCATAAATCAGCGTGAGTCGGCTGACTTGTTTGACAGATTCAGAATAAAGCAATCGCGCGATCGCATGAGGTGCTTTGGGGAAGTTAGTTGCGATCAAACCCAATCCTTTCAACCATTGTTGCCAGCGATTATCAGGCATTTTAGCAGCATAAAAAGTTCGCGATCGCAAGTCATATTTTTCGACATCTGGATGCACTTTTGAATCTTGCGATCGCGGCTGAACGGCATAAATATCTACCTCATGTCCTAGATCGATTAAACCTGAAATTTGATTCAGGATAAAGGTTTCAGACAAAGCTGGAAATTCCTGCACGACAAAGGCTATTTTCATCTAAAACCAAGTAGAAACAACTCTATTATCTAAAAGCGATCGCCCTTCACTAACTTTTGCACTCGTTGGCGCTTCCACCATCTTGTAGCCCGAACAATTCCAGGTAAATTTGTGAGGGTAACTAAGCCACGATAAGATAAATTTTGCCGCAGAGAACTGAACCCTTTAATTGGTAAATAATCTTGTTGGGCGATCGTGCCAATTTCTGCCGCTTTTCGTTCCACAATCGCGTGGATATAATCGTTTGTGTTCCATACAGAAATTGTACTCCAATAGGTCAGCGTTCCTTCAACTGCTTTTCCTACTTCAACCAAATCTTCGAGCGTGACGACTTCATCCACGACTTGCAAACCTTCGCCCGATGCGTAGAGTGCTGCTTGCTTTCCTGGGCTAGGAATCGTAAACAAAATTTTGCCTTGAGGACTCAGCAAAGCGTTGAATTTACGATGTAAATCTCCCCTTGCTGCTAGAGGGATATGTTCGTAAACATCAGGTAAAACGATCGTATCCCAATTTCCCTCAATTACTTCTGTCACCACGTTAACTTGGCGATATTCAATTCGAGGATGACTAAATAAACTCCGAGCCAAACGAAGATTTTCCGAACTAATATCTACTGCTAAAATCTGAGCTTTTTTGGCGATCCATTTAGCAATAAAATGAGTCCCTTGTCCCGAACCACAACCAATAACTAATATTCTTGCCGTATCGGGATGAATTGCCTTTGTAAAAAACTCTAGCTGGCGATCGATACGTTCGTTACCGTAAACGTAATCTCGAATAAAAGTTGGAGAAAAGTTGTTGTAGAAAGTTTCAACTGGACTAACCACCATAGATTTGAATTTCTCCTTTTTTGCTGAAAATGATACAATAAAATTCTGCGCTAGAAAAGCTACAAGTGGGATAAAACAGTCTCCTGCCCTATCGACTTTTTAGCAAGGATAATATACACTGCTGCATCGTTAGATAACTCATCGGGATGGCGCGATTCCATCCAACCGATCGCCCGTTGAAGCAACCAGATGTAGAATTTGCGCAAACGACCTGGTATTTTCTCTTCCGTAGCATCTTGCCAAAGTTGCAGCCCAGCAGATGCCATCCCAAATACACTTTGCACCGATACGATCTCAAACCCAGCTCGAACGATTTCCCGTTGCAAACCAGCAGCCGTCCAGCGCCAGTAATCGCAAGGATCGGGATGATATCGCCAAATTCCGTGAGTCGAAAGCACCAAAGCGCTACCTGGCTTGAGGACTCGATAAGCTTCCTTCAAATAGACTTGAGGTTGTTCTACATGTTCCAAAACCTGAGAAGAGAGGACGCAATCAATACTTGCATCAGCAATTGGTAGTTGTCCTTGGGGACCAACCGCAATTTCTGCGCGATCGTTACCTGGAAAGTCAGCCCCAATGTAGCGAGCGAATTTTTGTTTAAATAACGATTCATAAGGCTTGTTACCACAACCGTAATCAAGTAACTTTTCTCCTGGGACAAGCAACTCAGATTCAACTAGGTACTGTAACTTTTCCAGCAGCAAATTGAGAATTGCATAGCGGGAGTGAAAGCGGTTGGGACGCACGCGATCGCCCCGTTCTTGGACTTGATAAGTGTATTTAGCAGGTGTCGCTACTTTCATCGTCGTTGTTTAAATTCTTGCAGGAAGGACAGATAAAAAGATTTCTTGCCAAACAAGTAAAACACGATCGCCACGTAAAATCCTGCCATCACTAACGTGCAAGCGATCGCGATTCCCCACACTGGTAAAATCGGATTGAGTACAAATTTAACTCCAATTGTGGCAAGCCCCGCCATAAAAGCAGCAGCAAGCGATTGGGCGATCGCCGAGAATAAATCGCTCGTCTTAATTTCTAAACCGCGAGTTGCATAATACATACAAGGATAAACTTGTAAGAGCATTGCTACGGCATAGCATAAAGCAACTCCCCGCGCTCCATAAGGCAGACCGATAAAGAACGATACCACTGTCAAACTAGAAGCAAATACGCCCCATTTCAACATGCGGTCTGTTTTGCCTGTAGCAATATACAACCATCCAGCCGTATTGCAAAGTGGTTGAAATATGGCGGCGACACCGAGAAACCGAAAGAGAAAACTAGCTTCTCGCCATTGAGAACCGAGAATTAGCGTCACCACTTCTTCAGAGATCGCGATCGACAGGATAACTAAAGGCAACGTGAGAAATGTAACTAGCGAGACTGCTTTGAGGTAGTAGTGGCGAAATTGCTGCGGGTCTGCCTGTAATCGGCTTAAGCTAGGAATCGCAACCGCAGTAATCGGGGCGTTAATTTGTTGCAATGGTAAGAGTAACAAGCCATAAGCTTTGGAGTACAGCCCTAGTTGTCCCGCACCCCAAGACCGACCGATTAAAATGTTATCTAGGTTGCGGGCAAAGTAATTAATTACGTTGAAGCCCGTGAGATGGCTGCCAAAAGTCAATAATTCGCGAATATGAGCGTGTCGTTGTGGCAAACTCGGTCGCCAGCTACACAACAACCACGCACCTCCCATTTGAGCGATCGCGATCGCGATTTGCATGACTACCAATGCCCAATATCCCGCACCATACCAGGCTAAAACTAAAGCGCTGATGACTCCAAAACCCATAGCCACAATATCAATTGCTGCCAAAGCCGTAAATCGCATCTGGCGGTTGAGCAAAGCTTGATGCTGGACTGTTAAGCCTCCAAACAGAAAACCAATTGCTGAAACGACGGTAATTAAGGTTAAACGGGGTTCGTTGTAAAATACGGCGACAACGGGAGCGATCGCGCAAGTTACGAGAGTTAATAACAGGCTAACGGCAATATTTACCCAAAACAGGTTGCTAATCTGGCGGTGGTTAATTTCTGCCTTTTGGATAGTTGCCATCGACAACCCCATATCTTTAAACAAGGCAACAAAACCCGTCACGGCAGTCACCATCCCAACCAAACCGTAATCCTGCGGGGCTAGCAAGCGGGCTAAAATGACTGTAGAACCCATTTGCAAGGTAAACTTACAAGCTTGAGCTACCAGCGTCACTGCTCCGCCGCGTACGGAACGCTTTTTGAGGTCGGCATTGAGATGATCGGTACGAAAGTGTCGGTCGCGATCGCTCTGTTCGGAGCTGGTTTTTAAAGACTCTGGCAAGGCTGCACCTGTATAAGTTAACGGGATCGATCTCGCGATCGTTCAATCTCGATCGTTGAACCAATCACTCTGACTTGTGAGCATCATAATCAAAAGTTTGAATTCGGGCAATTCTACCCTAGAGTTGCCTTTTCAGCAATAACTTCCGGTCGAATAACTGCGATCGCGCTATTTTGATTTTTTCCATCTTGCACGACAATGTGTTTTTTTGCACAAGTAAACTTACACCGAACCCTGAATTCAATCCAAATCCTTCGTACATCTAAAATTATTCCCTGTCAAACCAGCATCACTCGCGATTGTAATTCCGACTAGTAACAAAACTATTTCTGAAGTTATATTTGTGCGAGCAAGAGGCACGATCTACAAATGAATGCAACAATCCATGCTCTGCTATACGAAATTACCCACTTGCTTTGTGGTTACATTTTTAGAGACAGTTATGACAGATTGTCAAACTCGGAAGAATTTAGCTAAAATAGTAATGTTACGTATGCGAAATATCCCCAACATGCCTTCTACTTCTACCGAACAAAAAATTGCCGAGCCATTGCGAGAAATTTTAGCGCCGTATAGCGTTGGCTACCGCATTAAGCTGTTAGGTCAGTTGGGGAGTCGCAGATTTCAAGAACGCCTCGAACCCTTTGGTCTGACACCCTTTCACTGGGTCGTGTTGTGCTGTTTGTGGGAGGAAGATGGCTTAGCCACTTGTAGCATTGGGGAGAAATTGCAGCAGGTAGGAGGGACTTTAACGGGAGTCCTCGATCGCATGGAGGAACGAGGATTGATCCGCAGAGAACGCGACCCTCGCGATCGCCGCATTTGGCGGATCTGGCTGACGGGTGCTGGTCGAGAACTAGAAAATATATTACCCCCAATCGCTTTAGATCTGAGAGAGCAAGCCATGCAAGGCTTTTCTTTGGAAGAACGCCAATTGTTTTCCAGATTAATTGACCAAGCGATCGCCAATCTTTCCTAAAAACTAACAATTCCACTGTTACTCATACACAGCGATCGCCGGACGTAGAGAAATTATTATTGGCAATGGATTCTAAATAATATGTTTCAACAATAGTTCTCTGGATGGTGTTCCGAAGCAACCAAGTATTTATTTAATAAATAAGTGCTTTCCTGAATCTAGCTAAAAAATGAATAGACTTGCAAATATTGCGATCGTACCTGCTTTGAGATCGAGAAACTACCGTCTATTTTTCTTTGGACAAGGGGTTTCATTAATCGGTACGTGGATGACGCAAACGGCAACAATTTGGTTAGTGTACAAACTCACGAATTCAGCACTCATGCTGGGTATTGTGGGATTTTCCAGTCAAATCCCTAGCTTCTTCTTAGCCGTTTGGGGTGGAGTTTTAGTAGACCGATTCAATACACATAAAATTTTAGTTATTGCTCAAATATTAGCTATGATTCAGTCTCTAGCACTAGCAGTGTTAGCGCTATCAGGCACGATTCATATTTGGCATTTTATTATTTTGAGTTTATTTCAAGGTATCATTAATGCTGTAGATGCTCCGGCTAGACAAGCATTTGTGCCTGAAATGGTCGAGAAGAGAGACGATTTAGCTAGTGCGATCGCGTTGAATTCTTCTCTAGTTAATGGCGGACGGTTAGTTGGACCTGCGATCGCGGGAATTTTGATTGCTAGAATTGGCGCTGCTTACTGTTTTTTAATTGACAGTGTCAGCTATATTGCTGTCATTGCGGCTTTAATGGCAATGCGCTTAAAACCAAAGAAAATAGTCGTTACAACCGCCAACCCATTGCAAAGATTGCAAGAAGGATTTGTTTACGCCTACAACTTTTCTCCGATCCGCTCGACCTTGCTATTACTAGCTTTATTTAGTTTAATGGCAATGCCTTATATTACCTTAGTTCCCATATTTGCCACCAAAATTTTAGCTGGAGACGCACGCACTTTAGGCTTATTAATGGCAGCCTCGGGAGTGGGGGCAATTGGGGGAGGAATTTATTTAAGCACGCGCAAAACAGTTGTTGGTTTGGGCAAAGTCATTGCTTTAGCTCCAGCACTTTGCGGCCTGGGAATTATCTTTTTTTCCTTGTCAAGAATGCTGTGGTTATCCACTCTGATGTCTGCGCTAATAGGATTAGGTTCTATTCTGACTATTTCCTCCAGCAACACTGTCATTCAAACTATTGTTGAAGATGATAAACGCGGACGAGTCATGAGTTTATTCACCATGTCCTTTTTAGGAATGGTTCCATTTGGTAACTTATTTGCTGGATTTGCTGCCGATCGCATTGGTGCTACTAATACTTTAATTATTGGTGGAAGTTTTTGTATTATCGGTTCGCTGTTATTTACCAGACAGTTACCTAAACTCAGACAAGCAGCCCGTCCAGTTTTGCAACAAAGAGGTATATTATCCCAGACAAAAACGTAGAGACGCTCGCGGGAACGTCTCTATTTATCTCTCTACTTCAAACTACGAATTCACATCCTTTGCCATATCCATGTAATCAGATGGATTTCCGATTGACTTCGATTCTTGGTTGATTTCCTTTGAAGGAGAATTCACATCCTTTGCCATATCCATGTAGTCAGCTGGATCTCCCGTTGGCTTAGCTACTGTTTGCTGTTCGACTGACTCGGACACTTGGAATTCAGGTTGAGTCACCTTTTCAGCCGCCATCGCACCTTCGCCCTTACGATCGATTTCGCTAACGCTGTATTGCTGGGCAGCGGCATAATCTGCCTCAACATCCACCGTCGGAGCTTTTTCTGCACCAGTAGCTATATTCTCAGCTGCTAGCTGAGCATCTTGTGTAGGAGTTTCGTTAGGATTGGGTTTAATCTCTTCTGGCATGGGTCACTCCTATTAAAATTATTTTAGTCGTGAGGCAATCTTATCAATGCGATCGCCTACTCTCATAACCTCACTAAGATAGATTTTTCTCTCATCCCTTCTCTTTCTACTGTCGTTGCCGTTTCTGCTACTAAAGATATAAGTTCTCACCAGCTAAAACTATCTCTCTCGGAGGGCGAATTGCGTCCCCCAACTCTGATAACCCTAAGCTTGAGAGTTTAAATTAACTGGGATATCAGCAATGACATCAAGCTTCAATCCAGATCGGTCTCAAGCACTTTCTGCCGAGACTCAAAAAGTCGTAAAAGCTTTTGATGCTTTAGACACTGACGCTAAGTTGGCTTGGTTTTATTTGGTTTACAAAAAGATGGGAGATTCAATCACTCCAGCTGCACCAACTGCTGCCGAGCCTGAACTAGCACCAAGACTGCTAGGAGATTACTACGAATTATCGGATGACGAGCAGCTGGCAATTATGCGGCAGATCGTTAACAAAGAAGATACAGAATATTCTCGCGCCTACGGTGCATTGAAAGAAAATAATCAACTGATGGTTTGGTATGCTTGGGCGCAAGCTATGGGTGATACTGTTGTCGGAATGCCTTCAAATTATCAAGCATCTGAGCCAATTAAGAATTTACTTTCCCAAATTGAAGGACTCGATTTTGAAGATCAGATTTCGATCTTCCGCACAATTTCAAGTAATATGGGTTACACCGATATTAAGCCTATAGAAACTCAAGCTCAGACAGGCAAAACTTCTAGTCTTTAATTTGTGCAAGTGCAATCGCAACCCGCTACTGCGGGTTTTTTTCATGCAACAGAGTTCAATAAATTCTCAAAACTTCCTACTAAGAAGCTGCAACTTGACCGATATCATCGGGAGTTAGGTGTGAGTGGATGACTTGACCGTCGCGAAACCAAACAATTCGGTGAGTTTGCTTTGCTACGTCTGGTTCGTGCGTCACCATAATAATTGTGATCCCACTGGCATTGAGTTCGCCAAATATCTGCAAAACTTCTTGGGTGGTACGAGAGTCGAGAGCGCCAGTCGGTTCGTCTGCTAGGAGCAAAACTGGTTGATTCACGATCGCCCTGGCAATTGCTACCCTTTGTTGTTGTCCGCCAGAAAGTTGATTGGGCTTATTGTGCAGGCGATTTTCCAAACCAACGCGCTTGAGTGCGGCTGTAGCGCGATCGCGGCGTTCGGCTGGTTTGATCCCAGCGTAAACCATCGGTAGCATCACATTTTCTAAAGCGCTGAGTTGAGGTAACAGGTGAAACTGTTGGAAGACAAAGCCAATTTTGAGATTGCGAATATGTGCTAAGTCAGCATCATCTAACTGAGCGACATCCAAATTATCTAAATAGTAGTGTCCGCTGGTCGGGCGATCGAGACAGCCAATCATATTCATAGCTGTAGACTTACCAGAACCAGACGCGCCCATAATCGAACAATATTCGCCTTGTTCCACAATTAAATTGACATCGACTAGCGCCCGCACCTCTGTTTCTCCAAAACCATAAATTTTAGAGATATTTTCCAAACGGACGATAACTGGTTTAGTAATAGTTTTTAGATTAGTCATTTATCAGTTATCAGTTATCAGTTATCAGTTATCAGTTGTCAGTCAACCGTCAACCGTCAACCGTCAACTACCAACTACCAACTACCAATTACCACTCATCCTAACTATTTTTCAAAGCGATAATCGGGTCGAGTTGGGAGGCGCGACGGGCGGGAACTACGCCAAATATGAGTCCGACACCACCAGAAATCCCTACCGCTAGAGCGATCGCGGCAATGGGAACGCTGGGTTGGAGTGGGGTTAATACACCAACGATCGCCACACCACTGATACCGATCGCCGTACCGATTAAGCCACCCGATACTGAGAGAATAATTGATTCAACTAAAAATTGTGCCAAAATTGCTTGGGGAGTCGCTCCAATTGCTTTACGCAAGCCGATTTCTGGCGTGCGTTCGGTGACTGACACCAGCATAATATTCATGATGCCTACGCCGCCAACAAACAGCGATACACCCGCGATCGCTCCCAGCATCAGCGATAGTACTCCTGTCACCTGCGAGACTAATTCTTGAAAAGATTTGTTGGCGACGACTACAAAGTCTTTTCTACCGTGCAATCGTGTTAGTAAGTTAGTAATTTGAAAAGCTGCAACTCGCACGTTGTCTTTATCTTTTGCCGCAACTTGAATGTGGCTGATTGGAGTTCCAAACGCCGATCTTCTGCCATCAACTTGAGTTGCCATTGTCGTGATGGGAATGTAGGCAACGTTATCTTCATTTTCTCCGGCAAAAGAACCCTTAGCTGTCATGACTGCAATCACCTGAAAGCTAGTATTCTTAATCTGGATATCTTTGCCAATTGGGTTTTCGCGATCGAAGAGTTTTTCTGCTAATTCTGCACCTAGAACGACCACGGGAGAACTTTGACGCATTAAAGAAGCATCAAAAAACCGACCGCGATCGACAATGAGATTTCTAATCTCCCGCAGTGCTGGTGTTGTCCCTTTGACTTGGGTATAAGTTTGATTGTTGCGGTAAGAAATTAATAAGTTATTTTCAATGACTGGAGCTGCTGACTTAACCGCTGATGCTTGGTTTTTCACGGCTTCCGCATCCGAGAGTACTAGCCCTCGTTGTTCGGAAATAAATCCTTCTGAATCATCGCGACTGGAAAATACCAACAGTCGATTTGGTCCAAAAGAATCGAGTTTATTAAGAGTGTAATTCTGCGCTCCCTGTCCTATGCCTACCATTGCAATTACAGAAGCATTACCGATGACAATTCCTAACATAGTTAAGCTACTCCGCAGCTTATCAGCCGTCAGAGTAGCAACTGCCATTTTGATACATTCAATCGGATTCATGAAGAATTGGTAATTGGTAGTTGGTTGTTAGTTGACGGTTGACAGCTGACAATTATCAGTGACTAGTGGCTAGTGGCTGGTGAAACCAGATTGCTTCCTTGTCCCCCTTGTCCCCCTTGTCTCCCTGCTCCCTCAGCTCTCTTCATCCACGCCAGGAATGGCTTGACCGGGGGGAGGGGTGATGAGGACGCGATCGCCTCGATTCACGCCTTCGAGAACTTGAGCGTGAGTGCTGCTACTCGCACCTAGAGAAACTTCGCGAAATTTGATGTGTCCTTCTCGATCTGGCATAAATACCCCTGTTTGACCGTTTTTCTTGGTGACAACTGCTGTCAGGGGTACGACAACTGCATCTTTAATTTTGTCGCTAAGGAAGGTGAGTTTGATATTCATGCCTGATTTGAGCTGGTTTTGCCCTGTTTGCAGGCTGACTTTAACGCGAAAGGAGGTGACGTTATCTTCCCTGATTGCTCTGGGTGCGATCGTGCGGACGCGACCTTTAAAAGTTTTATTGTAGGCATCGGAACGGATTTCTACTGGCTGATTGGGAGTAATCCGGGCAATGCTGGATTCTGGGATTTTGGCTTCTACTTCTAAACCGCTAGAGAGTTCGGCGATCGATGCGGAAGTAGCGCCATCCGAGGAAGAAGCAGATGTTGTGGGGGTCACGAAGTCGCCTTGTTGAGCGTAGCGGCGCGTGATCGTGCCTGCAAAAGGAGCGCGTACTAAAGTGTTTGATAGTTGAGTTTGGTAGTACTTCAGTTGGGCTTCGGCTTGGGCAACTTCGGCTTCGGCTTGGGTAATTTCTTCGCTGCGATACCCCTTCATTTGCAGTGTCAGCTCGTGTTTGGCTACTGCTAAACTGGCGATCGCCCGGTCGAGGTTTTCCCTGGCTGTACGTTCTTCTGTCAAAGCTTGGTCTAAATCGTCGCGAGAAATTGCTCCTTCTTTCGCTGGTCTGAGTTTGCGCTGGACTCGTTCCCGATGCAGCGTTAACTGCGATTTAGCTTCTCGGACTTGAGCTTCGTTTTCTGCTAATTCAGCTTTAGCCTGCTCGATTTCTTCGGGACGATTGCCAGTCTGCTTTTTTGCTAGTTCTGCCTTAGCTTTTGCCAAACCTGCTTGATATTGCTTGACTTGTGCCTGAAATTCTTCGTTGTCCATCCGGGCGATGAGCGTACCCTTTTTCACCTGGGAGCCTTCATCGACATATAATTCTTCAATTCGCCCTGCATCTTTAGGACTGAGATTAATTTTTCTGACTGCCTGAACTACGCCATTGGCTTTTATTTGGACTTTTAAGTCTTGAGATTCGACCATTACTGTTTGGAGACTGGCAATGTCGATTTCAGGGGTTTGAGTACGGGCGATCGCAAAAGCAACGGCAGCACTGCCCAGCAATCCCACTGTCATGAATCCTGCCAACCACGACTTACGGCGCTTAGCTTTTCCAAATGGCAAGGATACAGCTTTATTTGGCGCTTCAGGGTTCATCATAGATAAATAGTTTATGGTTTATGAATTTAGTTTTTATATTCAGTAAATATTCAGTTTTTATTGTCCGCTTGCAGCACGTAACGGCATGACAAAGTAAAAGGCTCCTGGCAAGCGTGTCAGATTTGCACAATTGGCACGACAACTTTTGCCAAGGGCAGGTACGTACTCCCAAACTTTAGCAGTTGGGCAATCGCAATCATCAGTGACAGACACGCCTCTACCTTACCTCAAGCTTCAAGTTCTATCTACTCCTTGAGGAGAAAGTTCGCTCTGCCAAAACAACGTGTATTTAATACCAAACTGATTCCGATCGCCACGCGATCGCGCCTTTTCACTTGGTGTTATTCGCTATGTTATTCGCTCTCAACAGCCTGTTTCACCTCGCTACAGTCATCTCTACTATTGACTACAGCCATAATTCCAAGAATTTGTCGGAGGCAGCATCAAGCTGTCGTTTATTTTAGAAAATTTTAATAAACGCTCAAATTTTTTATTATTTTTTGCGATCGAGTTTCAACAAAACTACAGCCAACCTCACAATTATTTATATGACCACCCGATTTGAGTCGGGAAATATTCGTTGGGGTTGTCATTGGTCATTGGTAATGCATTTAATGACCGCTCGATCGAGCTGCTGTGTCTTGCCTAATCTAGATCGCTTATCGCACACAAAGGACGAATCTAGCAGAAAAAGTGTTCCCAACAAAAAACTGGTTTCTTAGTCTCCCTCAGCTCCCTCAGCTCCCAATCGCTCCCTCAGCTCTCTTCACTTAGGCGCTTCTCAAAGCAACAATCGGATCGAGTTGGGCAGCACGACGGGCAGGAACGACACCAAAGACAACGCCAATACCGCCGGAGATACTGACAGCCAGAGCAATTGCTACAGGTGAAATACCTGCTTGAAAGGGAGTAAACGTACCAATTAGTAGGATGCCACCTACACCCAAGGCAGTTCCCACGATGCCACCAGCTGCCGACAACATGACGGCTTCAATCAGAAATTGAATCAAAACGTCGTGCTGAGTAGCACCCAAAGCTTTACGCAACCCGATTTCTTGCGTGCGTTCGGTCACGGAAACGAGCATGATATTCATGACACCGATGCCACCCACGAGTAGAGAAATACCTGCGATCGCAGCTAGCATGACCGTTAAAGCACTCGTGACAGTTCCCGCAATTTCTAGTACATCTTTTTGACTTTGAACGCTAAAATCGTCTTCTCTAGTAATTTTGTGCCGCAATCGCAGCAGGTTTTGAATTTGAAATTGAGCTGCTTCTACACTGGCATCGCTTTTAGCTGAAATTGAAATAAAAGTTAGACTCACTCCATAAGGAGAATTTTCGCCGACGATGCGGCTCGCCATAGTGGTAATTGGCAGCAAAGCGCTATCGTCATAATTGGTTCCCAAGACAGAACCCTTCGATTCCATTACACCAATCACTAAAAAGCGTACGTCTTTAATGCGGACGTATTTACCAATTGGATCTTGATTAATAAATAATCGTTTGGCTAAATCCGAACCCAAAGCAACAACTTGATTATTTCGCTTCACATCAAGCTGGGTAAAAAATCGTCCTTTTTCTGGATTGAAGTTACGAACAGCAGTATATTCTGGAGTTGTACCGACAATTGAACTATAGGTATTTTTGTTGCGATACGTGACTAATTCTCTTGACTGAAGCTGAGGCGCGACTTTAGCCACTGTCGGTACTTGAGTAGCGATCGCCTTGGCATCTTCTAAAACCAAAGTTTTTGGTAAATCTACCGTCGTTCTTTGAGCATCCCGATTACCTGGGATCACAAACAAAACATTAGTTCCTAAAGATTCAAATTGTTCGGCAACAAATCTTTGCGCTCCTTGTCCGATCCCCACCATCGCAATCACCGAAGCATTGCCGATGACGATTCCTAACATCGTTAAGGCACTACGCAACTTATTAGATAGCAGCGTTTTCGTTGCCATCTTACCACTTTCTAAAATATCCATTGACAGTTATCAGTTATCAGTTATCAGTTAACAGGGAGCAGGGAGCAGGGAGTAGGAAAGAAAAAAGTTTCTGATTTACGACTTACGAGTTACGAGTTACGACTTACAAATCGCTTTCTTGCTGTGGTTGTTGGTCTTTTGGTAGGTCGAGAAAAACGCGATCGCCTTGTTTTACACCTTGTAAAATTTGCGTTTGGTCTTGAATGCTAGAGCCAATTGTGACCGGACGAAATTCGGGTTTGTTCTTTTCTCCTGGGACTAAAACCCCAGTTTTACCTTGTTGAGTGACGATCGATACTGTGGGTACGACTAAGGCATCGTTGAGATTTTGCCCCAAGAATGTTAAGTCTACATTCATCCCAGATAGTAATTTATCTGTACCAGAATCAAGCGCTACTCGAACTTGAAAAGAAGTGACGTTTTGATCGACAACGGCTTCGGGAGCAACTAAACGGACGTGACCCTTAAAAATGCGATCGGGATAAGAATCAGCCACGATTTCGACTGGCTGTCCCGATTTAATTTGTCCAATATCAACTTCTGGTACTTCTGCCAAAACTTCCAAACCTTTCGCCAGCACGACAATCGAAGTTGAGTTTGCTAGCGATGAATTCGAGCTAGACGTGCCGCTAGATGCAGAGGTTGTTGGGGTCACAAAAGCCCCTTCTGAAGCATTCTTTTGCGTTACCAGACCAGTAAAGGGAGCGCGAATAATTGTATCGTTGAGCTTAACTTGAAGAGCTTGTAACTCACCTTGAGCTGCTTGCACGACTGCTTGGCGTTGGGCGATTTCTTCTGGACGACTACCGCTTTTGAGTAGCGATAGCTGACGTTGTGCTTCCCGTAGATTGGCTTGAGCGCTTTGACTTTCGCTGACATATTGATCTAACTCGTTTTGGGCGATCGCACCTTGTTGCGTTAATCTCCGATAACGCTCTAGTTTTTCCCGTGCGAAGTTTGCCCTAGCTTGGGCTGCATCTACCTGCGCTTGAGCGCGATCGATCTCCTGTATGCGATTTCCCGCACGGGCTTGAGCTAATTCGGCTTGGGCTTGAGCGAGTTTGGCACGTACTTGGATCAGTTGCGCTTGCAAGTCGGCATCATCCATCTTGGCAATAATCTGTCCGGCTTGGACGCGATCGCCCTGTTCTACTAATAAATTCTTTAGCACTCCCGCCACTTTAGGGCTGACGTTGACGCTTTGGATCGGCACGACTTTACCGCTGGCATTAATTCGCAGTGTCAAGTCTTTGGCTTCAACTGGTACGGTTAACTTAGCCAAGTCAATCTTAGGTGTCGATCGATCTACGATGACGTAAGTTGCAGAACCAGCCACTACGACACCAGCAGCCACTAGCCCAACTAACCAACGCGCTGGATGCTTAATTTTACCAATCAGGGGGAGTTCTATAGGCTGGGTAGCGGTCATATTAGGAGCGAGGAATGAGGAGTGAGGGATAAGGGAAGAAGCAAGCAAAATTTATGAGGTGCAAGTCATAAATCATTGATACGCCTGCGCACTTGCCGCACTATCTTGCTGATATTGTTCCCAGTAATAAAGAAGCATCAATAACTAAAATGTTTCGTACACTTATTATCGTAACGACTACTACCGTGTCCTCATCTCTAGCAAAAGGGCGATCGCTCCCCACGGAAATTAGGGTTATCCGCTCTTTTCTAGGAGACAAGGGAGACAAGGGAGCTGAGGGAGGAAGAGAGCTGCTCTTGAGCTGAGGAGGCTGAGGAGATAAAATAACTAACTGGTCAGGAGTCAGGAGTCACTGGTCACTGTCACCCCACACCATAATTTACTAGTCACTAGTCACCAGCCACTCACTACTCACTCGTCCCTAGTATGGTTTAAGCTAGCTGAAGGTTATGTTGCAAGATAATTGAGGCGTGTACTGTGCCAAGTCGTAAATCCTGGCTGTCTTTACTGGTGATTTTGGGTTTAGGGAGTGTAGCTCCCCCTGCACTGGGGCAGGCACTCGTTCCACATACGCTACAACTCGATTCAGCTCAGTTGGAGCGACAGGGATTGAGTTTGGCGCAGGAGGCTGCTCAGTTAGCGCAGTTTCAACAGTTTGAAATGGCTGTACCGAGGGCGCGGCTGGCAACTCAGTTAGCTCCCAAAAACTATATGGCTTGGTTTCTTCTGGGGGGTTTGTACTTACAGACAAACAAATATAACGAGTCGATCGCGGCTCTGAATAAAGCGCAGGCGTTAGCTCCCCAAAACCCTTCCGTGTTGTTTGCAATGGGTTCGGCGCACTTTCAAAAAGGCAATTACAAAGCAGCGATCGATAGTTTGCAAGCTGGTTTGAAACTCAAACCAAACGATAAGGAAGCATTGTTCGATTTGGGAAATTCTTACTACAAAGTCGGGCAATTACCAGATGCGATCGCCCAATATGACAAAGCGATCGCCTTAGATAAAAAGTTTTGGCCCGCGATCAATAATATCGGCTTAATTCAATACGAACAGGGCAACATAGACGAGGCAATGAAGCAATGGCAAGCAGCTTTAGCCGTTGACAAGCAAGCCGCAGAACCCCAACTTGCAATGGCAGTTGCTTTATATAGCCAAGGCGAACAAACAAGAGGTTTACAATTAGGAACAGCAGCCCTCAAAATTGACAGCCGTTATGGTGACTTAGAATTTCTCAAACAAAATTTGTGGGGCGATCGCTTGTTAGCTGACACGAAAAAACTGTTAGCTAATCCTAAAATTCAAGCCACAATTGAGGAACGCCAAGAGCAACAACAACAAGAAACTTCTCCGATTCAGATTTCTCCGCAGTAATTGCTATTGTAGAGACGTTTCGTGAAACGCCTCTACAATTCTTCTCTTTAATAGCGATCGACTGTCAGACTAGAATCCAAAATCAGATCTAAGTCGGTGTCAGGGTTAATGACAACTACATCAGCTTTTTTACGTCCTAGCGCCGCTCCACCCGCAGCACCGACTCCCGTACCAATTAATACCTCTCCGGTAGAAATACGGCGATTGCCTGTCAGTCCACCTAAAGCTGCGCCAGCGGCAGCTCCCACGACTGCACCTTTGAGAATCGATCCCGTACTCACTCCCCTACGCAGCTGAGTAGTTTCAATCACATCAGAGGAAGCATCAATTGATTGCCGTCTGCCATCATCAATAATTAGATTTCTGGCAATAAATTGAGAACCACCATCAGCAGGAACGAGTTCGCCTTCAATCAGGCTACCAGCCGGAATTAACACCGTGCCGTTGCGGTTAGTAATGTTAGCAGCTACCGTAAGAGTTAAGCGCATCCTCTCTTTCGGACTGATAACGATCTTTTCGGCTTCATCATAGCGCACGGGAATTCTTGCCCCAGCCCGAATAGTCGTGCGATCGCTAATTCTGCTACTTCCTGGCGACGATGGGAACACTTGAGCCGTTGCTGGAGCTGTCATTACCATTGGTAGAGTAGCGCTAGTACCAATAGTTAAAGCCATAAGAAAAGCTGTCCCTGTCTGCCAGGGTTTAAAAGTAAGCATATACTTATTCCTCTCCGCTATATATTGCTAAATCTGTTAAATAACAAGACTTACGGAAGAATCATAAGGTTCCAAAGTCAGTTATCAGTTATCAGTTATCAGTTATCAGTTATCAGTTATCAGTTATCAGGGAACGTTACTTACGACTTACGACTTACGACTTATATTCATGGTTTTTCAAATCCTAGTACCCGTGCTTCAATTTGTTCTACGGTTCGAGGATCGGTTTGAAATGTTACCCAGCCTCGACGAGTTGAGTGACGGGGAAGAAAAGCAATTTCAAATTCGGCAGTTTCGGCTTCTTTACCATCATTATTAAGCGTCACTTCGATTTGTACGGTTTCTGCTGTTTCATCACCGCGATTTGTAGCAGTGACGGGAACGATAAAGCGATCGCCTTGCGGTTGAGGTCGATCGAGTTGTAGTTCGATATTTGGTGGAGTTTCACCTAAAGTTGCACCGTCATAAACTATGTAACCCAGCGTAAATAATACGAGAATGAGACTAATAACAAAAACAATCCACTCTAACCAATTTTTTTCTAGTTTTTTCATTGCAACAATAGCCTCCCAGCAGAAGCCCCCAAAGTAGCAGCGACTCCTAAAACAACGGTTTGAGCTAGACAAATGAAGAGAGTCGTATCGTCAAAGCGTCCGAAAAACCAGAGAATAGCCGCAGATCCAACTAACGCGATCGCATAAGTGACTACTGCACCAAAGAAAATATTTTTAATTCCTCTAATTTGGCTAAAACGCTGGGAACCAGTAAAGTCGCTATAAAACAGGATTAGCACGGCAAATAAAATTGAGAGTAAGGCAAGCCCTAACAGTCTCGCTGTTGACGATTCAATTGCAATCACGATAATTTCTTCTGTAGGGGCAAGGTTGGCAGCAAATAAAACTGAGCCACATAAGGCGATCGCCATTTGTCCCCCAAAGTCGCCTTCGTCATCTGCCAAAAAAGGTACGGGACTAGAACTAGGTTGGGAATCTTCTCCCTGCATTCCTGTATCGCCTTCTTGCTTGGCTTCTCCGCCGAGTTGGGCAGTCCCAACAGATACGCCAATAGCAACAGTCATAGCTTCTACAACGATTTTCCCGCCAATCTCTGTCAGATTCATATCGGCATTAATTTGTCCTAACAGCCACAGCATGACGGCAGCAACGACCAATCCTATACCCATTTCCTCCACGGAATCGATTGCGACTTCTAACGCACCAGCAGATCTGCGCAAGCCTGCATAGCGGTTGTATGCCAAGAGCAGCGTAAAAGTAGCCAGCACGTAAATTAACAAGCGTACGGGATGGACGATAAAGCCAGCCCACCAAACTTCCATCGTGTACAGTAGGGGCAAACTAAACAACAGCCCCCCAGTAATACCTCTGAGGTATTCTTGTAGCGACTTAGCAAGCGATCGCTCTAGTTTTAGCCGACGATTCATACTTATCGGGCTAATCAGCCTTTTTTGCGTTCAATAGCACAATTCTCTCAGTTATTTAGCTACTTCATGAGAGCTGAAAGTTAGATTTTTGACCGAGAATTATGTTTGTAGGGGCGCACAGCCGTGCGCCCCTATTCCTATACGCCCCAGATGTACGCCCTCAAGAACGTTATTACCGCACCACTTCCCGCATGTAGTTGCCCCACAAACGCGCCGCTTGTACGCCGTAACCGGACATAGGAGCATTATTATCGTTACCCAACCATACCCCTGTAACGAGTTTTTCTCTGGTAAGAAACCCAATAAACCAAAGGTCAAAGTTCTGATTTCTTGCTGCTAAACCACTCGTACCAGTTTTACCTGCTTCCTCACCCAGTCCGATATTTGCTGCTGTACCAGTACCGCGTTCTACGACTCCGCGTAGCATGGAAGTTACCGTCTGGGCTACGCCTGGGCTGAGTATCCGCCGATTTGTGGTTTGGGTGCGATTGTAAGCGTAAATCTCGCGACAGGTTTTCAAGTCTTGGCGATCGTCGCAGTCGCTACTATCCAGTATTCTCATAATCAGATGGGGACGGTTCCACACGCCATCATTGGCGATCGCCCCATATGCTCCAGTCATTTCGAGTAAACTCGTTTCACTTTGCCCTAAAACTAAGCCTGGGACTGGTTGCAAGGGTGACTGAATTCCCAATCTTTGCGCCATGCGCATGATGCTATCTAGCCCGACATCTTGAGCAACTCGCAAGGCAATCGGGTTTTCCGATAGGGCTAACCCCGTCGCTACATCTAACTCATCGCTGCCGCGAATACAGCCGCGAAATCGCTGTCCTTGCCAAGATACAGGCGCACAAGAATAAGATTTTTCTGGGGAAATTCCTTTTTCGATCGCCGCCGCATAAGTAAATAGTTTAAAAGCCGAACCGGGTTGGCGTTGAGCTTGAGTTACGCGGTTAAATTGGCTGGTTTTGTAATCAGTGCCTCCTACCATTGCCAGTACTGCACCCGTACTAGCATCGAGGGTGACAACTGCCCCTTGGGAATAGCCGATACTGGCTCCAGCTTGCCGTACCGAGTTGCGCAAAGCTTCTTCTGCTTTGGCTTGCATATCTAGATCGAGCTGGGTTTCGACAATGTAATTACCCTCTGCTGCTAACTCTTTACCCAAAATTGCTTGCAGTTCTTGAAAGACAGCGTTGTAAAAGTATGGCGCGATCGTTTTGGCTTGGGCTTCACAGACGCGAGAACTCACTTCAATTTGCGATCGCCGCGCCCGATTTGCTTCTTCTGTCGTCACCATTCCTTGCGCCAACATCCGACTGATAACGCGGTTGCGGTATTCAATTGCTTTTTGATTGCTGCGCACGTCACCACAAAAATTGAATCCGTTGGGAGAGGGTAAAATTCCCACTAAAGTCGCAGCTTCCGAAAGATTGAGTTCCTTGGCTGATTTATCAAAATAGAATCGTGCTGCATCTTCAAAGCCGTATGTATCTGCTCCCAGAAAAACGCGGTTGAGATACATCAGTAGAATAAAATCTTTGCTGTAAAACGTTTCCAACTTCAGCGCTACCACTGCCTCGCGTAACTTTCGTCCTAACGAGTCCTCTGCGCCGACGTAGCTGCGAAATATACTCCGCGCTACCTGTTGAGTGACAGTACTCGCCCCTTGCTCGAATTCTCGACTACCGACATTGACAACCGTAGCGCGTAAAATGCCAATGGGGTCAACGCCAAAATGCCAGTAATAACGGCTATCTTCGGAAGCGATGACGGCTTTGGGCAAATAAGTTGAAAAGTCTTGCAAGTTTTGCAGATCTGTATGTGCTGTACTGCGAGGTTGACGCAGCATTGTTTCTCCATCGCGGGCAAAAACGATCGTTGGACCCCCAGTTGCAGCAGGTAAAGGAGTGACAGAAAACTTCGTCCACTCGTACCCTACAATGAGCGCCAGCAATGCCGTCACGCCACCAATCCCACATGCCACCCATTGCAGCGTGCGGACGTACTGAGGTGGAGGATTATGGAATTTTATCCGCACGGCAGCGGCAAGTTCTGGAGGACCGAGAGTGAAAACGTCACCGTGATGAAGTTCGATCGCGGCAACGCGGCGCTTACCCCAGTAAATGCCATTCGTAGAATTTTCATCCCGCAGGACGAAGGGCGATTGCCTCTTGCTAGTATCTCTAGCTAATGACAGATGAATTTGGCTGACAACAGGGTTGCGCACGACGATATCGCAAGATTTAGCACTGCGTCCGATCGAGTAGCGATCGCCTAGTAGAGGATAGGTCTCTGCTTTGTCTGTCCCCGCATCCTGTATCCACAATTCGGCAACTCTGGCGTTTGGCTTCAGGGCAAGCCCTGGAATCTGCACTTTAGCTTGAAGCGTTTTGACTACCTGAGTTGCCCGACTGAGCAATGTTTGCGGTTTTCGCGGTGGCTGGGGAGGGGTCATGTTTTACAGTCGTTTGTCATTTGTCATTTGTCATTTGTCATTGGCAATAACAAACGACAGCTACGGATTACGATCGCGATCGCTTCTGCTACCATTCTACTTAGCCGATAAAAATTCTCTGACCTTCTACGCAGACTTAACTTTATCGCATTTACAGTGCTTCTCAATATATCTTCTAGATATTAGATAATGGCGTTTGCTTGGCAAACAAGTTTTGATTGAGTCGATTTCCTTTGAAAATTTATTATATATCTTGACTTTTCATAGAGAATATGGTACCATTTAACGAAATTTGTTTTTGACTTAATCAGAAATATTTAATCTGAGGTGTGAGTGGGATGAAGATCAAGTTTTTATCACTATTAGGTGCGGCATTTGCACTAACTCTATCGAGCCACGTCGCATTCGCTCAAGAAGCCGCTAAAGAACCCCCAGAGATTAAGCTTTCGGAAGAAGGGAAGAAAATCCTCTGCGAAAAGTTTCCGTTGAATTCTCGTTGTCCTGGTGGTCAGCCTTTAACTGGTGGTGCGCCTACTGGTACTGAAGCAGCTCCCGATGCTACTACTCCCGAGACCGCGCCAGCTCCCGATGCTACTACTCCCGAGACTGCGCCAGCTCCAGACGCTACTACTCCCGAGACCGCGCCAGCTCCCGATGCTACTACTCCCGAGACTGCGCCAGCCCCCGATGGTACTATGCCCACCACCCCCGAGACTGCGCCAGCTCCTGATGGTACTATTCCCACCACCCCCGAGACTGCGCCAGCTCCTGATGGTACCATGCCTAGCGGCGACCCTGGAACTGCGCCGGCTCCCGATGGATCTATGCCTACCACCCCTGGAACTGAGCCAGCTCCTACAACTCCCTAGTTTGAGTTGGTAAAAGCAGGCATTTGTTAGCAATCTTAATGCTTTGATATTTAGTATGTAGAGACATTACATGTAATGTCTCTACATTTTTTTTGTTTATCGCAATCTCTTAAGAGTAGAGACTCTTGGCAAACTTGCAATTAGGATGCAGACAATGCCCAAATTGATCGACACATCTGCCAGGTTAAAAACAGGAAATCCAATTAACCGAAAATCTAAGAAATCGACCACATAACCCGCAAAAAAGCGATCGATCCCGTTACCTAACGCTCCTCCCAAAATGAAACCATAGCCCCATTGTTCCAAAGGTTTCATGGGCGGACCAAAATAAGCCCATGCAATTAACAGCAAACTCACTATCAGAGATAGCCAGCGCAACCACCCCACTTCGCCAGCAAACAAACTGAAGGCAGCACCAGTGTTGGTCACATAGGTGAAATGAAACACGTTAGACCAAATTGGATAAGTTTCGCCCAAGTCAAAATTTTGCACCACCCAGAATTTAGTTAGCTGGTCTAAGATAAAACTGGCGATCGCTGCCATCCAGAAACGGCGATTTTTCATGATTTAGTCATTGGTAATTGATAAGTGACTAGCGGCTAGAGGTTGGTGGCTAGACTCTTGTTCCAGTCTAGTCACTAGTCACCAGTCACTAGTCACTGACAAATGACTAATAAAACATTATCAGTCTCCAGCCATAAGCAATCACAGCAACAGCACAGACTACGGCTAGTTGTCCTGGGAGAGGATACAAAGAATACTGAAGTATAGGTTGAATTATAGATTGAGCTTGCGTGCTTGCCCAGTGAAAAACTTGGCTGGGCAGCAAATACGCTAAACCGCAGAGGTGAATTATCAACAAACCACCTAGACAACTACCAGCAAGACTCTCTAGTTTCATGTCATCTTGCCGAAACGCCAGTGAGCCACAAACCCAAGCCCCAGGAATAAAACCCAGTATGTATCCAAAATTGAGTTCTCGCCAATAGCCAAAACCGCCACCTTGAGCAAATATTGGCAACCAAACCAAGCCGAGCAACAAATAAGCAATTTGGGATAATGCTGCTGCACTTTTGCCACCCAAACAACCCACGAGTAGCACAGCACCAATTTGACAGGTGACACCTAAAGAGATTGTCTGTATCCCGCGTTCGTGCCAACTTATTGGCGCACTAGTAATGTATGCTTCTACAAAAGTGCCACCAATGGTAAGAAGTAAACCAATCAGAGACCAAAGAAATTGGTTAGGAACAGCCACTAGCGATAAAAGTAAATAATAGAGAGTGAGTTGACGCTTTTGTCTGAATGCAGCGCGATCGCAATTCTTCTGGCGTTGCACTGGCTATATTATCACGTCCATCTAGGCGATCGGGGGAACTCAAAGTTGTATTAAGCTGTCATCTCAATTATCCTTTCCCATCATTGCAGCGCTCCGCAGTTCCAACATGCGATCGATGGTATGATAATGGCGATATTTGATACAAATTTAGAAGTGACAAACTCGGATACAAACCTGGTTTCTCAGCACTAACAAAAGGTGATAATCTACCCAAAGGAATATTTATAGTTACCATTAACCTTCGCTTAACTGGCAGGTATTAGCATATTTACAGTAAAGCTCTATACTCCTCTAGGAGTATCCGTGCAAAGATTCCAGAAATAACAACTAGTATGCTTTCTCGCAATATTCGTGTAGCATCCCTTGCTTCGGCTGTGGTTTTAGTCTTGGGAGTAACTGCTTGTGGCGGTGGCAACCAGACTGCAAGTAACGCACCTGCCTCTCCTCAGGGGGAAGGTGCAAGTCCAGCAGCAAATACGACTACTGGCTCTAATTTATCTGGGACAGTCAAGGTAGACGGCTCCAGTACCGTGTTTCCCATCTCCGAAGCAATGGCGGAGGAATTTCAAAAAGCAAATCCTGGTGTCCAAGTCACGGTAGCTCAGTCTGGTACTGGTGGCGGATTCAAGAAATTCTGCAACAATGAAACAGATATTTCCAATGCTTCCCGTCCGATTAAGGCAGAAGAAGTAGAGCTGTGCAAAAAGGGGAACGTTGAGTATATCGAACTGCCAGTAGCTTACGACGGACTGTCCGTTGTGGTTAATCCGCAAAACAAGTTTGCCCAATGCCTGACAATCGCCGAGCTGAAAAAAATGTGGGAACCAGCAGCTCAAGGTAAAGTCGCAACTTGGAATCAAATTCGCCCTGACTTCCCCAACCAAAAACTAGGACTCTATGGTCCTGGAACTGATTCCGGTACTTACGATTTCTTTACCAACGCTGTTGTGGGCAAAGAAGGTGAGAGTCGAGGAGACTACACTGCATCTGAGGATGACAATACCCTAGTACAAGGTGTGAGTGCCGATCCTGGTGGACTTGGCTTCTTTGGTTATGCTTACTACGAAAACAACAAAGACAAGTTGGCACTAGTGGGTATTGATAATGGCAAAGGTTGCATTCAGCCAAGTGCAGAAACAATCGGTAACGGGACTTATCAGCCGCTATCTCGCCCAGAATTTATTTACGTGAAAAAATCTGCGGCAACCCGTCCAGAAGTCCAAGCATTTGTTAATTTCCACTTCGCACCAGAAAATCAAGAACTCATATCAGAAGTCGGATACGTACCGCTACCAAACGATTTGGTTGGTCAAGTACAAGCACGCTTTAAAGAAGGTAAGGTAGGCTCGGTTTTTGAGGGCAAAGGCTCGCAGACAGGTGTTACCCTTGCAGACCTACTCAAACAAGAGAAATGATAACCGCGATCGCGACTCCTGAATAAGTGAGACAAGGGAGAAGTCAGAAGTCAGAATCGGAAGCTAGAACTAACTGACCTCTTGCCTCTCGCCTTGCTCGCTGACAACTGATAACTGACAACTGATAACTGATAATGAGGTATTTCCTGTATGTCTGCCACGTCAACGCCTGACGGGTCGAGCCTATGGCGACCAAAGCGGGCAGCAAGTAAACGAGTAGAAGCATTAGTAAAAGGCATATTTGCCACGTTTGCTTTTGTCTCAGTTGCTACTACAATCGGCATTGTCTTAACGCTAATTTTTGAAACTGTATCGTTTTTCAGCGAAGTACCGATTTGGCGATTTTTAACCGATCGCGCTTGGACACCATTGTTTGCCAACAAGCAATTTGGCATCATGGTACTGATTAGCGCTACTTTACTAACTTCTGCGATCGCGATCGCCGTTGCCTTACCGATAGGCTTATTAGCTGCTATCTGCTTGAGCGAATATGCTCCTGCGAGAATGCGCCGCTGGCTCAAACCAGCACTGGAAATTTTGGCAGGGGTTCCCACTGTCGTCTTCGGTTACTTTGCCCTGCTGACAGTCACGCCATTTCTGCAAAAACTCATTCCTGGCTTACAAGGGTTCAACGCCTTGAGTGCTGGACTGGTACTTGGTGTGTCGATTATTCCCCTCGTGGCTTCTTTAAGTGAAGATGCGATCTATGCCGTGCCTCGAAGTTTACGCGATGGCGCTTATGCTTTGGGAGCCACCAAACGGGAAACCATTGTTTCTGTAGTCCTACCAGCTGCCCTTTCTGGAATTGTCGCTTCTTTCATCTTGGCAATTTCCCGAGCAATCGGGGAAACCATGATTGTCACCATCGCCGCCGGACAAAACCCCAGCCTTGGTATTAACCCCCTAGTACCAATCCAAACGATGACAGCCTACATCGTTCAAGTGAGTAAAGGCGATACCCCAGCAGGATCTCTAGCCTACAAAACTATTTTTGCTGTGGGTATGACTCTGTTTCTCATCACCCTGGCTTTGAATATCTTTAGTTACTGGTTCGTGCGCCGCTTTCGGGAGAAATACGAATGACTACACCTGCACCCCAACCTATGGACAAAAGCGGCTTTGGTGCGACGGGCAAATTCAATGTGTCGTTGTCCAAGCGTTATAAATTTGACAAAATCTTTTCTACAGCCGCTTGGATTGCCACTCTGTTTGGCTTAGTCATTCTTGCCGTTTTACTGGTAGATATCCTGATTGACGGACTCGGACGCATCAATTGGGCGTTTCTCACGAGTTTCTCCTCGCGCCGTGCTGCTGCTGCGGGAATATTAGCTCCCCTTGTCGGTAGTGTTTGGCTGTTAATCGTTACGGCTTTAGTTGCCTTTCCCTTGGGAGTAGGCGCGGGCATTTACCTGGAAGAATATGCCAAGGATAATTGGTTCACGCGGTTAATTGAGATCAATATTGCTAACCTAGCCGCAGTTCCATCCATTATTTACGGCTTATTGGGATTGCAAATTTTTGTCCGGTGGCTGCAACCGATTACCAACGGACGGAGCGTTCTTGCCGGTGCTTTAACTCTCAGTTTGTTGATCTTACCCATTATCATCATCACCACGAGAGAAGCACTACGGGCAGTCCCAGATAGTTTGCGCCAAGCAGGTTTTGCTTTGGGTGCAACGAGATGGCAAGTGATCCGCGAACATATTTTTCCGATCGCCTTACCAGGTATCCTAACCGGAACAATTCTGGCACTATCTCGCGCTATTGGCGAAACAGCACCCCTGATCGTCATTGGAGCCGTGAGCTATATTGCCTTTCTACCAGAATTATCTCCACGCGGCTTGCAAAGTTCTTTTACTGCACTACCAATTCAAATTTTTGACTGGGTTTCTCGCCCTCAAACGCAATTTCACACTAATGCTGCTGCTGGCATCATCATATTGATGGTCGTGCTGTTAATTATGAATGCTTCAGCAATTTATTTACGCAATAGATTCCAGCAAAACCGCCCCTAAGTCGCAAGCTAAAATTGTTTTAGATGCTGCGATCGCAATATCAACTGTCACGATCTATCTATATGCTATTCAATACCACAACCACGGCAACCGATACAGTGTTACGAACTGATAATCTATCTGTTTTTTACGGTAATTTTAAAGCAGTACGAGATGTCAATCTCAATATCTATAAAAACAAAATTACTGCTTTTATCGGACCTTCTGGGTGTGGTAAAAGTACCGTATTGAGATGTTTTAATCGGTTAAACGATCTAATTCCAGGGGCGCACATTGAAGGTAGAATAACATTTCAAGAAGCAGATATTTACGATCGCCGCGTTGACCCAGTAGAACTGCGTCGTCGCATTGGTATGGTATTTCAAAGACCGAACCCCTTCCCCAAATCGATTTATGAAAACATTGCCTTTGGAGCTAGAATTAACGGCTATCAAGGTGATATGGATGAATTAGTCGAGCGAGCGATCCGTCAAGCTGCGTTGTGGGACGAAGTCAAAGATAAGCTTAAACAAAGCGGTCTTTCTCTCTCTGGCGGACAGCAGCAAAGGTTGTGTATTGCCCGTGCATTGGCGATTGAACCAGAAGTTATCTTAATGGACGAACCCTGTTCTGCTCTCGACCCGATTTCGACATTACGGGTAGAAGAATTGCTGATGGAACTGAAAGAGAAATACACGATTATTATCGTTACCCACAACATGCAACAAGCATCGCGGGTATCAGACATGACTGCCTTTTACAACGCTCAAGCCACAGAAAAAGGTGGCAAGATGGGTTATTTGGTAGAATACAATCCCACTGAAGTCATTTTCCAATCTCCCGAACAACAAGCTACGCAAGAATACGTTAGCGGTAGATTTGGTTAAAGAGGTAAGTCTTGCCTCTAGGTATTCCGACTAAAAACTGTAAAACTACTGCTTCAGTTATGGCAGTAGTTTGTTTGTGAATAGAATCAGTTAACTTCCCGAATCGTTTGTAATTTATTGCTAGTAGTTACAAATAACCATGCCTGAAATAGCTATCTGTATAAAGTGTAATGTTCAAACAGCGCCACTACTTTGACTTGATGGCAAAAACTGAAATGCAGCGATTCCAATTACGCCCGAACAAGCAGCTAGAGCAAATGGGGCTGGCGCTCCAAAACTATCCCAAAGCCAACCAGCAATTAGGCTGCCAAGTAATATTGTCAGTCCAGAAATCAGGTGAAATGCACCAAAGGCAGTTCCTCGAAGGTCAGAAGGTACGACATCTGTAATTAATGCTGTCAACACACCTTGCGTGATGCCAAGATGCAATCCCCACAGGGCTGCACCAACAAATACCATTTGTGGAGCAACAGCAAGCATGAAAACAATGTGAGACACAACAAGAACGCCAAAACCCGCAGCAATTAGCCCTCGACGACCAATTCTGTCAGACAATCGACCAAAAGGCAAAGAAACAGAAGCAGCGACAAGATTCATTGCTGCTAACAGCAACGGCACGGATGCAACAGATAAACCTAAATTCTCCCCTCGTAAAAGCATGAAGGACTCGCTAAAGCGCATCAACAGCAACATAACGATGACAAGCATGAGCGACCAAAAACTTATTCCCAGACGTTTGAGTTCTGCAAACCCTAGAGGAAATTTACGTCGTTGCCCAGCATGGCTGATATTTGGTTCTTTTACACCCAAGGCTAGAACCAATACAGAGATCGCCGCTGGAATACAAGATATCCAGAAAACTACGTGAAAGCTTCCAGAAATTGAATTTAGTACAGTAGCAGCAATCAGGGGTCCAATTATTGCTCCAATAGTATCTAGTCCTTGACGCAAACCATAGGCTGTACCGCGTATTTGTGGCAGTACGCAATCTGCAACAAGGGCATCGCGTGGCGCAACACGAATGCCTTTGCCCGATTTATCTAACAACTTTGCCATCAAAACTCCGATGACACTGTTGGCAAGTGGATACATGGGTCTGGCGATCGCGCTAAGTCCATAACCTGACACAGCTAACCACTTACGATGACCGATGTAATCGCTAATTGCCCCAGAAAAAATCTTGCCAATAGATGCTATGGCTTCACCTAACCCATCAATCAAACCTACAGTGACGAGATTAACTCCCAAACTTGATACGAGAAACACTGGCAAGACACTTTGAACGATCTCCGTGCTGACATCTGCAAATAAGCTAGTGAAACCTAACATCCATATAGTTGATGGGACTTGCCGCAAATGACTAGCGTTACTTTTAGATGGCGAACTTTTACGCATGAAGAAATCTTAACTTGTAGATTCGTTATTTTCTGGTGATTTTGGCGATCGCCTAGAGGCAGTATAAGCACAGAAAAAATAAACTAGAATAGTGCTTCTCTAGGCTATTTTGAGGGCAAAATCGTTACAGATCTTCGCTCGCCGAGACATCCTCTGTCTTCATTAATCCCATGCCTAAAAAACGTAAACCTTCCCTTCTATTAACTTTGGGAGCTACTGGCTTATTAATTGGTGGGGGAGCAACTGCTTACTGGGTATTCCTCCAAAGCCAAGGGCAATTAGAAAACCTGCCTGTGGGTTCTAATATTATCCCCCAAGATGCTTTGGTGGCTCTATCTATTTCTACAAATACCCAGCAGTGGCAGCAACTCCAACAGTTCGGTACGCCCCAAATTCAAGCCCAGCTCAAGACAAATTTAGCCCAGTTGGGCGATCGCCTCCTCACAGCAAACGGTTACAACTACCAGCGCGATATCCAGCCTTGGGTTGGTAAAGAAGTTAGTATTGCCTTTCTGCCACCGTCCATACCAGCGACATCAAACTCATCTTTGCCACCGAATAGCGATCGCCAGCAGTCTCTGGTGATGGTGTTGCCCATTGCCGATCGAATTGCAGCAAAGCGGATTTTAGAGCAACCCAAACCGTCCGCACAAGGCAAAACTCGCCAGCGAAACTATAAAGGCGTTGAGATTAGAGAGACTCAAGCAGCCAAAGCGCAATATTATTCAGCCGCCGTCCTAGATGGGCGTTATTTAATCGTCACAGATCGTCCGCAAGCGACGGATAGAGCGATCGATACTTATAAAGGTACGGCTGCTTCCCTAAAGCAAACAGCAGGTTACACCAATGCTTTTGAGCAGATTGCTACCAAGCAGCGTTTTGCTCAACTGTACGTCAACGTACCCGTAGCTGCGAGAATTGCTGCTGCAAATCCCAGCCGCTCGTTTTCACCCCAAGGATTAGCTCAGTTGCAAAATAACCAAGGTGTAGCTGCTACTATTAATCTGGAATCAGAAGGAATTCGCCTCAAAAGTATTTCCTGGCGCAAGCCCGACAGCCAACAAGTATTCGCTGTAGAAAACAATGCGGGCAAAATGCAAAGCCGCCTACCGGCAGAAACATTAATGATGCTCTCAAGCGGCAATTTACAGCGGCTATGGCAAGAATACGCCCGAGAAGTACAATCTAATCCCCAAGCACCTATCCGTCCCCAAGAACTGCGTAAAGGTGTAACCTCAGTTACAGGACTGGACTTAGACCAAGATTTGCTCAGTTGGATGGATGGTGAGTTTGCCGTATCTATGGTTCCTGCGGCTCCCAAAGCAGGTGCGCCAGATAATTTTGCCCTTTCTTTAGTATTTTTAGTCCAAACCAAAAATCGCAATAAAGCCGAACAAGCTTTATTTCAACTCGAACGGGTGATGCGGAGTAAATATCAATTTCAAGTACAAGAAACCAAAATCAAAGATCGTACTGTGACAAATTGGATTGCACCTTACGGCACAGTGGCGACGCGCGGTTGGCTGGATGGAGATGTTGCTTTCTTCGCTCTCGGCGCACCTGTAGCAGAACGGCTGATTCCTCAGCCTCAAAGCAATTTAGCGAGTGCCGCACAATTTCAACAGACAGTTCCTTCAGCGCTGAACGCAACTAACGGTCAGTTTTTTCTTGATGTGGAACCAACAGTCAAAGCCTTGCCCCTGCCGCAGCTGTTTTCCGGTCAACAAATATTCTTCGACGCGACCCGTTCCATCGGTGTTACCTCCGCCATCAGTAGCGATCGCAGTATCCGTTACGATGTTTTTGTTGCCCTGAAGAAGATCGGGAGTCGGTAGGGGCGGGTTTTCACCAAAATTTACAGCCCTTGCTGTCAATCTATTTGTTAAACCCGCCCGTAGGGAAGTCGGGAGGCGGAATTAACTGGTCGCTGGTGACTGATAACTGGTAACTGATAACTGTTCCCCAGTAGGATCGAAATAAGACTCTCGATGCTTGACAAAAAAATATAGGAGAACACTGATTATGAATTTGGTTTTACTTCAGAATTGGCTGGACAATGCCTCGTTTGCCGTCCTATTTCTGACAATGTTAGTCTATTGGGTTGGAGCGGCTTTTCCAGGGCTGCGCTTTCTCCCAACTGTGGGTACGGCGGGAATGGCGATCGCTAATTTATGTATTGCGACTCTGTTAGGAGCAAGATGGCTGGAAGCTGGGTATTTTCCGATTAGCAATCTTTATGAATCTCTATTTTTCCTTGCTTGGGGAGTAACTGCGGTTCATCTGATCGCGGAAAGTAGCAGCCGTAGCCGATTGGTAGGAGTTTTCACCGCTCCTGTTGCTATGGGTATCGCTGCTTTTGCAGCTTTGACTTTACCATCAGATATGCAAACCTCTGCCCCCCTCGTCCCTGCCCTCAAGTCTAATTGGTTAATGATGCATGTTAGCGTCATGATGCTGAGTTATGCTGCTTTACTTGTAGGTTCTCTGCTAGCGATCGCCTTTTTGATCGTTTCTGGTGGCAAAGAAATTGAATTGCATGGTAGTTCTGTTGGTACTGGAGGTTATCGACAAAACGGCTATCGTCTCCAACGCAATACCGATCTAACTCAACTTTCTCCAGCAGTTGCTGCCGATGCTTCTAATCCTTTAATGCTAGAAACTAATGGAAACGGTAAAACTGCTGTTCTCAATGTTATGACATCCTCTACTCCCGACTCTTCTGTACGGGCACACAGCAGTGCGCCCCTATCGGCTGCCGACTCCCTCACACTCTCTCCCCAACGCCTCAGTCTTGCCGAAACCTTAGACAACATTAGCTATCGCACCATTGGACTCGGCTTTCCTTTACTAACAATCGGTATTATTGCGGGTGCAGTTTGGGCTAACGAGGCTTGGGGTTCTTACTGGAGTTGGGACCCGAAAGAGACATGGGCGTTGATTGCTTGGTTAGTATTTGCTGCCTATCTTCACGCCCGTATTACCCGTGGTTGGCAAGGTCGTCGCCCAGCCATTCTAGCTGCAACTGGTTTCGTCATCGTTTGGGTTTGCTATCTGGGTGTGAATCTTTTAGGTAAAGGTTTGCATTCTTACGGTTGGTTTTTTTAAGTGACAGACAAAAAACCAACTAAGATGAGTCACGCTAACTGGACTCCGCTTCACGCCCGCCTACATCGTACCCTGCGATCGCGTCATCTCTTGGAGAAGCGTCAGCGATTGCTCGTCGCTGTATCTGGCGGACAAGATTCTTTATGCCTCGTCCAATTACTCTTAGATTTACAACCCAAGTGGGAATGGCACATAGGAATTGCTCACTGCGATCATCGTTGGCGTTCTGACTCTCAGGCTAACGCTGACTTTGTGGCGCGATTAGCTCAACATTGGGCAGTTCCTTTTTATTGCCATACAGCCGAGCAGCCTCTACTCAATGAAGCAGCCGCACGACAATGGCGCTATCAAACTCTAGCCGCGATCGCTCAAACGCATAATTACCCCTCTATCACTACGGGACACACAGCCAGCGATCGCGCCGAAACCTTACTATACAATTTAATTCGCGGTAGTGGTGCAGATGGCTTGCAAGCTTTAACTTGGCAACGCCCTCTGCATGTAGGGACGCAAAGCTACGTACCCCTACTAGTACGTCCCCTCTTAGAAGTTACGCGAACTGAAACCGCTCGATTTTGCCAAGAGCGGCAACTTCAGGTATGGGAAGATACAACTAACTTAGACCTCAAATATGCCCGTAACCGCATCCGACAAGAATTGTTGCCCTACATCCAAACCCACTTCAACTCTCAAGTAGAGCTAACCCTAGCTCAAACTGCGGAGCTTTTACAAGCAGAAGTCGAATATCTCGAACGAGCAGCCGATGAGTTGCGACAGCTTGCTGTCGATTGGGAAGACAAAGGGAAAAGGGGACAGGGGGACAAGGAAGCAAGGGAGCAGAGGGGCAGAGGAGCAGAGGGGCAGAGGAACAATCCGAAATCCAAAATCCAAAATCTAATATTCTCCGACTCCCGAACGCCAGTTTGCTCAACGGGGGACACCCCCGCACGCAACTGGCTCCTCCCGACTCCCAACTCCCTCATAAAAATCAACCGCCGCATTCTACAAACAGCCCACATTGCTCTACAACGGCGCGTGATGCGGCAGATTTTGCAGCAAACTTTATGTTGCTCTCCTAACTTCGAGCAGATTGAAAAGCTTATGGCTTTGATTGCAGCTCCAAACGGAACGCAAACAGATCCTTTTCCTGGCGGTGCGATCGCCACAGTAGACAAAGATTGGATTTGGTTAAAATAAATTAAACATAGTGCAGCATGGCAGAAATCAGCCACCAGTAAGCCGCAATACAAAATGCTTATAGCGTTAAGTTTTTGACTTTTGACTTCTGATTTTTGACTTTTTTTATCAGTTTCTCGTAATTTTGGCGCGAATTTGAGCGATCGCTGCTTGTGGTGGTTCGCTAGCTTCTACGCTCAGTATGCCCGCCACTCCTTGTAATTTCTGTCGCAGTCCATCCAAACTATCTTGTACTGGTCGGAGGATTTCTTTATAAAGATTTATTCTACCGCTACAATCGGCAGCCAGCGATCGCAAAGATAGCAACTCTTGCTGCCAAGTCTGTAATTGCTGCCACTGTCTTTCCTGTTCTTGCACCTGCCGATCGAGCATTCCCTGCTCTAAGTCAAATCCAGAGCGCATCTGCTCGATTTCCTTTTCTAGCTGTTGCAGTATTAGGGATTGCTGTTGTTTTTGCGACTGAATTTGACTTAATAGTGGATCTAAATCTAATTTATAATCTCCTTCTCGATTGCCAACTGGAATTCCCTGCCGTCTCCACAATATAGTTTGGTGTTGTCGTAAAGTTTCTTTGCGATCTTGTAAATTTTGGCGTTGACCCATCAAGGTTTGCAGCAGAAATTCATAACTGTCTTGTTCGTCTTTTAGTTCTGCTTCTATATTCGCCCGTTCCCCGTCGCTAGCAGCTCGGCTCAAGCGCCCCTTAATTTCATCAATTGCCTGTTGATTAGCTCTGAGTTCCTCTTCTTGCTCGTGGACAAACTGACAAGCATTCTCCCAATCTCGCCGCAAATCTTGTACCACTTGCTGCAGTTGATCTAAAGGCATTTGTTCTAACGCAGCAGAATCAACTTGCTGGCTGAAGAGAAAATCATCGACAGGTTGGATCAAACGATTCAGTTGCTGATGTAAATCTTCTTGATGGCGTTGATGTGCGTTGAGGGTTTGAGCGTATTCTTGCTTGGCTTGCAACACCACCGCTTGCGCTTGTAGTTTGACTTTTCGCTGTTCTAGAGATTTTTGTGTTTCCGACCACTGCTGTTGACCTTGCTGTAATCTCTGAGTTTGGCTATCAACTTCTAACTGCTGCTGGTCGATCGCTTGCTTTTGCTGTTCTAGTTTCTGCCAATGCGGACTCAAGGTCGCTTGCTGGGTCTCTACCAATTCTAGAGCCAAGGTTAGTTCTTGCCTGACTGCTGTAGTCGGTGGTAAGCCTTGAGATAAGCGTTCGAGCAATTCTTCAACTTGGCTAACAGTTGTTTCGTCCAATCCTACCGACTGGCTGCTCTGTAATCGCCTATATTCCTCCTCGATGTGTTCCAACTCTTCCAAACGTATTTCCATTTCTTCGTGGCGGCGGGACATCTCATCCCTTTGAAAGGTGAGAGATTCCTTCCACTGCTCGATTTCTTCTTCCTGAAGCTTCGCCTTTTCAATTTGGCGGGAGAAACCACTTAAGATGCTAACTAAAGGTCGCCCTGCCTCTTGAATGCGTTGTACTTGTCGATTGGCATTTAAGTCAGCTAATATCAGCGCTCCAGCATTGAGATTGTTTGCTTCCTCAGCTGCAACAATCTCTTCTCCCTGTACAGAAGACCAACTCTGGTCAGCTCTTTGAAATGCCAGCAGCTTGATTTCTGTCTTCAGACCCATAAAAGCTTTTTGCTTTTGTACTTCTGCTAAATACAGCACACCAGTCGTCCTCTTGATTTACCAATGCCTCAGCTGCGAACCGATCTTGCTTGTCATGTTTGACTCACTTGGTTAAATCTCCTTTGTGGTCAAAACCCCATTTTGGTTAAAGCTAATATCAGCAGGCGCAGAAATATCCGACTCTATTTTGGACTGAGTACAGTCAATGTCACTTCCGAGTTATTGCTTAACTTCTTCACTTCTTTTTTGTTAAATTTTGTTACAAAATTGGCAACTAGCGATTAGTCGTCATTTGTCATCTGCCATTGGTCAGAGTCAATGTTAGCCAACTGATGACTGATGACTATAAAAGGGAAGACTTAACGAAGGGGTATACGCGATTACATAGGAGCTTCATCAGCTAAATGCAGGGTAACTTAAGTGAAATTGATATTCGCAGTATTTTACAACTCATTGAATTAGGACAGCGAACGGGGGAATTGTTTGTTGAAGCCTACAGTCCTTCTAGTAACGTGAATCACGCAGATCCAAACTTTGCCTTGTGTCACAGGAGTTCGTACCCGCGATCGCAGTGTTGGTTTATCTTTTTTCTCAACGGTCAAATCGTCTATGCCACAGATGGCGATCGCAGTTTATCTCGTCTACGCGATTATCTACGACACTATCGAATCGAGATCGACCTAGAGCAAATTACAACTTCTATGTTCGCAGCTCATAACGCTCTAGAGTATGCTTATCTTTGGACATTGCTAGAAGATCGCGTTCTCACCCCTGCTCAAGCTCGTAGCATCATCCACAGCATTGTGCATGAAACCCTGTTCGATCTGTTGAGCTTGCATCAAGGTTTGTTTATTTTCGAGCCAGGAGTTACCCGATCGCCGCACTTGACAACTTTAGCTAGTGCTGCTTTAGCAACCAAGATCGTGCAGCAGGTGCAAGCATGGAAACAGTTATATCCTTATATTCAATCTCCCGATCGCTCTTTGACGATCGCCGATCTTCAAGGATTGCGTCAAGGCTTGCCAGCAGTAACCGCCAATCGACTAGAGACTTGGATAGATGGTAAAACCTCTTTGCGGCAACTAGCACGCTATCTCAATCGAGATATTTTCACCGTAGGCAGAGCGGTTTATCCTTGCGTGAAACACGGTTGGATACAAATTCACACACCAAAAATCACTGGGATAACAACCGATAATCCTCATTTGTCTTCTGGTATCAAAACGCTAACAATCACATGCATCGACGATGCGATCGCTATTTGCAAAACTGTAGAAACTATCCTACAGCAGCAAGGATTTACAGTCTTGAGCTGTAGCGATCCGCTTCAGGCATTTAGTCTGCTGTTTCATCAGCCACCAGATTTAATTCTGTGCGATATTGTCATGCCCGTACTAGATGGCTACGAGCTATGTGCCATGCTGCGCCGCTCCAGCGTCTTCCGGCAAACACCTATTGTCATGCTAACAGGTAAAGACGGATTCATCGATCGCGTCAAAGCCAGAACAGTAGGGGCAACCGACTATCTCACTAAACCTTTCACCAATAGCGAGTTATTAATGCTAGTAGAAAAACACCTGCATAAGAAGGGTGTGAGGACAAGTCACAACTCATAACTCACTAGTCATAAGGCAAAATTAACTACCTATCAATTGCTCGTCCGGTCATTGGTCATTAGTCATTGGTTAACGGTTGACGGTTGACTGATAACTGATAACTGTTCGCCTCTGTAGATCCACCGATTGTGGTAAGTTTTTAACTTAAATAGGATTAAGTTCTCAGTGGATTTGCGCTTGGATAAACGATTGAGGTAGAGCTAAGTTGATGCTGTAGTTTAGTAATCTAAGATTCTCTTAAAATACTAACTATCCAAATAATTTGTATTGCATCTGAGAGAATGTCTTTTATTGCGTGTATTGACAGCATAAAAACTGTGAAGTCTCGCCTAAGTATCTTATTCGATCGAAGCTCATGCAAGAGCTTTATCTAAAAATCAGCACTCTTTGAGTTTGCCTACAATTATTTGAGCCATTAACTTATATTTTGCAAGTTCATGCAGGACAAAATTGAAATTGATTTTACACATATTTATACTAAATTTTCGGCATTCTTACAGCTCGATTGTAAATAAATTAGCTTGCTTAATTGATGCATAATTTTTAGTTAACCACGGTGGTCGTGCCCACAGGCGGGACGTTGAAGCCAGGAGGCAAAGAAACAGTTATGAGTACAGTGCTAGTCGTGGAAGATAGTCCTACTCAAAGGGAGATTATTATCGATCTTCTTCAGGGGAGTGGATTGACGGTGATGATAGCCACTGATGGTATGGAGGCTTTAGAGCATTTGCAAGAAGCGTCTTGTCCCGATTTGGTGGTGCTAGATATTGTCATGCCCAGAATGAATGGTTACGAGGTTTGTCGCAAGCTGAAAACCGATCCAAAAACCCAAAATGTTCCAGTGGTGATGTGTTCTTCCAAAGGCGAGGAATTCGATCGCTACTGGGGAATGAAACAGGGCGCAGACGCTTACATTGTCAAACCATTTCAACCAAAAGAATTACTAGCAACAGTTAAACAATTACTGCGAGGGCAAGGGTGAGTGGCATGGTAGATCTGGACTTGTCAATGGGTGCTGACCAAGTTCAAGTTGCGTCAGAATTTCAGCAATTAGAGATTCGGGAAGGAGAACTACACCTACGCTTTTTTGTCACACCCACTCAAGAGCTGGCATTGCCAGCAATTATTGTTCGGGAGGTCATCTCAGCTCCTCTCGATCGCATTACACCAATTCCCAATACATCCAGCTTACTCTTGGGCACGATCAACTTACGCGGACGAGTGATCTGGGTAGCTGACCTCAGCCAAATTTTGGGAGAATCAACAGCCTTAAACACAGAGCGACCAGAAATTCCGGTAATTGCCGTAGAAGAGCAAGAAATACTCTTAGGATTGGCAGTCGATCGCATTGTCGGGATGGAATGGCTGAGTGCGGAAAAAGTCCAGCAGCCTACTCAAGTTGCAACCAGTATGGCTCCCTTTGTCCGTGGTGAGTGGATTTTAGATGAAGATACCCATCAGCGTCTTCGACTGCTAGATCACAAGGCAATTATATCGAGCGAACTTTGGGCAGCATGAAATCAAGGCAAGCAGAGGCAGCAAATGACATCAAGTACTAATCACGAGCAGCAATATCAACAAGCTCAAACAGCATACATTCAAGGCAACTATGAGGAAGCGGCTACTTTTGTCGATCGATTGATCGAAGACTTTCCTACCGATCCTAATAGTCGCCTCCTACGAGGTCACATTTACTGCGTTCTTCGGCAGTATGAAATTGCTAGAGAACAATATCAAACTGTATTACAACTGACACAAGATCCAGAACTGATTGATTGTGCGAAAAACGGCTTGGAGTCAGTTAAACAGTACGAAAGTTCGGAGCAGTATAGTAATGGCAGAATGCCAGCATCAGAAATTGAAAATACTTTCTTGTTAGGAGCTGACGCTGCTGAACCACCGGACTACTACGCTACAGAGCAGTCGTCCTATTCAGATTCTCCGAAGTCTTTTTCGCATCAATTTGACAGTCCGTTTGCTCAATCGCATCTCGACAGCACAAATGTTACCAGCAGTAGCAATTCTTCTATGCCTTTTGGCAATCCTTTTGTGTGGAATCAGCCAGAAAGTAATTCATCAGAAGATAGCAATTTAGAGTTGAGTCTACCAGATTTGAGCCAGCACGAGCTTTCTCATCCCCAAAATTCAGACTTGTCTCACTTTCAATTCGATCGCGAGTTTCCCGATCGCTACGATCTTGACACCGAAAACAACAATATTAGTAGCTCTGAACGCAATTCAATCGAAGAGTTTGAACTTCCAGAGTCGGCTTCTGAACTGCTAGATTCTGGATTGTTGTCTTCTCCTCTATCAGGCAGTACCTCCTCCTTACCGGCTGCGGATAGTCACGGCGAATTAAACGACCGCGCTAGCAACAAAGCAGAACCAGCTCATTTGGCATCGTCTATTCCCAATTTGCAAGCGGATGATACAGGCGATCGCCAATTATCTGCCAACAGTGGCGGTTTGGTAGGACAGTTCGAGCAAGCTCCTCTAGCGAAAAAGCAATGGCTGACCGCTAGCACTGTCGGTATTACCTCTGCTTTGGTTGTCGCTGCCGTTGGTTTTGGTGGGTCGATGTTACTGAAGGAGGAAAACCGAGGTGCAGTACAAACCACAGGTCTAGCAATGGCTCTCGTTGCTGGAGCTACAAGTTTTGCTAGTTCGCGCTTCATGGGACGACTGACGCTCAAACAAATTCAACAAACCACAATGGATCTGCGCGGACAATTTAATACCGTGCGGACGGGCAATCTCGATGCTAGAGCTACAGTTTACTCTCAAGATGAGTTTGGACTGTTAGCTTCTGAGTTTAACGATATGCTACAAGGCATTGCTCAAATTACTACAGAAACGCAGCGCAAAGCACAAGAACAAGAACAGGCTAAAGAAGAATTACAACGGCAGGTTATTCGACTACTAGACGATGTAGAAGGTGCGGCAAGGGGAGACTTAACCGTACAGGCTGAAGTCACTGCTGACGTTTTAGGAGCGGTTGCCGACTCGTTTAACTTAACAATTCAAAATCTGCGAGAGATCGTCGGACAAGTAAAACTAGCAGCTCGACAGGTCAGTCAAGGATCTGCCGACAACGAAACATTTGCTCGGGCGCTGTCCCAAGACGCTTTGCGTCAAGCTGAAGAGCTAGCAGTTACGCTTAATTCCGTACAAGTGCTAACAGACGCAATTCAACGGGTAGCAGAATCGGCGAGAGAGGCTGAATCTGTAGCGCGTTCTGCTTCCGACACCGCTCAAAAAGGCGGTGAGGCAGTAGAAAGAACGGTAGCAGGTATTTTAGAGATTCGGCAGACGGTGGCGGAAACCACTCGCAAGGTAAAGCGGCTGGCAGAATCCTCGCAAGAAATTTCTAAGATTGTGGCACTGATCTCTCAAATTGCTTCGCGGACGAATATGTTGGCACTTAATGCCAGTATTGAAGCAGCAAGAGCTGGAGAAGCAGGTCGAGGCTTCGCCATTGTTGCGGATGAGGTACGTCAGCTAGCAGATAGAGTTGCCAAGGCATTGAAAGAAATCGAACAGATCGTAAGGCAAATTCAAAGCGAGACGGGTTCGGTAATGACAGCGATGGAAGAGGGAACTCAACAGGTTATTCAAGGAACGAGGCTAGCCGAACAAGCCAAGCGATCGCTGGAAGACATCGTGCAAGTCTCCAATCGTATTGATGCTTTGGTTGGTTCGATCACTGCTGACACCGTACAACAAACAGAAACCTCTCGCGCCGTGGCAGCTGTGGTACAGTCAGTAGAGTTAACAGCACAAGAAACCTCTCGGGAAGCTCAGCGAGTTTCTGGCTCTCTGCAAAACCTCGTGCAGGTAGCTGGAGAACTACAGACTTCAGTAGAACGCTTCCGAGTGTAGCTATGGTGTTTTGAATGGTAGCAAAGGGCGATTCCATTTTGAATTTGGAATTTTGGAATGTAATAACCTAAATTAATTAAAGGAATTCCAAAATCAAAAACTTTCAGTTAAATAGTACGAATAATGTTCTTAACTGAGTGTTTGGAATTCTATGTTCGCCCAATTCTACTGAGTTTTGAGTTTAACACGAGTAGGGATGAAATTGTCTATTGCTATTTTTTCACTTATTGTCAAGTATTGATTTATGGCTACAACCTCAACTCAATACTATCCTTCGATCTCAAAACTCAAAATAATTTCTTAACTCAAAACTAATTCTCTTACCTGAAAACTTAGAACTCAAAACTCAAAATAATTATTATGCTGCCGGAACAACAACAGCGGATTTTGGGCTATTTTCTCGAAGAAGCCAACGACCACCTAAATACGATTGAGCAAGGCTTGTTAAATCTGCAAAGTACGCTTGCAGATTCGGAGATGGTAAATGAAATCTTTCGAGCTGCTCACTCAATTAAAGGGGGAGCAGCAATGCTGGGGCTGAATAGCATCCAGCGTACAGCTCACCGCTTGGAAGATTTTTTCAAAATTTTGAAAGAGTGTCCGTCGATTCAGATCGAGCAAACTCTAGAATCATTATTTTTGCAAGTTTTCGATAATTTAAAGGCACTTTTGGAGCAACTTCAAAATGGCTCTAACTTAAGCGATGGTGAAGCCAGTCGGTTAATGGCAGAAGTCGAACCAGTGTTTGCTGCTCTGGAACATCAACTATCTGTACTTGTGGGACAAGCTGGTGGTAGTATGCATCCAGATGAATTACCCATGCCTGCGGTTACTGCGGATGCGCAAGCAGCGATCGCATCCGCTTTTGAGTACAGCGTCCCAGAAACACTCAGAGAGTTGTTACAACTATTTAAGCAGCCGGAGACATCTCAAACGCGCCAAGAACTTCAGGCGTGCTGTACCCGACTCGCTGAGATGGGAGTGGAATATGACTTATCTGGCTGGTTGACGTTGTGCGAAACAGCAGCAGGAGCGATCGCCAATGCCGACAACTCTTATCGTACTCTTGCTCCAGTCATTATTCGCGAACTCAAACAAGCACAGGAACTCATTCTCGCTCACCGTGCAGATGAAATTATCATCTGCGAACAATTGCAATCGTTGTCGATTAATACTTTCTTACTGGATTGGGAAGAAAACAATAGCAATAGTTTTGAGTTAAACGAGAATCAGTTTACTGAAAATTCTCTCGTTTTAGGAGCGGATATCTTCACACCTCCTGCGATTGTTGATAATGAAGTCAAAATAGCATTCTCTACAGAAGAACAACTGGACAACTTGTCAGATGATGACGCTCTTAGCAGCTTATTTACTCCCAAGTCGGACAGCAATAATCAACTTTGGCAAGAAACAACCGATCTGCTAGATGTCATCAACGATCGCTCTGATGATATCTCGCTTCAAGATATTGAATCGCCATCTTCAATTTCTTCTGAAGAGACTTTAGCGCTCAATAATTTATTTACTGAAGCCCAAGATATTTCTCTAAATTCAATTGACGAAGAACCTGCTTTTTTGAATTTGTTTAGCGCTCCAACAGCAGGTTTAGATGACGTTACATCTCTGGAAGCAACGCATCCCACAGATAATTCAGAAAATGTCAATATAAATCAGTTGTGGACAGAGGAAACTCAGAGCTTACCGCAGCTCGAAACATTAGGCTCCGAAGCTGTTGTCGATAGTTCGGTAGAAGCGATCGCCGATACAGAAATACAGCTTGAACTAAGCAATGAATTGGCTATGTCAGATGACTTGATTGCTTTTGTGCCACAAGTAGAATCTGAGTTGACTGAATCAGAGTTTGATTTAGCCGCGATCGCATATCCAGCAAGTGTAACACCAATATTTACAATCAATGCTGATAATGATGTTACAGAATCATTGACCGAATGGAACCATGAGATTGAAGCAGTAGAATTAAATTGCGATTTAGTTCCTGAAATAGATAATAATTTATGCTTAGAAACTGACAACATTGCTCCTAAGATTAATGAAGGATGGGATGATAGTAATGTAGGGCAGTTAGAACTTGGCTTTTCTTCAATGGAGTCGAGCAGCGAGCTTAGTTTTGGGACTGAATCTAGCTTAGAACTATTGACATCAATAGCCGACGATCGCAATCCAGACTTCATGGCAGGATGGGATACTGGCAACCAAGCCCTAGAGATGGGTTTCGACTCTACAGAAATGGAATTAGGTGAGAGTCTTGCTTTGACAACCGATTCTAGTTTGGAGCTAGATGAAAGTTGTGGTTTAGCAGCTGATTCTAGCCCTAGCCTGGAATTAGGTGAAAGTTGTGGTTTAGCAGCTGATTCTAGCCCTAGCCTGGAATTAGGCACGAACCTTGATTTGACAACTGATTCCAGCCATAGCTGGGAATTAGGTGATGGTTTCGGTTTAGCAGCCGATTCTAGTCTGGAACTAGGCGAGAGCCTTGATTTGACAACCGATTTTAGTCATAGCTTGGAGCTAGGTGAGAGCTTTGGTTTAGACGCTGATTCTAGTCTAGAACTAGGCGAGAATCGCGATTTAGAAGCTGATTCCAGTTCGGAGCTAGGGAACGAGCTTGATTTGACAATCGATTCTAGTTTGGAACTAGGTGATGGTTTCGGTTTAGAAGCCAATTCTAATCTAGAATTATGTAACGAGCTTGGTTTGGAAACAGAAGCTAATTCCCAGTGGGACGACAGTAGTGGCATCCCTAAATCGGAATGGGATAGTGATGAATTAGGCTTTGATAGTACTGCTGATTTATTGACTTCTCCCACTTCAGAAGAGATAGCACTAACAAACATTGATTCTTCTTTTATGCAGGCAGAATCAACAGATGAAGTGCCTATAGAAGATACAGCATCGATCGCACAATGGGATGCTGGTAACGAAACTCTAGAAATAGGCTTTGACTCTGCCACAATCGAGTTAGATGACACTCTCAACTCAGAATTAGAGTCCGATCGCGATCTACTCACCAACGAATCACTAACAACAGCAGACGATTTCAGTAGTGCCGAGCTGATGACAGGGTGGGATACTAGCAGTGAAGCCCTAGAAATCGGGGTTGATTCCACTACGATCGAGTTGAGCGACAGTACCAGTTTTGACGCATCTAACTTAGAGCTATTCACACAATCAGCATCAGTACCTGTTGATGAGGAAAGTACCACTCCTGTTACGACATGGGATGTCGGGGAAGATGATGAAAATATCACTCCTAGTACGACATGGAATGTTGGGGAAGCAGAACTAGGTTTAGATTTTGATAGCAATCAAACTGAGAACGAAGAACTTCCCAGCTTTGAACTCGAACCGAGTTTGGAGTTAGGCGATAACTTTAACTTAGTAGCCGAAAACTTAGTAGTCGAAACTTCTACAGAAGATACAGAATCGCTCGCGCAATCGGATACTGGCAGCGAAACCTTAGAGATGGGCTTTGACTCTGCCACGGTAGAAGAAACGGTAGAAGAATTAGATAATTCTTTCAATATAGAATTAGAGCCTAGCAGCGATTTACTCACCGACACATCGCTGACAGCGACAGACGATTTCAGCAGTACCGAACTGATGGTGGACTGGGACACTGGCAGCGACATAGATGATGAGAGTTCTATTACAAGCGCCGCCTGGGATGTTGGGGAAACAGAATTAAGTTTGGCTAGCGATCTCACTCAAACTGAGAACGAAGATATTCTCAGCTTTGAACTCGAACCGAGTTTGGAGTTGGGCGATAACTTCGATTTCATGGCTGAAATGGCTGAAAGTGATGCCGAGCTATTTTCTACTTCCACTGCGGATATCATCGATGAGAACATTACAGAGCTAATGTCCGTGGTGGAATCTATCTGCCAAGATACAACTGAAAATGATGTCTTGCTAGGAGAAGCCCAAGCAGATTTTCTGGCTGACTCGCAGTTGGCAACAGATGATGATTTTCCCGAACTAAATGCTTTATTGCATGAGGAAGAATCAGTCACAAATGCGATCGCCACGGCAGAAGCTTTATTAGATTTAAGCTCATCTCCAATCGTACCTGCGATCGAGTCACCTACTACCACGCCTCCCAGCAGTGATGATGACTTTGGCGATTTAGACTTACTCTTGCAGGAAACTCCTAAAGTTGCAGCAGCTACTACCACAGCTCCCAGCAGTGATGACTTTGGCGATTTGGAACAGTTATTACACAAGAGTCCGGCGAAAACTACCAACGTAGTTGCACCTCAACCAGCGCCAGCAGCAACGCAACCAGCAGCTGCGTCCCCTAGCCCTCGCCGTCCCGCCTTCGAGCAGATGATGCGCGTGCCAGTAAAGCAACTAGACAGTATTGGTAATATGGTTGGGGAGCTAGTCGTATACCGGAATAGCTTAGAGCAAGATCAAGAAAGGCTGCGGCAGTTCCTCGACAACTTGCTGCACCAAGTCCAGCAGTTGGGTGATGTGGGTACGAGGATGCAGGAACTATACGAGCGATCGCTCTTAGAAGCATCCCTGCTCAATAGTCGTCAGGCAGGAAAACTAATTTCAGTTCCAGATGGCAATTCTGCCTCAGTAGAGGAACGGCACGCTACTGGAGTCAACTTTGACGCACTAGAAATGGATCGCTTTACAGGCTTCCATACCTTAGCACAGGAAATGATCGAGTTGATCGTCAGGGTACGCGAGGCTTCTTCGGATATTGAATTTGTCACGGGTGAAACCGAGCAAGTAGCGCGCAACTTCCGCCAAGTGACAACCCACTTGCAAGAAGGGATCACGCGATCGCGAATGGTTCCCTTCAGTCAAATTGCCGAACGGTTGCCTAGAGCCGTGCGTGACATTGCTCTCAAATACGGCAAGCAAGCAGAACTACAAGTAGAAGGCAACGAGACTTTGATTGACAAGGGGCTTTTAGAGCAACTCTACGACCCCATGACCCACTTAGTCAACAATGCGATTACTCACGGAATTGAAACCCCAGATGAGCGAACTGCTAAAGGCAAAGCTGCGGCTGGCAAAATTACAATTCGCGCTTTTCACCAAGGCAATCAGACTGTAATTACCGTTAGCGATAATGGAGCTGGGATCGATCCAGAAAAAGTGAAGGCAAAAGCGATCGCAAATGGGCTAATTACCTCAGCAGAAGCAGACAGCATGGATCGTTTGGATGTTTTTAACCTGATCTTTCAACCAGGTTTTAGCACCAAAGAGCAAGTAGATCAATTTGCCGGACGAGGTATTGGGATGGATGTGGTGCTGACTAGCCTCAAACAAATGCGGGGTACAATTCACACTGATTCCACTCTGGGCAAGGGAACAACCTTCACGATTCGTCTGCCTCTAACACTGAGTATTTGTAAAGCACTTTGTTGCGTGAGCGATAAGGCTCGCATTGCATTCCCGATGGACGGCGTGGAACAGATGATAGACATTCCCCTGAATGATATCGTCACCAACGCAGAGGGACAGACTTGCATTCCTTGGCGCGATTCCTTGTTACCATTCCGACCCTTAAAAGAATTGCTTGGTTTCACTCGCCAATTAGGTAGAGGTAGCATTTATGGCAGCAGCCGCGACGATAACGCTATTTCAATTGTGATTCTCCGTTCTGCCGATACATTCTTTGCGCTCCAAGTTGACCAAGTGTTAGGCGAACAAGAAATTGTCATTAAACAATTTGAAGCGCCTGCACCCAAGCCCGTGGGAATTGCTGGTGCTACAATTTTGGGGGATGGTCGGATCGTGCCGATCGCAGATGTATTGGAGTTAATCGATCTATCTGTAGGACGGATTCAGAAAGATGGTAGAGGTACTGTTTGGTCGCCCAGACATATTCCTGCACCACCAATACCAGCAGCGCCAGTTAAAACAGAACCATTAGTACTAATTATTGATGATTCGATTACCGTCCGCGAGCTGTTGTCGATGACATTTACCAATGCTGGCTATCGTGTGGAACAAGCGCGTGACGGTCAGGAAGCTTGGGACAAGCTCCGCGATGGTTTACCTTGCGACTTAGTTTTCTGCGACATTGAAATGCCAAGAATGGATGGCTTAGAGTTGCTATCGCGGATGCAAAAAGAGGAGAGATTGAGTCAACTACCAATAGCCATGTTGACATCGCGGGGTTCCGACCGTCACCGCCAAATGGCACTCCAGTTAGGAGCTAGCGGCTACTTCACTAAACCATATTTAGAAGAAGCATTGCTTGATGGCGCTCAGAGAATGCTTAAAGGTGAGGTATTAATTGCTGTTAGTAATGCTAGTAGTATGTAGGCAATTGAGTTAGTTTCAGTTTGCTAGAAGAGATGTGCCGTAGCACATCTCTTGATTTATGTGTAGTAAGAAGTAGAGATAACGAATTTATATTCTCTCCCTCAGCCCCCTCAGCTCTCTTGCCTCCCTACTCCCTACTCCCTATTATCCTTACTCATCTCCTAAATCTTTCCAGAATTGTTGCTTATTAAATGTATATTGCGAGCCTAAAAAAGCGACAATTTTATCAGTATCGTATTCGGCATTTTGCAAGCAAGTAGAAGCACCAGGAGAAGGAGTTATATTAAACAAAATATTTTCTCCAACAATTTTCGCTTCTCCCATTTCAAGACGCTTAGTTTTTGTATTAACAATTTGGGGTCTGATTCCTCCATAACCTTCAGCAAATTGTAATTCGCTCAGTTGTAAAGAAGGAACAATCTTACGTGCTTCTTTTAGAAATAGTCTTTTACCGACTAACGGTAGATCGTAAATTAAATTCCTCAAAATATATTTAAAAATGGTTGGATCTGATAGTATATTTAAGAAACTAATAATAGCATTAATACTGAATCCTGCTGTTTTAAGATAGTCTAAAACAGTAGCATATTTGCGATTCTCTAATAGTAAAGTGACTTTGGCGGTGGGACCAAACCTAGTCAGGCTTTGGTCGTGAACTTCCGGATCTCCATGAATAGCAGCAAAGGGAATTTTTTTCATTTGTACGGTGTAGACTTTGCCATTTAAAACACCTGGTGAGAAATAAAAACTTCCAGCTACGTTCAAAAGGGCATAATCTTTTCCATAACCTAGAGTTTTGGCAAATAAAAGACTATATGCTCCAGTGGCAAAAGCCACGGTTTTCGCCGAAAATGTTCCTCGATCGGTTTGTATATAGTATAAATCTTGCGCTTTTTTGAGAAACTTAACTTTTGTTGACATTAGAATGTCAATTGTTTTTTTAGTTTCAATTGAGTTTTCCAAAAACGAGCGAGATAGTGCCTGAAAATCTATTGTGTAGCCTGATTCAGAATATAAAGCTATAATTTCTTCGTCAGGCTTTCTATCTTTAATAACATTAGGTTCAATTGCCTCTATGTCTGGTTTTTGAATTAATTTTAATTGCGGAAATAACGATTGAAATTCTCTGTATCTATCTCGCAGTTCTTGAACTTGCTCTACTCCAATAGCTAAGACTAATTTATGGTACTTGCTATAGCTTTTTTGGCTGGTGTCGTTCCTTAAAAGATAGTTTTTGACTAAAGTTGCAGCTCGATTCACTTTTTGAGCTTTTTCTAGAGTATAGTTAGTTTCTATATCGCCAAAATGAAGCGTTTGGCTGTTCATTGTTTTATGAGAATTGCATAAGCCAACTTCTGATTCTTTTTCTATTAAGAGAATCCGCTCTACATTAGTATACTTACTTAAGCTATACAGCAAAGCAGTTCCAGAAATACCAGCTCCAATGACAGCCACTTCATAAGGAAGATTTTCAGATTGCACTGTCGGTTTGTCTCGATCCAATAACATTTCTAAGCCGTTGCGATCGCTCGTCATAATAGTTATTCTTTCATGTTAATTCATAGATATATATTCGACACTCTACCAAAATGCTGCTATTGGTCATTGGTCATTTGTCGAATGGCTTGATACTAGAAGCACTCTAAGAGCGCGAGCCGATCGCCCAAATGAGAATACTATAGTCATGCGCGGTATTTGGGAAGGATTCTGGCTCGGTTCGCCCTTGGCTCAAAGAAGAATGACTACCCGGATTTCTTGTTTGTTACCACCAATTTGAGCATACCAATCGGGTAATAAGTCTGCTAAGGTAGCAGCTAGCTCTACTCCAGAACAACCAGCACCCAAGACAGCAAACGTCAATAGAGTGCGGCGTTGTTATATATCTTCTGTTTGACTTGCTCTTTGGAGATAATCGCGTAGATGTCTTCCTAACGCGATCGCATCTTCTCTAGTGCGGAACGAAAAAGAATGCTCGCTTGCTCCTTCTACGCCAAAATAACCCGTAGTGCTACCTAAACCTAAAACTAGATAATCAATCGTCATATCTAGCTCACACCAAATCCGATTTCATTTCCCACTCAAAAACTCATAGAGTAAGGGTTTAAACATGAAACTTCACGCGAGATCGATCGCCACGATGGGTAGAGAGCAGTGCTGATGGCTTAAATGTAGAGCAGTAAATAAACCAGTAAAACCACCACCGAGCCGGTGACTCCTGACCAGTTAATTCTCACCTACGACTTACCCATTACCCATGACCAATTCAAAATCCACCATCTAAAATTGATTCACCAATAACTGATAACTGATAACTGATAACTGATAATATGAGCCAAGCTCTACTTTGTATCGACAATCTCAAAGTTGCCTATCCACACCAAAAAGATTGGGAAAATCTGCAATGGGCTGTCAACGGCGTTTCTCTGACGCTGCAACGGGGCGAACGCCTGGGGCTGGTGGGGGAGTCAGGTTGCGGTAAATCGACTCTAGGGCGGGCTGTAATGCGCCTGTTACCAACCGCCAGCCGCGTGAATGGCAAAGTCATGTTTGAGGATAGATCGGTATTAGATTTCACGCCTACCCAGATGCGGCAATTTCGCGGGGAAGCAGTAGCACTGGTATTTCAAGATCCGATGACGCGCCTCGATCCGCTGATGACGATTGGCAAGCACTGCGTGGAAACTCTAAGGGCGCACCAACCCCAACTGTCAGAACGAGAACTAAGGGATAAAGCGATCGCCACTCTCGCCGCCGTGAAAATTCCCGAAAATCGCTGGCATCAATATCCACATGAATTTAGCGGTGGAATGCGCCAAAGGGTGGCGATCGCCCTAGCTTTGATGCTCGATCCCAAATTAATTATTGCCGACGAACCAACAACTAGTCTAGATGTAACCGTAGCGGCGCAAATCTTAAAAGAACTGATGCGCCTATGTCGCGAGCGGGACATGGCTTTGTTATTGATTTCTCACGATCTGGCACTGGTGGGAGAATACTGCGATCGCATTGGCGTAATGCACGACGGAGAATTAGTCGAAACTGGTTCCTCCCAAACAGTATTTCGGCAACCCCAACACGAATACACGCGATCGCTTTTGCAGGCGGCTTTGCATATTCATGGGGAGCAGGGAGCAGGGAGCAGGGAGCAGGGAGCAGGGGGACAAGGGGGACAAGGAAGCAATTCCAGCCACCAGCCACCAGCCACTCACCAACTACCAACTACCAATTACCAATTACCAATTCTCAAAATTACCGATCTCAAACAGTATTACAGCTTAGAAAGCAATTTTATTGAGCGGTTGTTTAAGGTTGAAGACCAGACAATTAAGGCTGTAGATGGCATAAATTTGGAACTTTTCCCTGGGGAAATTTTGGGATTAGTTGGAGAATCGGGTTGTGGTAAGAGTACTTTATCTAGAACAATATTGCAGTTAGCTCGTCCTACATCGGGAAAAGTAGAGTGGCAAGGCACGGATTTAACTACTTTGTCGCGACAAGAGCTACGCCTTTCTCGCCGACAGATGCAAATGATCTTTCAAGATCCCCATGCTTGTCTTAATCCAACAATGACAGTGGGACAGAATATTGCCGAGCCTTTGTTGATTCATCAAATAGCTAATCCTGCGGAAGCAAAAGAGCAGGTCATGGCAATGCTGAAGCGCGTCGGACTAACTCCACTAGAGAATTACTACAGCCGCTATCCTAGCGAACTATCTGGCGGACAACAGCAGCGAGTCGCGATCGCCCGTGCGTTGATTACTCGTCCGCGACTGATAATTTGTGACGAACCTGTCAGTATGCTTGATGCTAGCATCCAAGCTCAGGTACTCGATTTAATGCTGGAATTAAAGCGAGAGTTCGATCTAACTTATTTATTTATTACCCATGACTTATGGGTAGCTCGATTTTTATGCGATCGCATTGCTGTGATGAATAGCGGTCAGATTGTCGAAATCGATACGACTCAAGCTATCTTTAACAATCCTCAGCATCCTTATACCCAAACGCTATTGGCAGCTGCACCTTTATTAGGGAGTCGGTAGGGATGGGTTTGGAAACCCACCCGTACGGGAGTGGGAAACGCAAGCGTTGTGCGCCCAAGTAGATGAGGGGTGAAGAGGTGATGAGAACGATTCGCGATGCAGTGGTTGCCGATTTGTCAGAAATTGTCGCAATTTATAATGCTGCAATTCCCGACCGATTAGCAACAGCCGATCTAGAACCCGTATCTGTAGAAAGCCGCACGGGTTGGTTTTTTGCCCATTCTCCGACAGAGCGTCCGATTTGGGTATTAGAAATAGATGCAGCTATAGCTGGCTGGCTGAGTTTTCAATCTTTTTATGGACGACCAGCTTATAAAGCAACTGCCGAGGTGAGTATATATGTTGCTCCTAGCTATCGTCGCTGTGGCGTGGGACGACAATTGCTATCTTACGCGATCGAGCAAAGCCCCAGCTTGGAGTTAAAGACTCTATTAGGCTTCATTTTTGCCCATAACCAGCCCAGCATAGAACTATTTGATGCATTTGGCTTTCAGCGTTGGGGTTATTTACCCCAGGTCGCCAATCTTGACGGTGTAGAGCGCGATTTGGTCATAATGGGAAAGCAAATTCAGTGACTAGTTATCAGTTATCAGTTATCAGCGATTGATTAGTTCCGAATTCTTCTCACACCCTGTCAACCGTCAACTGTCAACCGTCAACCGTCAACCGTCAACTAATGACAAATGACCGCGCACCACTCATTTCTGACTTGCGAATGCGCGAATGCGCGACTTCATCTATATAAATGCCCCTTTTTCTAGGATACTTAAGGTTGATATAATTCCGAAGCAGTTCGATCGCAAAACTATCAGCACGCTATCAACTTCGTGGTGTGTTAGCAATTGGTATCGTTTCTTACAGGTGTTCATGACTACACTGATTCCACAGCCTCAACAACCAACTTATGGTTCCTTCAATACTGAAATACGTCTCAAAGATATCCTCAAAACCATACCTAAGGAGTGCTTTCAACGGGATCGCCTGCAAGCATGGTCGCAGGTATTCATTAATATTTTTATGGTTGTGGTGGGTTATGTAGGTTTAGCGATCGCGCCTTGGTATTTGTTACCCTTTGTTTGGATTTTTACCGGTACAGCGTTGACCGGTTTTTTTGTGATTGCCCACGATTGCGGACATCGTTCGTTTGCTAAACGTCGTTGGGTTAATGATTTAGTAGGTCATACGCTTCTATTACCGTTAATTTACCCTTTCCATAGCTGGCGCATCTTACACAATCACCACCACTTACACACTAATAAGATAGGTGAAGACAACGCATGGCAACCCTTTCAACCAGAGTTTTATGCTAGTTTAGGTTCCCTTGGACAATGGGGCTATCGACTGATGCGGGGTGAATTCTGGTGGATGGCTTCTACCTTGCATTGGGGAGCATTACACTTTAATTGGACTCGATTTGAAGGAAAACAGCGCGAACAGGTCAGATTTTCGGCAATGTTAGTCATTGTTTTTGCCGCGATCGCATTTCCGCTACTTTTTGCTACCACTGGTTTCTGGGGAGTCATCAAATTTTGGTTTATCCCTTGGTTGGTCTATCATTTTTGGATGAGTACTTTTACTCTGGTACACCATACAGCAGTAGATATTCCTTTCTATCATCCCCATGAATGGAATGCGGCGCGATCGCAGTTGTCAGGTACTATCCATTGCAATTATCCCCAATGGGTAGAATTTCTCTGCCACGACATTAGCGTCCATATTCCCCACCACATTTCGACTGCAATTCCTTCCTACAAACTGTGGCAAGCTTATCGCAGCTTACAGCAAAACTGGGGTGATTATTTACACCCAGAATCTAACTTTTCTTGGTCTCTAATGCAGGAAATTACGTCTCAGTGTCATATCTACGATCCTGACAATTGCTACCAGTCTTGTCGGGAATTTCGCTCGGGAAATAGAAAATAAGGACAAGGAAGAAGTCAGAAATGAGTGGTCACTGCTCGGGCGCTCCCTGCTCCCTGTTCCCTGACAACTGATTCATGTTAAGATGCATGTCAATTCTGAAAGCTGTGTTGAGAAGGAAAATTTAAGTATGGAAGCCGCATTATTGTTAGCAAAACTACCGGAAGCATATTCCATCCTAGATCCTCTAGTTGACGTTCTGCCCTTGATTCCTCTATTTTTCTTGCTGCTAGCTTTTGTTTGGCAAGCGGCTGTTGGCTTTAGATAAGCTAGGGCTAAACGCAGGGCTAACTCTTAATACGTGGAAGCAGGGTAGGCATTGCCTACCCTGCTATTTTTTGTGCCAACAAATTTTGATGAAATAAACTTTGCAGGCTACTTTTCTTCACCCGCCACGGCGAGAACCCATTGACTTTTGAAATGCCGGACGTTCGGCGAGTCTTTTGGCATAGCTAACAACTGCTGGGTATTCACTCAGATCTAGCTTTAGCATGATGGGAATGTAACTTAAGATAGAGCCGACTGCGACATCAGCTACACTAAACTGTTGACCGAGCAAATAAGATTGCTGCTCCAGAATTCGATCTAGGGTAGTCATCAGACGCGGCATTTCACGATCGCGGTTTGCTTCAACAAAAATTCCTGGTCCTAGTGTGGCATTAGCAAATAAAATCCATTGGCTCAGCTGAGCGCGTTCTTCTATAGACAGCTCAGCTTTTTCATATTTGTCGGCAAGATACGCCAGAATTGCACCAGATTCCCACAGTCGAACATCTCCGTCTACAATTGCTGGAACTTTACCAAAGGGATTGATAGCAAGATATTCTGGCTGGAGATGCTCTCCTGCTTTCATATCCAGCATCACAAATTCGTAGGAAACTTCTAGTTCTTCCAGATACCATTGAACGATCGCGGCACGGCTAAAAGCACCACCATAAAGCTTGAGCATGTTGGAAAGATTAAAATACTGTTACAAAACTCGACAATCACAGAACTTGATGGGTGTAGGCGTGCTGCTTCACGTTATCGTCTTTACTAACAACTCGTTTCGTGTTTAGCACGCGCTTGCGTTCTGTGGAATAATTAAAATCTTCGCGAGTTGTGCCGAGAGGAATGAGAGACTGGGCAACAGTACGGCTCTTGAAAGTACGAGCAGCAGCGATCGCCCGTTGTCCGAAGTCGTCGCTAAATTGGGCTGAAGTGGGAAAATCAGCAGGTATCTGTAATTTATCCCCAGCTAAAACCGTTCCCAGGGTTGTAGCGCTTACCAGTTTGTAAGATGTGGGAATACCTTTAGCGATCGCTTCTAAAGCAGCAGAAGGGATTGGCTCGATAATTTCCAGTTCGCGCACTTCTCCATCTTCCTTCACAAAGCAAGTAGCTAACCCGATCGCAACGTAGTCTTCTGGGGATAGCTCGGGCGCGTTGGCATACACAGTAGCAGTAGTCATAACAAAATTCTCTCAAAAATTCAAACACAGCAGTCACCGTGCTTGCATTTTATCAACTTGTCGAACGTATTGAAGAAAAGGGAGTAGGGAGCACGGAGCAGGGAAAAGAGAGCTGAGGGAGCTGAGGAAGCTGAGGGAGCTGAGGGAGCAACTCAAAATTCAAAATTCAAAATTCAAAACTTCCCTACACCCCACACCCTACACCCCACACCCCACACCCCTTTTTTCACTGATAACTGATATCTAATTCCTAAATCTTCTGGAATTTATCTGCGGAAAGATGAATGATCCAGTATGAAGTGAGAATCATAGAGTGTGAGCATCGACTTGGGCGCTACTAATTCCTGACATAACAAAATCTAGGCGAAGACACCTAAGTAAGTGCCACAAAGATACACCAGATAGAGTCTAGATAATTATAAGTTTATTTTATAGAGCTTGTGGCTCAACAGCCCAGCAACCATCATGAGAAGCCAATCGTTAGAAGCAGAAAAAAAGAATCGGAAATGCCGTCATCAACGTAATAGTAGTGGGATGGCGGCTAATCAGTCGCCAATAGCCTCCAAAAACGGTAAACGGCAACCAGAACTAGCCTTGTCCGATACATACTTACGTGCATGTGCTGCGGAGAAGTCACAGCAGGGAAAATATGCCGAGGCGATCGCCCTGTTAAGCCAACTGCTTTATCGTTGCCCTGGAAATGCGATCGACTACAACAATCGGGGATTAGTATACTTTCAGGCTGGTCAATTCCAAGAGGCGATCGCTGACTACGATCGCGCGCTAGAACTGAATCCGAATTTAGCAAAAGCTTATAACAATCGGGCTAACTACCACGCCGCCTGTGGAAATTTCCTCGCTGCCTTGGCTGACTACGATCGCGCCTTAGATCTAAATCCCAGCTACGTGCGGGCGTTACTCAATCGAGGCATCACTCTACGCGATTTGGAACGCTACGAAGAGGCAATTGAAAGTTTCGACTTGGCACTGTTACTAGGACAGCTAGAAGGACGTATTTATGCCGAACGCGGTCGGACTTATCATTTATGGGGTGATTGGAACTGCTGCATATCTGATTATCGCCGTGCTTTAGAGCTTTTACCACAGCACAACAGCTCCAATACCGATTCCGCTCTCCGTTTACACGCTCAGGTGGAAACTTGGTTAAACCAATTATTAACGATTGACAATTAGCGATGATGCTGGCGGCTAATTGCCGATCGCTAATTGTTATCTAGATTTGTCGAGAAAGTAGACTTGGCGCTGTCCTGGCTCGATTAAATTATTTTGCTCTTTCATCAAAGAATAGCTTTGACGGGGATCGAAGTAGCGGTTGAGGTCTTGACGCAAATGACCGACGCGCTGTTCTATCTGCTTGACTTCGGTATTAATTGCTTTCGATTTTTGCTGCTGCGACCAAAGATAAGGTGCTAACTGCACCAAACTATACAGCGTTATGGCAGAAATAGCACAGTTAGCAAATAGTTTTGCAGTGTTTTCTAAAACTAACGTGCGATTGGGATGACGCTGCTGGCGCTGTACGGTCTTTCTACGGCGATCCTGGCGGCGAGTCTTTTGCGGCTGTAGAGGTGGTCTAGACGGTTGAATGGCGTTCATAATTGCTCAAAAGGGGCGATTAAACAACTAGTCTTATACAGTTTGTGGATTGGGCTTTTTGTTTACTCTGATACAAAGTTTACTCTGATGCAAAGAATCCCCAAAACCTTACTCTCACTCTGCTCTAGCTCCCAACCGTAGTTTTACGCAAACGAAACCAAAACTGTTTACCATCGCACAATTAAGACTAGTGAATATACGGTAAATCAACAGGGAGGACTCTCGGAGGTCAGCAGCCGATCGTTGTAGAGCAACTGGCGATCGCGAAACGGGGTTTTGCTAGTTGGTAGATGTTGTGCAATCGAAGCTCGATTCAAACTGATTTAAATGATTTGAGATTGGGTTTTGAGTCGAGGAGCAATCCCCTGACTCAAAACTCAACTTGGAAGCAGTTTAACTATGAGTGTTTGTTCAGGCAACAAACAAACCAGTAGCCTTTGCCTCACAATGTCATAGTTAACAAATGTACCTAAATTTCTACTTATACAGTTCGGTAGCTAGCCGAAAAGCTAGTAGACCAGGTAGTAACGCTACTACTAGAGCAACGTAAACTTGAGTATCTGATATATTCATTAAAAAGCCTCCTAGTCACAAAGTATTCTTACCAGATAGTTTCATAATTTCAAATGAATTCCCTCATCAGGGGAATAGCTTGTTACAACTCTTAGTAAATAGGGCGTGGGGTGTGGGGTGTAGTGAGTGGCTGGTGGCGCGTGGTTTTTCTCCCTCAGCTCCCTCAGCCCCCTCAGCTCCCTCAGCTCTCTTCCCCTACTCCCTAACAACTGATGATTTCTCTGGGAATCGATTTTGGGACTTCTGGCGCTAGAGCCGTGGCAATCGATGCCACAGGCGAGACTCTGGCAGAAGCCAAGCATATTTTTACAGGGGCAGAATTAGCAACTGCACCCGCTCAATGGCAGACGGGATTGTTTTGCTTACTAGAGCAACTGCCATTAGAACTACGGCAGAAAATAGAGGCGATCGCGATTGATGGGACTTCTTCCACTGTCCTACTGTGTGACGCGACAGGCAATCCAATCGTTGCACCACTACTTTATAACGACGATCGCGGCATTGCCGTCATGGAAGAGTTACGCGCGATCGCTCCTCCCCATCACGTTGCGATCGGCGCTACGTCCAGTTTGGCAAAGTTGTTGTGGTGGCAGAAGAAAGCTGAGGGAGCTGAGGAGGCTGAGGAAGAAAAACCACGCGCCACTAACCACCAGCCACTAGCCACTAGCCACTCTCCCGACTCCCGACTCCCGACTCCCTCACAAGAGGAAATATATTTCCTACACCAAGCCGACTGGCTCAGTTTTCTATTACACGGACAGCTAGGAGTGAGTGACTATCATAACGCTCTAAAGTTGGGATATGACGTGGAACAGTTATGTTATCCTGACTGGTTGTTGAAATTGTTGTTGAAATTGCCTGCACTGCCAAATTTGCCCCAGATACTCGCTCCTGGCACGCCTGTAGGAGAGGTGACGGCAGAGGTGCGATCGCGGTTTGGGTTGCCGCAAGGCTGTGTGGTACGTGCTGGGACGACAGATAGTATTGCTGCGTTTCTAGCTAGTGGAGCCAACTCCCCTGGAGAAGCAGTGACATCGTTGGGTTCGACTTTGGTACTCAAATTACTCAGTCAGACGCGGGTGGAAGATGCCCAATCTGGAATTTACAGCCATCGACTCGGCGATTTGTGGTTGACTGGTGGGGCTTCCAATACTGGTGGAGCTGTGTTACGGCACTTTTTTACAGATGCAGAGTTAGAAACGCTGAGCGGTCAGATCGATCCCGATCGCGAAAGTCTTCTAGATTACTATCCTTTACTCAAAGCAGGCGATCGCTTTCCGATTAACGATCCTCATTTGCCACCGCGACTAGAACCCCGTCCAGAAAATCCGGTTGAGTTTCTACACGGATTATTGGAGAGTATGGCACGGATCGAAGCACGGGGATATCAATTATTGCAGCAGCTCGGAGCAACTCCCTTGAGATGCGTCTACACGGCTGGAGGCGGAGCGAAAAATGCTGTTTGGAGTCAAATTCGAGCTAGACATTTAGGCGTGCCTGTGGCGCAGTCAGCGCACGCAGAGGCAGCTTATGGTACGGCACTGTTGGCACAGATTTCATGTTGAAATAATTAAAATTAGCTATGAGGAGTTATGCAGATGAGATCCCCCAACCCCCTTAAAAAGGGGGCATTTTTCCCCTCCTTTTTAAGGGGGGCTAGGGGGGATCGAGATCTCTGGTTACAAGTTCGTAACTCCTGAACTACACTAGCTGTTGCCCCCATAACCTGCATGAACAATTCAAGTAGCCGACGACAGTACGCTCCTGCTACTCAACGCAACCGCAAGCCGATTCTAGAAGTGCTGCTGCAAGTTTTGCCTTCTACAGGGACGGTGTTAGAGGTTTCCAGTGGTACGGGAGAACATGCAGTTTATTTTGCCCCTCACCTTCACCCGCGCAACTGGATTCCATCCGATCCAAATCCATTAGCACGAGAGAGTATTGCAGCTTGGCGAGAATCTTGTCCGACAAATAATTTATGTCCACCACTGGCGTTAGATGCTAGCGATCCGGTTTGGGTGGTAGAAGGGGACAAATTGCCAGAATCTTTACATGGTATAGATTTCCAGCGCGATCCAATTGTCGCGATCGCCAACATTAACATGATTCATATTGCCCCTTGGTCGGCTTGTCTGGGATTGATGGCAGGAGCAAGGCGAATTTTGCCACCAGGGGGTATTTTGTACTTGTACGGACCCTTCAAACAGGCGGGTCAGCATACTGCACCTAGCAATGCTGCTTTTGATGAAAGTTTACAAGCACAAAATCCAGAATGGGGCGTGCGCGACCTAGATGATGTTGTCGCAGTTGCACGCAGCGAAAATCTTTCCTTAATTAAAACTTATGCCATGCCAGCCAATAATCTTTCAGTTATTTTTCAGGTGTGAAGATTCAGGTGTGAAGATTCGGGAGTCGGGAGTCGGGAGTCGGGAGTCGGGAGTCGGGAGTCGGGGGAAGAGAACAGAGGAGCATTAACCGTCTTCACGGCATGTAGCGGAGCGCGTCAACTGTCAACCGTCAACTACCAACTATCAACTACCCATTACCAATTTTATTCACGCTTTAGCCAACTCTGGTGGTACAGTTGCTTTCTGAATTGGTGGTAGTTCCAGTTTACGTTGTGGCAGCATTTTGGCATAGCGATCGCTCAGATAGCGGTTGAATTTTCGGTCGAGTTTTTTCATGGTTCTCTTCAACGGCTTATTCTCAAACCCAAAACTTACCTGACGCACGAAGGGTTTAATAATTGTGGCAATGCGTCTGACCCCCAATTTTTTATACTTGGTTTGGAAATAACCGTCTTCCGATAAATTCCACTTTTCGCGCAGGCGTTGTAAGCTGCCTAAAGTCCAAGCGTCACTCCAACGCAGCATATAAAAATGCAGATCCGTCCATTCTAGAGGTGGACCCGGTACGTAGGTGACTAAACTCTCTGGCTCAAAATAGACCGTACCTCCCACTTGCGCTACAGTCATGCAAAAGTCAAGGTGTTCTTTGGTGTTGAGCATAGCTTCATCAAGATAGCCAATGCGATCGAAGATTTCTCGGCGGACTAAAGTGCAATGAAATTCTGCTAATTCAGTTTGAGTTCGTTTCAATTGAGGACGCAATTCTACCGCGTTATGTCCTTGTTTGTACATTTTTTCGCGTAGATGTCGTCTACCTTTCACATCAGTGACAACACGACTTTCTCCACCAGCAAAGTGAACTCTTTGGTGGATAGGTTGCTTTTCACACATTAAAGGACCAACCACAGTTGCTCCTGTTTCTTCAGCACAATTAACTAAAGCGGTTAACCAGCCTGGAGAAACTATGACATCGTTATCAACAAAGACTAAATATTTAGTATCGACCCGACTCAAACCGATGTTGCGTGCGTGGTTGGGAGAAAGATAGTAATTCGTCCGAATAATTTCAAATTGCTTCTCTTGGGCTTGAGTTTCTAAATATCGTCGTACTTTTGCTGGAGAATTGCCATCAACATAAATTAACTTGAAGGGAAAATCAGTGTGTGCGTAAATGCTTTCTAGAGATGCTTGAGTACAGCTAAAACGCTCGCGAGGTACAACAACGATTGTCACTATAGGTTTCATTACAATCTATTCCTCCATTCTAACGATTTGTCGTGATTACCAAACTACGTTTCTTTACGGTTTTTTGAGGTGATTTTGAATCTAATACCTGTTGATAAATTTCAATTAATTCATCGTTTAACTTGTCCATATCATATTTTGCTTCTACTTGCGCTCGACCAGATAAACCGATTTGTTGCCAAAGTTCTGGATGTTTGATTAGGTAGTTTAATTTTTGCGCGATCGCCTCAACATCTCGTTCTGGAACTAAAAACCCAGATACGCCATCTTCTACTAGTTCGGGAATGCCACCGTGGAAAGTACTAATAACAGGTAATCCCATCGCCATTGCTTCTTTTAAAGTATTGACTGGTGCATCTTGATTACCATCAGCTCCAGTGACGCTAGGAGCCATAAAAATATGACAAGTATCGAGAACTTCAACAATTTCTTTTTGTTGTTTCCAGCCTAATAATTTGATAAACCGATCGGCATTCAACCCAGCAATTAATTGCTCTAAATCTGTTTTTAACTCTCCATCGCCAATAATGTAGTATTCAACATTTGGGTGAGTTTGAGCAACTTTGGCAACTGCGGCGATCGCATACTCAATTCCTTTCTTTTCTACCAAACGTCCAGTCGTCGCAATTTTCACTTTGCCATCAGCAGGACAAAATCGAGGTTTGTAAGCAAACTTACTACAATCAATTCCCGAACCGTGGACGTGGATCTTGTTTGAATCGCATCCTAAGGCAACTGCTTTGTTTTTAAAAAACTCACAGTTTGCTAAGAAAAAATCTGTTTCTTGAAAGACTTCTTGATAAATGCGATCGCCCCACTTGGGTAAGAATTTACTAATATCTGCGCCTCGAAAAGTAGAGATTAATTTTCCTTCAATTAATCCAAGTTGACGAAACCACACGCCAAACACTCCCAAAGTGCTAAATTGACAGTGAATAATGTCGTACGTTTTCTTATTTAAGAATGGCATAGCTCGATAAAGTAGTTTCAGCGATTTTGCTTGACTCAAGTATCGAGAAGTATTCAATAATTGCAAACAGACCGCAGGATTTTTGTAGAAATTAACTGCAAGTAAACTTAAACCTTTCAGCCAACGCCATAGCTCGTTATCCGGTCGATTGGGTGCGTAAAAAGTTCGTTCTAATAGTTGATATTGTTCGACTAAAGGATGCACTTTAGATAGATCTTTGGGAGCGCCATCTAGGGAATAAATATCAACTTCATGACCGCGCTCAATCGCACCAACAATTTGATTCAGAATAAATGGCTCTGATAGAACGGGAAATCGAGCAACAAAAAATGCAATTTTCATATTGAGTAAAAGTTTTATTTTGTAAAAATCTCGCTCTAAACATGCATTAGTTTTTGAAGGTTCTGGATTGAAGTTTTTCGATTTAATTTTTCATTTAACATTTGCTCGTAGATTGCTACTAACTCATCGTTCAATTTGTTCATATCGTATTTCGCTTCTACTTGCTCTCGACCAGCTTTTCCCATGCTTTGCCAAACTTCAGGATGTTCGATTAGAAATTCGAGTTTTGTAGCGATCGCATCAGCATCGCGCTCTGGAACTAAGAATCCAGATATGCCATTTTGAACTAATTCTGGAATGCCACCATGTCTAGTACTAATAACAGGTAATCCCATTGCCATTGCTTCTTTTAAAGTATTAACTGGTGCATCTTGATTGCCATCGGATGCCGTGACGCTAGGAGCCATAAAAATATGACAATCATTGAGAATTTCGATAATTTCTTTTTGCTGCTTCCAACCGAGTAATTTAACAACATGACCGACATTTAATTCGGTAATCAATTGCTCGAAGTAGGCTTTTAAGTCACCGTCACCAATAATATTGTATTCAAGATTTGAGTAGGTCTTGACTAACTTAGCAATGGCACGAATACCGTATTCTATTCCTTTCTTTTCTACTAAGCGTCCTGTTGTGACAATTTTGATTTTTCCGTTAGTGGGAAAATGACGTGGCTTAAAAGTAAATTTACTACAATCCAACCCTGAACCATGAACGACAATTCTTGTTGGATCGCAGCCTAAACTTATCGCGCGATCGCGGAAAAATTCGCAATTTGCTAAGAAAAACTCACCTTCCCTAAAAAGTTGGTCGTAGACAGTAATACCATTTTCTTGAACGTATTTACTAATATCAATACCGCGAAATGTAGTGATTAGCTTACCTTGAAGAATGTTAGCATCGCGATAAGCCAGAGCAATTGGCGCTAGCGTACCGAATTGACAATGAATGATGTCATACGAACCATTTTGAAGTAGCGCTATAGTTCTATAAAAAGATTTTAAAGTCGCAACTTCTGCATCATATTTACCAGGTTGAAAAAATTGTAATGTTTTCCAAGAACCTCGATTCAAATTTTTCAGAAATAAACCTAATCCTTTAATCAGACGAGGAAAAAACTTTTCTGGTACTGTTGGCGGAAAATAAGTACGTTTCATTAACTGATATTCTTCAACCACGGGGTGTATCTTACCCGTATAGTTTTTAGGCAATCCATTAACTGGATGGATGCGGACATCATGACCGCGATCGATCAAACCAGTAATTTGATTCAGAATAAAGGCTTCTGATAAAACTGGAAAGCGCCAGACAATAAATGCGATTTTCATGGTTTTTTCCATTAGTTATTGGTCGTCGATCATTAGTTGTTTGTGAGTTGTTTATTCCTCGATTAAAAAGTTATTGTGTTGGACATTGACCACCCTAAATCTGATTTATGAATCAAGTCATTTTGATTAGTTAAAATATTCATTGCCTGTAAAATTAGTGGATGGCGATCGCCTGGATATTGCAAACAACTTATCGTTCCTTTTTTAACTAATATTCGTTCAGAACTATTTGAATTTGTACCGAAAATATGACCGATTAAACGAGCGATCGCATCTTCACTTGCCATAACTAAACCAGTCGTCAATTGCTCGGAACTAGTCTTACTTCTTTTACTAATGACTGTTTGCCAAGCTTCAGGAATATCTTCTCGCAATACCTCAAACTGTACCGTTTCTGGATGGTGTTGCAGAATTTGTTGCACCGTAATGTGGTAGGAGTCAAGTATGCTATTGAGGCTAAAGTCGATTCGCACTTGTTTAAGAAACTTAGCTATGCTTTGAGTTTGTACTGCATTTGTCCCAGAAGGTACGAGCAACAGCCGTAAACCTTTACCCCCTTCTTGAGGCTTGGGTAAGTGTTCTCCTACATGAGTATTTAAATTCATTGCTTCCAATTGCCCTGACTCCAGAAAACCGTCAGGAAAATTTAGAACGCTGATGCCGCAGTTAGACTGCTGAATGCAATGATAGCGATCGGGTTTAATTCCCAAAGCCGTGCTTATCAAGGCGCGGTTGGTTCCGCCATGAGTCACGAGTAAAACGGTTTGTCCCCTGTGGCGCGGTAATATTTCTTGCCAAAACTCTCGCACCCTTTGATATAAATCGAGAGCGGGAAAGAATTTTTGGGGTTGACAGTTGATGGTTGACAGTTGACGGTTGACGGTTGACGCTACACTGCGTGAAGACGGTTGACAGTTGACGGTTGACGGGGTGTAGGGTGTGGGGTGTGGGGTGTAGTGGGGAGAATTCGGAATGAATTTTGAATTTTGAATTTTGAATTTTGAATTTTGAGTTGCTTCCCCAACTTCCCCAGCTCTCTTCTCCCTTTGTCTGCCTACTGTCTCACCGACAGCACGTAACTCCATCTCGAATAAATGGGGGTGTTGCTTCCAAAGGCGATATTCCTGGGCGAAGTTTTCGCGCACGTATTGAAATGACAATCCTTGCCATGCCGGGAGATCGGTTTCGCGTAACTTGTCTGTCACCCTTATTTGGATATGGGGGGAGATGACTCTCACAATCTCTTTGGCAGTTTCCTGCACCCGTTTTAAAGAACTGGAGTAGATAGCATCAAATACTACTCCTTTGAGAAAATCGCCAGTTAAACGCGCGTCGCTACGCCCTACTTCAGTTAATACTGACTCATCGCTGCTACCTTGGTAGAGACCGAGGGCATTGTAAGTACTCTGCCCGTGGCGTACTAAAATAACGCGGGTTGCTCGATTTTCCTCATGCTTCGATCGCATAAGTATCTCCTGTTTGCTCGCTATCAATAATGCTTTGCATCTGGTACAAGGTGGCATAATGTCCGCCCAGACGCATCAGTTCGCTATGCGTCCCCTGTTCTAAAATGCTGCCTCCCTCAACATAGAGGATGATATCTGCGTGTTGCACTGCTCTGAGATTGTGGGAGATTGTAAATGTCGTCCGCTCCTCAGTAAGTTTTTCTAAGGCTGCGTTGACAATTTGTTCGCTAGCACTGTCTAATCCCGTAGTCGGTTCGTCCAGAATCACAATCGGTGCTTGACGGATCGCCGCCCGGGCGATCGCAATTCTTTGTCTTTGTCCGCCCGATAGCGTTCCACCCCGTTCGCCCAAAACTGTATCGTAGCCTTGAGGCAGTTGCATGATGAATTCATGAGCATTAGCAAGACGGGCGGCTTGCTCTACTTCTTTGCGAGAAGATCCTAGTTTCCCGTAAGCAATATTTTCTTGTACGCTAACTGCAAACAAAACGCTATCTTGCAAAACTACGCTAATTTGCTGCCGCAGGGAATCTAGGGTGTATTCGCGTAAATCTTGACTGTCAATTAAAATTCGACCGGAATCAGGGTCATACAGGCGGAGAATTAAACTCAAAAGAGTCGATTTACCGCTTCCAGAAGGACCCACCACCGCTACTTGTTGCCCTGGCTGAACGGCAAAGCTAACATTTTTTAAGATTTCCTTACCTGTACTGTAGCCAAAAGAGACATTTTCAAACCGGATTGCCCCAAAGAAAGGATGTGCTTTTTTTGCCCCTGGTAAGTCACGCACGTTGGGTTCGTAGTCCAATAACTCCACCACCCTTTCACCAGAAGCCGTCGCTTTAGCAATCTGCCCGACTTGAGTGGAAAGTTTTCGCATCGGTTCAAAAGCATTTTTTAAATAAGTCATAAATACTAATAATTCGCCAGGAGTAAGTCCCTTGTGTAGAACTACATGGGAGCCGCGCCACAAAACTGCGGCGATAATGACTGCCATCAGGACTTGTACCGTTCTTTCTAATGCTGCTGAAAGTTTTAAAGATTCGATCGCCTCATCTAAACTTTTTTGGTTTTGCGCTGCGAAAATGCTATGTAGCATCTCCTGCAAAGAAAGGACTTGTACGACTTTAATCGCGCCAATAGTTTCACCCGTTGTCGCTGCTAAAACACCTTCAGAATCGCGATGTTGTTTGGCAAAACTACGAATGCGACCGATTGTTTTACTCGTAAGTAGAGTTAGGAGTGGAAATATTGCTGTTGCAACTAATGCTAATTCCCAGTTCAGCCAATACATAATTGCCAACATTCCTAGTAGAGAAATAATGTTGGTCAATAAAGGTAGAGCAGTTTTGATCGTCACCAACCGCATCTTTTCAATATCAGCCGTGACGCGAGTAATTAAGTCGCCGCTTTTATGTTGTTGGTGAAAGGAAAGAGAGAGACGCTGCAAGCGATCGAACACTTGACCGCGTACCTCAGATAATACCTCTACAACAGCCAAAGACATACCATAAGTACTCAAATATGCTGCCATGCTACCCAGTCCAGTAATGCCAACTATTGCTAGGGCTGATAAAGTCAGCAGCATAACTGAATTAAGTCCAAAGATATTAGGGATATTAGGAGAGTTATTGTGAGCGGGAATTAGAATATTATCAAAAACATACTTTAGAGGCCAAGGTTCTAGTAATCGTAAACCTGTTTCTATTAACAAAGCGAAAAAAGCGCCAATAATTGTCAGTCTTTGCTTGCGGATATAGGGAGAAAACTTTCTCAGAATTCTTACAAGACCTGGTATTACTCCTCTTAAATCTTTTTCTTTGGGGCGCTGACCCATTTAGTAGTTCTCCTTTAATTAATGGTGTGTGGTACGTGGTGCGTGTGAAGAAAGCGATCGGTAGGTTAAATTAGTCAAAGATAGTCAAACAAGGCTTAAAACCGCAGTCTGAGAATTGAGAAAGCTTTTTAAGAAATTAGCCGTGTTTTCAGCTCCTTGAAGATCGAACATTTCTGAATTATTTAATGTGTTTTTATATAAGCAATTGACAATTTTTTCAGATAAATTTAGGGGCGACAAGTCTTGAGGATGAATGCTATCGATCAGCCCTAAATTTTCTAACTTTTGCGTTCTGTGTAACTGTTCTTTATCCACCTGTTCGTGACCAATAGGAATTACAATGGCACGGACTCCCGTACTCAGAATATTCATTGTGGTATTGTAACCGCCCAAACTAATAGAAATATCTGCCGTCTGCATGTATTCAAGTAGTTTTGGGGTATAAGTTTCAATTTGAATATTGTCGCGATCGCTAGCCAATTTTCTGAGGTGTGCCACCTTTTCTGCTGGCATAAACGAGCCAGTAAATATCTTGATTACATGAGGTAAGCTTTGGCTCAATATCGCACTCGATCTAATCAGTGTTTCTAGTACTTCATGACCGATTCTGCCACCACCTATACTTGCTACAATTTTGACAGTATCTAAACCAGCTTCATTCCACAATTCATCAAAAGGTGTAAAGGTGATTTTTGGTAGTTGTGTTACAAATCCTGTATGGACAATTTCAGCTTTAATTTCTTTATGTCTAGCAAAACTATCCGAAAAAGTTTGAAAGCGAGAATCGGCATGAAACAGGAGCAAATCGAAATACCGATTCATGAGATCGCAAATTGTTTTCTCTTCTTCAGGAGCGCTTTCTTTTCCGATAACGTCACGCAAGCTAGAAACAATTTTGGTTTTAGGACTTGTCGCTTTTAGATATTCGACTAAGGGAATTAGCTCGAAGAGTAGCTTGTGTCTACCAAAAGGAAAAAATTCTGTAATTAAACAGTCAGGTTTGATGCGATCGCATTCTGTAATTAAGATCTTTTTCCTAGCTTCTTTCACTTCCTCAACGGTAAATGGACTATCCCCAACTGTAAATTTTCCCTCTTCTAGCCATATTGCAGGTAGTCGAATAACTTCTACTTGTGTTGGTAGTTCAAAACCTTGAATTTGAGGACCACCAACAATAAAATAAACTTGAAAATATTTTGCTAAGTTTTGCACAATTTCTGAGCTGCGAACTAAATGTCCCATACCACTCAAATATTGACAGTAAAACATAATTTTTTTCATGACTAGCTCACTTATAATTCTTAAAATTAAGGCTATCTAAACTGCTGAGCGATCGAGCGCTAAAGCGGGTAAAGAAGTATATTTTTGATAAATTTGGTTCAGTTGTTGTTTGCAAACTTTTTGAGACATGAGCTGAAGTAAATAATTCTGTACTCGAACTAAACCATTCATGTCTAAGTTAAAGTCTGGCTTTTGTCGTCCTTTTAACTGACTGAGAAGTAGATTCATTAAAGTTGTAGAACTGCAATTTTCTTGACTAGGTATGAGCGTCTTAATTAACCCTAAATTCGCCATTTTTTCGGCTCTAATTAACTGTTCTTGAGACGGCTTACTACGCGGAATAATGACAGATGGTTTTTTTGCTGATAAAATTTCACAAACAGTATTGTATCCAGCCATAGATACAACAACATCTGCGGCATTCATGTAGCTCATTAAATCATCTGTAAATTCTCCAACTCGAACTTGAGAGTTGTTTTCTGCTGCTCGTTCGACGAGTTGCTTTTGCGTTTCAGGCATTTCAGGACCGCAAATTATCAAACTTTTAATGCGATACTTGGCTGGTAATATTGCTAAGGCTGACAAATAAGTATCTACTAACTCATAGCCATCTTCTCCACCTCCAGGGGTTACTAGAATTAAGCGTTCTCGCTGCGAAACTTGTAATTCTCGTCGAATGCTGGTTCGACTCTTTTGTCCTGGTTGACGGTGCAGATAGCCGCAGTAGCGTACTTTTTCAGCAATAGTAGATGGAAATCTGTATTCTCGCACCGTATCAAAAACTTCTGGCGTTCCAACTATTTGTATTTGATGGTAAAACTTGTCAATCGCTGTATAAAAATCGTTCTTTTGCCACTCTGCGATTGTTTTTTCTGGACAGTCAAGAATATCTCGTAATAACAGTACTAGTTTAGTCTCTGGTAATGTTTTTTTAAGATAATTGAGCGTACCTCGTAACTCATTCTTTAGTCCATAGGGTTTTTTATCTACTAAAAAGATGTCTGGTTGAAAAATAATTGCTGCTGACAAAATTAATTCCGATCGCAGCTTCACCGTCTCTTCCACATCCATCCCTAAATATTTGACAGCAATTTCACCAGTTTCACCACGATTTAAACAAGGTAGCTTAATATAATCAAGTCCTTTTGGTAATCGAAAGCCCTGAAGCATGGGCGAACCAGAAAGTAATAAAATTGAAAGATCGGGAATTTCGCTTAAGAGGTGTTCGCAAATTGCTAACATTCTGCGAATATTGCCAAGTCCAAATGCGTCGTGGGAATAAACCAGCAGTCGCATGACTGATATCCTTTTTGTGTGGTCGGTTGTGAAAAGTTGGCTGGCGATCGCAGTTCGTCACTGACGATTTATTTTCCATCTACATATATCTTTGCAGTCAGTGATGAGTTGATAATGAATGTTTCATGAGAAACTTCTCATGAAACATCTCTCATTTTCGCCATCATTCTCTGTTTTACTCTCGTTCGCTCGTTCGCATACGTAAACTTAGAGAGGCGACTCATCTCTACAAAGCTATTAAGAAAACATACGTAGGATGCGTTACGCCAAAGGCTAACGCATCCTACGTATGTTTCTGTACACCTCTGCAAATGCTAAAAACTTTATTTGAGTATCGTTGGTTTGCAAGCGATTTCCAATTGTGCTTGAATACATCCTAATAAGTCTTTGAAGAGGAAAGGCTTAGTAATGTAATCATTTGCCCCAGCTTGCAAAGCCGCCGCTTTACATTGATTATCGTCGCGAGCAGTCATAATGACAATTGGTAGCACTTCTCCTTTGCTACGCAGTTCTCGCATGACCTGCCATCCATCTTTAATTGGTAAACCAAGGTCGAGTAGTAATAGATCGGGTTGACTAGTTTGAGCTAATTCAATCGCCTGTTCGCCATCAGTCGCTACAAGGGTATTGAAACCACTTTTGCCAAGTCCTTTCTCAACAAAAGCAGCTAGACGAGCTTCGTCTTCCACAATCAAAATTTGGCTCATAACCTTGTGATATACCTACTAAAAAGTGGTAAATGAACAAAATAAATGCTGAGGAGAACGATTTCGCTAATCTTGCATGGAAATCCTCGCAAATCTTAGCTAGCGATCGCCCTAATGCTACAACTTAACACTCCTCATGATTGTAGGATGATAGAAATAGCTATACAGATAATAACAGACTCAAAATAAACGCTATAAAAGATAAATATTTCAATTTTCTGTCTTTTGTTTTCTTAATACTATTTCCTGGGAACGGCGATCGGACAATTTAGCGAACTCTCAGTTATTATTCTCTTATCGATTACTTTGGCAGCTCAAGATGAGATGATGATGAAACATGAATGAGAAATTTTTCATCTCTGAACTCGCCGATCGCCCTTCTGCTTTGGTTTAATCGTCATCCAACTCGCTCGGCATGACTTTTTTTCTGTGGCGATCGCATCAAGGGTATAACAATCGTAAATCTAGCACCAGCACCAATATCGCTTTTGAGTAAGACTCGTCCGCCGTGAGCTTCTACAATTGCTTGGACGATCGATAATCCCAATCCAGCACCTTCAGATCGGCGGCGACTATTAGCAGCACGAGCAAAGCGTTCAAATATCCTTTTTTGATCTACAAGTGCGATCCCTTCTCCCGTGTCACGTACCCAAAAACTAATTCTACTTTTACTAATTGCCGAGCCAACGCCGATCGTGTCATTCTCTTTTGTGTGCTGGATAGCGTTTTGGATCAAGTTCATCACTGCCTGAGTCAAACGCTGACGATCGGCGATCGTCTGACCTTGAGCTGTAGTGTCGAATTGCCAGTTACGCTGAGCTAGTGCTTGTGCTTTGGCAAATAATTCCTCTGTAAAAGATTGAAGCTCGACAGTTTCCCAGCGTAAAAAGTCTGGGCGTTCCGCTTTTGCTAGTAAAATCATGTCATTGACAAATCGGCTCATGCGATCCAGCTCATCTAACACTAGCGCTAGAGTTTCCCGTATTTCTTCGGGGTTGTCGCCCATTAATTCTAAATGTCCGCGCACGATCGCGATCGGCGTTCGCAGTTCGTGTCCCGCATCGTTGATAAACTCTTGCTGGCTAGTAAAAGCGGCTTGCAATCTATCCATCATTTCATTAAAGGTAGTTGCCAGCTCCGCCAGTTCGCCCTTTCCCTCCACGAAAATGCGTTGGTTGAGATCGGACTCGCTAATCTTACGAGTTGTTTGGAGTATGAGGCGCAGAGGAGCCAAAACCCCCCGAGAAGCAACCCAAGCTATTAGCAAAGCCAGAATTAGCACCACAGCACTGACTTGAACGATCGCTAATACGGCTTCTACAACTTCAGCTCGTTCGCCAGCGGTAGTATGAGCAACTACAAATACACCTACAATTTCGCCGTCAATCCAAACAGGTTTGGCTGTGTAAAGAACGCTGTCAATATTTGGTTCTGTAGGAAACTCCTTTTCACCTTGCTCTGGTTGAGTCAGTTTTCCCCAGTACTGAATTAATTCAGAATCAGCAGCAAGTACTTTGGGTCTAGCTCTCGGACTAGATTTACGAAATTTTCCATCCACGATCGCGATCAAAAAGGTATCGTCTTCTGATAGTTGACGACCGAGAAAAGCATCGAAAAATTCTTCCAACTCATCTTCTGTGGCTGGAGGTTTCGTCAAGCGTATGTCTGCTTGTTTGAGCAAATTAACAGCAGCCGTTACTTCTTCGTCTTCGCGATCGCTTGCTTCGGTTTCTGCATCAATTAATTGAGTAAATATTTCCATCTTCTCCGTCAGTTCCCGATTGACACGCTGGTTGACGCGCTCGTAAAGCACCTGACGAAATGCAGGAATGGAGACGACAAAGATGAAGCCAATTGTCAGCAGATACCACAAGAGAATACGGGTACGTGCTGCCCAAAAGAACCCTCTGGCAGGCGAGAAAATTGATTTAACCTGGGGAGAGGCTCTACTCTCGCTCTGTTTTCCTTGCATCGATCGAAATTTATAATAGTCCGAGAAAAAGCTTAATACTTCTTAATATTCGCTATTGGTTTACATAATAACTGCTAAACAGGACTTTTTTGTCAGCTTACCACCTCAGAACGCTAAAATCCCTCCATAAGGGGCTTGACAAACCTATAAACAAGAAGGAATATTCCAGAATCTCTTAGGAGAAAGCTAACAAGACTCACTACGGTCAAAGCAGGCACTTGTCAGAAATTCATGCGTCTACGAAAGAAGCTATGTCAAAACCGAGCTGTGAGTGGCGATCGCTCCTCTATGAGGAGAAATATTCTTACCCCAATCCTAAACAAAATAATTCAACTAACATTTGTATTTAGGTTTAACTTGTAACTCATAGTAAGAATACTTAGTACCATTAGCAACCTGAAATCTCGTCCACAATGCTAGCGAAGGATATTAAAACATGCACGTATTAGTGACTGGAGTTGCCGGATTTATCGGTTATCATTTAGCCCAACGGTTGCTTCAAGAGGGGATAGGAGTCTATGGCATAGACAACCTCAACAACTACTACGATGTCAAACTCAAGCACGACCGCTTAGCGCAACTTCAGCCACATCCGGGGTTTGCATTTCAAAAATTGGACTTAGCAGAACGCGATCGCCTTTTAGAATTGTTTCAATATAATAGATTCGATTACGTCGTCAATTTAGCAGCCCAAGCAGGGGTTCGTTATTCTCTCCAAAACCCCTTTGCCTACTCTGACAGCAATCTTTCCGGCTTTGTTAACCTGCTAGAAGGCTGTCGTCACAGTCAGGTCAAACACTTAGTCTTTGCGTCTTCCAGTTCGGTTTACGGTGCCAATACCAAAATACCTTTCTCAGTTAGCGATCGCGTCGATCGCCCCGTGTCTCTCTACGCTGCTACCAAAAAAGCCAACGAACTGATCGCCCACGTCTACAGCCATCTCTACAATTTACCTACTACTGGATTGCGTTTTTTTACCGTTTACGGTCCTTGGGGAAGACCGGATATGGCTTATTTTAAATTTGTCCAGGCGATTGAAGCAGGCAAACCAATTGAAGTTTACAACTATGGCAAGATGAAACGCGACTTCACCTATATTGATGATGTCGTAGAAGGCGTAGTGCGAGTTATGCAGCGTCCACCTCAAATGTATTCTCAACCAAACGGTAGTAGTGAAATACCTGAAAACCAAGCTCCATATAAAATCTACAACATTGGTAATAACAGTCCGGTAGAACTGAATGAGTTTATTCAGACAATTGAGACTGCTTTAGGAAAAACAGCTCGCACGCAGATGTTACCGATGCAACCCGGTGATGTCCCATGCACTTACGCCGATGTAGACGATTTAATTCACGATGTTGGATTCAAACCTACTACGCCTTTATCAGAAGGGATTCAACGCTTTGTTGACTGGTATAAACTTTATTATAGGGAGCAGGGAGCAGGGAGTCGGGAGCAGTTATCAGTGACCAGTGACCAGTGACCACCGTAGGGGCGGGTTTGGCGAATAGATTGGCAGCCTGAACAATACATCTTCAGTCAAAACCCGCCCTTCCCAGGTATCAGCAATCGGCGATCGCCGATTGAAACTATTTGCAATTATTAAAAGTATTTTTGAAACCCTCTATTGTCTTTCACGCTATTACTTTCATTTCTTCATTCTAATATCAGATATTTCTTTCATAGAAAGCTTTCTGAAGGAATAGTGTTTAACGAATTTATAGAGATTATTCTATAAGTATTATTATCTAAGTTATGGCTGCGCTCGTTCGTGAATGTTGTTTTTCTCAAGTCATATGTAAAATAAGAACTGTAAATCTACTATTAAGAAATAATAAGCATTAACACTAGACTCGCGACTTAGAAAAGACGCAGTTGTAATTATCAATGTATTCCTAAAGTAATAGTTAGCTTGGTGCATATCTGACTCTCACTCAGTTGCCGCGATCGCCAACAGCTAAAAAGGGAAGAAGAATGTGAGAGAGCGATTCAGCAGCTTTTAAAAGTCTTGTTAAAATAAAAAAGAATATAGAGTGACTGTAATATGTATAATTATTACCTATATAAAATAAATAGATAAATTAGCTAATATATAGAACCTTATAGTTCGACTAGAGCAAAGTCGGGTTTTTTAGGAATCCGCAGCAAAAGTATAAGGCTGTTAATTATACCATAAATTAACTAACCGATATCAATGTATTTGGCATTTCATTTCTAAAATTTAGGTCGATTTGGAGTTTCTCTATGAATCAACAAAGTTCCCAAAGGAAGTTGATACGCTTAAGAGAGCTAATAATTACTACTATAGTAGGCTCCTTACCTAAGATTGCAATGGGTACGGCTGCACGGCGAAAATTATACCCGCTAATCTTACGGCACATGGGTAAAAAAGTTTTTATCCAAGAGGGAGTAGAGTTTCTCAGTGCTGAAAAGATCGAGCTTGGCAATGAGGTTTATTTATTTCGCAACGTTAAGCTGAACGCCTGGAACGATAACTGTAAAATTTTGCTGGGCGATCGCGTTGCTATAGATCGAGGCGCTGATATTAGTTGTGCAGGAGATAACTGCACGATTGAACTGGGTGAAGGCACGTTCGTCGGTCCCTACTCCTGTATCGCTGGTCCAGGGAATGTCAAAATTGGCAAGGACTGCATGATTGCCGCTCACAGTGGCATAGTGGCTAACAATCATATTTTTGCAGACCCCTTACAGAGGATTCGCGATCAAGGAGTGACGAAAAAAGGAATTGAAATTGGTGACGATTGCTGGTTAGGTTATGGCGTGAAAGTTTTAGATGGAGTCACGATCGGCAAGGGTAGCGTCATTGGTGCTGGTGCGGTTGTCACTAAAGATCTTCCCCCTTACTCCATTGCCGTTGGCATACCAGCCAGGGCAGTTGATAGCCGCCTGCAAATTCAAGAAAAAGTGGCTTACCAACAACAATATAACCCAATCGCTCAGGGCGATCGCGTTCCAGCAAATCCATCCCGCGATCGCACTGCTAGAAAAAACGAACTTGCCCATAGACCACTAGAAAATTTACTCCAAGCAACTTTAGAATGTATTCGCCACATCCTAGAAGTTGATACTGTCGCAGTCTTATTACAAACAGAAAACGGAGAACAACTAGCAGTTCATGCGACCTTAGGTTTGGAAGAGGAAATCGAAACTGGAGTCAGAATTCCCATCGGACAGGGATTTGCAGGTAAAATTGCCGCTCAACCAGAGTTAACAATTGTTGATGACTTATCGACAATAGAAGTCTACAGCCCCGTACTGCGACAAAAGGGACTGCATTCTATGCTGGGCGTTCCTCTATTTGCTAGCAATCGAGTCATTGGTGTATTTCATATTGGTAGCTTGCACCCGCGCCACTTTACCAACAAAGAAGCACAAACAGTTCGCTACGTTGCCGATCGCATTGGAGAAGCGATCGAACCAGTCTTGCGTTTGTGGCAGATGCCTGATTATGTGAATGGGTAATCAGTTATCAGTTATCAGTTATCAGTTATCAGTGACTAGACTCAATTCTTGTTACCAGCCACTAGTCACTAGCCACTAGCCACACTCACTACTCGCTTCCGAAAACTACTCTGCACCTGATCCATAGCGCCAAGCGTCAATCCAGCGGTGGTATTGGTACTGTTGTGGTGCGGGTAGATTTTTTAACCAAGGTTGAATAATTGGACTGAATTTGTTGAGAACTGAGTAGATTCCCAGGTTAGTGTAATGGATCGTCCAATCTATTAAAGCCCCCAAACCTACGTGAGGGATGATTTGGGCGATTAACAAAGGATGCGCGATCGCAGTTTTCAACAAAGTTTGTGTCAGGGGCAAAAACTGTACTACGTCTTGTAGAAACGGTCTGAGGACGCGATCGCCCAATTGTTGCATGGTGAGAAATACAACTGCTAGCAACCGATTAATGCGATCGGGCGGAATATTTCCCCCAATATCTGCCCTCATCGCTTTTTGAAACAGCCATGTAACGCTGAGATTTGGTTGATAAGAGGCTAGTAATGACAGAGACGACGCAGATAACTGCTCGCTAGAAAGTGCTGCATGAATGCCAAGCGTTAGACGTTCTAAATGGCGTACCATTGCTCCAAACCCCCCAAAGCTTAGTGGTGATTGGTTGCCACTACTATCTCCTACTGGTAAAATCCGATTCCAAGGAGTGTGTAAAGGACTTTGGCGATAGGCAGGAAAAAAGCCAAATAAGGCTCGTTGAAAATGCAGCTTATCTAAATTTACAGCCTGATACTGTGGCAGCAATCGCAAATACTCTTCAAATAACGCTTCTAAACCCAAATGTTCTGGACTAGCATCCATGTAAGTAAATAAATACGTCGTCCTACCATCTCTAGCAGGAAAAGCTTCCCAGAAATACTGACAGCGATTTTGAATCGGCGTAAAAGTGGCAATTAAATCGCCAGTTTGATTCTGGGGAAACCCTTGAGCGCAACTACCAACAACCAAACAAATACTATCGGGTTTCTGTCCCTGGCGTGCTTGTTTTGTCATCGGAGACAAATGCCCCATTGCATCGATGAGGAGGCGAGTTGTAATTGGTAATTGGTAATTGGTAATTGGTAATTGCTCCTCAGCTCTCTTCTCCCCTGCTCCCTGCTCCACAAGCACACCATTAGGATGAACGATCGCACTCACAAAGGGAGTATTTTCTAATAACACGCCACCTGCTGCTAGAAATTTTTGCTTTAAGGTTTCTAGCAAATAAATTGGATCTACACCAAGATTGAGTACGTCTTTCACCCAGATTTCGCCGCCCCAATTTTCGCCACTATTGTGAAAGCTGACGCGGGCGGGGTTATACTCAGTAGCGATCGCTTGTTCTAATTCTGCTTCAGTTAACAAGTTCAGTCGCAAAAAAACTGCCAGTTCTTGGCGAGAAATATTCCACTCTTGCTGTCTACCCCGCAAAATTCCGCGTTCGAGCAAAGCGACTCGCCATCCCCGCTGTACCAAAGCACTACCAATTAAAATTCCCAGCGTACCACCGCAAATTACGGCATCCCAGTCAACGGTTTCCAAAAGAGTCTCGCTTTGAGTCACGACTGTCGGTACGGCTGTCGTCTCCGTTCTCATCGACGCGAGTAAGCGATCGGCTTGTCGCAAGCCACTCAGAACATTGCCTGGTAATTGAGTCAGAATATCTTCTGTTAAACTCACGATCTCACTACTCTTTATTTAACTAATTGCGATCGAATATACCCAATCTTGATATTTTGGTTCTCTACCTTCGGTAATGGCAATCAGTTTTTCTTGGAGTTTTTGCGTAATCGTATTTTGTGGCGATAATTGATAATTTTCTAATCTTTTTACTGGAACAATTTTAGCCGCTGTACCGCATAAGAACACTTCATCGGCAATCAAAAGTTCGGTTCGATCGACTGGTCTTTCTATTGTTTCAATTCCCAAATCTCGGGCAATTTTAATGACGCTATCTCTAGTAATTCCTTCTAAAATATCTTGATCGAAACCAGGAGTTATCAGTCTTTCGTTTCTAACAATGAATATATTCATTCCCGAAGCTTCGCTAACTTTGCCTTGAGAATTCAATAAAATTGCCTCATCAAAACCCGATTCAACTGCTTCTGTTTTTGCTAAAGCAGAAGTGATGTAAGCAGCACTAATTTTACCCCGTAGTGGCATACTGCGATCTTCTTGTCGATACCAGGAGCTGATGCGACAGCTAACACCTTCAGCAGATAAATAGTCTTGTAACTCTAATCCGTAAACAAAAAGATCCTTTTCGATCGAATGCAGCCGCGGTGCGATTCCTAAGCCAGAAGTGTAAACAAAAGGACGAATGTAGAAAGATGCTGTAGGCTGATTGCGTTTGACAAACTCAACAATGACGCTTTGAATTTTATCTGCTGGTAAATCGTAATGCAAAAATCTAGCACTATGACTCAATCTCTGGCAATGGCGATCGAGCCGAAACAACAAAATTTGCTGGGAATCCTGCGGGTGAGGGATTCCGCGTAAACCACCTAAGGCTCCCGTTCCGTAGTGTAAGGCATGGGTAGCAATGGAGATCTTAGCCTCGCCAAACGGAACAAACTGATTTTGAAAGTAGGCGATCGGTAGGAAGCTTTGCACGGGCAAACTTAAACAGAGGTGAGATATTTCACTATAGACGATTTTACAGCTCTAATCCCAGTACGATTTGAACTAATAGCAATTTTCGATTGTATGCGTGTCACAGGTAGGGGCGCACGGCTGTGCGCCCCTACGAACGTGTATTTTACCCAATTGAAAACCGCTATAAATTCAAATAGAACGGATGAATTTGGAAAATCTAATATATTATCATCAAGCATAGTAAAATCAAAAGTACTAAGTTTACAGCCAGTAAGTCGAATTAGGCTTGTTGGAGCTTTAGCTAATTGAGTTGGCGATCGCGATCGCTCTCCACAACTCAAGCTTAAAGCGAGTATAAATAAAAATTAAGATTCACTTCTACCTGTGGAAAACTTCGGGTTTTCTGTGGAAAACCCGGGGACAATTTGTGGAAAACTATTGATTTTACGTGGAAAAATTACAGTAAGTATAAATACCCTGTGGAAAACTTAAGGCTTTTTTCCACAAGTTTTCCACAAGTTTTAATCTCTAGGATCGCCACAGAAGCAGCAAGAGCCATTTTTTTTCACAGTTTCCACAGCACCTACTACTACTAATAAAAAAATATATCTTTAAGTCGGATCTATTCGCACAGAAGTTTGTTGGTCTACTCTTACAACAACCTTGACAAGAGTGATACCATGTCTATTCTGGAGCAAATCTGTCCTAGCCCAGTGCCATCTGTTAGCTGTCCATGAAACTCGTCTGTACTCAAAACGACCTTAGTACAAACCTTTCTCTTGTCAGTCGCGCCGTTCCCTCGCGTCCGACTCATCCGGTTTTGGCTAACGTATTGCTGCAAGCCGACGCAGATACGCAGCAGGTAAGCTTGACAGCTTTCGATCTCGAACTGGGAATTCGCACCACGTTTGCTGCTACGGTGACGGTAAGCGGTGCGATGACTTTGCCTGCTAAGTTGTTAAATGACATTGTGGCAAGGCTTCCAGAAGGAGAAATTACGCTGGAAGAAGAGGAAGGAGAAGTCCCATTTATTGCTGCGATCGCTTCTCAGCATGGACGCTACCAAATTCGCGGTATGGGAGTGGAAGAATTTCCTGAATTACCCGTGCTAGAAAAGGGTGAATTCGTGCATTTGCAAGCAGAGGCTTTGATGGAGGGTTTGAAAGGCTCGCTATTTGCGACAAGTGCTGACGAAAGCAAGCAAATTTTGAAAGGATTGCATTTGACAGTCCAGCAAGACACGCTAGAATTTGCAGCAACGGACGGTCATCGCTTGGCAGTCGTGCAAACTGCAAATGACACTTCAGACGGCGAAGAGTCTAGACAACTTGAAGTCACCGTACCCGCTAAAGCGTTTCGAGAACTGGAACGGATGCTGGGGAAGTTACAAGCTAGCGAACCAATTGCCTTGAATTGCGATCGCGGTCAAATCGTGTTTGAATGGTCAGAGCAACGGTTGACGTGTCGCACCCTAGAAGGTCAGTATCCTGCCTATCGTCAGTTAATTCCGCGTCAATTCGAGCGCCAAATTGCGATCGATCGCAAACAATTACTGGGTGCGTTAGAACGAATTGCGATTATTGCCGACCAGAAAAATAATATTGTCAAGTTTCACATTGATACCGACAAACAAGAATTAGCCTTATCAGTTGACGCGCAAGATGTAGGTAGCGGGAAAGAATTTCTACCTGCTGAAATTTCTGGTGGGGGCAATCTCGATATCGCTTTTAATATTGCTTATTTGATGGATGGAGTCAAAGCATTACCTTCAGGGGAAATCGAAATGCATTTGAATACGGCAGTCACTCCAGTGGTTTTGACTCCCATTGGTGGGTTGCAGATGACTTATTTGATTATGCCCGTACAGATTAGAAATTGATAGGGTGCGTTATTAACACACCCTATCAAATTAAACCTTAGCAATATCAGCAAAACGAATTTTGAGATAATCCTCGTCCATTTTTGCCCCAGATGGTTGTAATGCTGCTAAAGCTTGAGGTAAAACCAAATTGCGGCGATGGTTGCCAATGGTAATGTTCAGTTCATCCCCGGTTTTACTCAACTGAATTTTATCTTTGGGAATCCCTGGTAAATACAGCTCTAAACTGTACTGATTGTGTTCTTGTACGACTTTGAGCGTAGTTTCTTTGTAATAAACTTGCGCGGGGTCTTCTTCTTGATATAACGTCGCTTTCAATCTTTCCAAAGCTGCTAAACCACACATTTCCTCAGAATAAAGAGGAACTTCTTTCACGGGTAAAGGACGGAAGTTTTCGTGAATTTCCTGACGATATTGCTGTTGATTTTCTTTCCACTTTTGGAAGAAAGGATCGGTTACTTGTTCGGGAATGATTCGATTGGCAACAACTAAATCTGTGGAAACATTATATAAACTGAGATAAGCATGAGCGCGGAGAGACTCTTTAATCACCATTTTTTCAGGATTGGTGACTAGGCGCACGGAAGTTTTCGTGTTGTCGGTTAAAACTTTTTCCAATGCCTCAATTTGCTCGTAAAATTCATAGGGAGCGTCCATCACTTCTTTATCTGGAAGCGAGAAACCTGCAATAGGTTTAAATAAAGGCTCTACCAAAGGTCTAAGCGCTACAGACATTTTTTGCAGTGGCTTGTAAAAGCGGCGCATATACCATCCACTGACTTCAGGTAAGCTAAGCAACCTTAAAGCCGTACCCGTAGGCGCAGAATCGATAATTAAGACATCGTATTCGCCTTCGTCGTAGTGGCGTTTCATCCGTACCAGACCGAAAATTTCATCCATACCTGGTAAGATGGCTAATTCTTCAGCTTGAACTCCATCTAATCCCCGTGCTTGCAGAACTTGGGTGATATAGCGTTTGACTGCACCCCAGTTTCCTTCTAATTCCAGCAGCGCGTCTAATTCTGCACCCCAGAGATTTTGGCGCACTAGGCGAGGTTCGTGTCCTAATTCTAAGTCAAAGCTATCTGCTAGGGAGTGTGCGGGGTCAGTGCTGAGAACCAGCGTGCGATAGCCGAGTTCGGCGCAGCGCAGTCCAGTAGCCGCCGCCACAGAGGTTTTCCCAACTCCTCCTTTACCAGTCATGAGGATTAGACGCATGAATATTGTCCTATCTGAGAAATGTTCATATTTGTTTATAATCTATCAGCTATTGAATTATTGGTGGGGGATTAGGTTGAATGGTAGTTGGTAGTTATTGGTTGACAGTTGACAGTTGAGTGTTGTTTTTTGAGTGTTGTTTTTTCTCCCCCACACTTCTCACGCTTCCCACACTTCCCCTTCTCCCTTGTCCCTAATCCTCAATCCCTACAATGCAGACCAATCTCTGGACTAATGCTGACCACGTTTTGTGGTACCTTGCCAAGGCAGATAAAATTCCCCATCGGACTGAGGGAGAAGGCGTGTTGTTGGAACAAGTGCCAAAAACTGTAGAGCGAATTCTCGATTTAGGGACGGGGGATGGTCGTTTACTAGGTTTGTTAAAAATCGATCGTCCGCAAGTTCAAAGCGTGGCGATCGACTTTTCTCCTACCATGCTAGAAGCAGTGCGTCAGCGTTTCGCTGGAGATGAAACAGTAGAAATCATAGCTCATAATTTAGATGAACCTTTACCAGCTTTAGGTCAATTTGATGCTGTTGTTTCTAGCTTTGCGATTCATCATTTAACGCACGATCGCAAACGATCTTTATATGAGGAAATTTTTTCTCTCCTAGTCCCAGGTGGAGTTTTTTGCAATTTAGAACATGTTGCTTCTCCAACTCAAAATTTGCACGATCGCTTTCGTCAGGCGATCGGAATTGCAGATGAGCCGGACGATCCATCAAATATATTATTAGATGTTGAAACTCAACTCAAATGGTTGCGGGAAATTGGTTTCACAGATGTTGATTGTTATTGGAAATGGTTGGAATTAGCTTTATTAGTTGGAGTCAAACCAAGCTAAGATTTGGTTTTGATATAGGCGATCGCTGCCTATCCTGCTATTATTACTGAGTTTATACCACATTTTTTGTATAATATAGCACACTAACTTAGGTTGACAAATCATCCAACTTATTAGCGTGTTCGGAGTTCATGCTGAAAAAGGTAGATAACAAATGGCAGTTTGCCAGTGAAAATAATCTAGAAGATTTTGTTTGGAGTAGACTTAATAGCCTGCTTGGACTCTCTGGTTTAAAACGACAGTACAGAGTATACGGTGATACCTGCGATATCTTGGCACTAGATGAAAATAGCAGATTGGTAATATTGGAACTAAAAAATGTTGAAGATCGATACATAGTTCAGCAACTTACCCGTTACTATCACAGCTTGTTAGATGAAAAGCCTTTTCAGCAGCAAGTGAATTACGAATTGCCAATCCGACTGATAGCGGTTGCTCCCAGCTTTCATTACCATAACTGGATAGATAAGAAATATCATCAACTAAGTTTTGAATTTATGACTTTTACACTTAGCCAACAACAGAACGAGGTGTATTTGCAGTTACAAAATTTAGATACAAAGGAAAATATTCAAACAACAGTTTTGAATGGATCGCTTATACAAAAAACAAAAGTTTCACAGCCTCAAACCTTAGTAATTACTGAGAGCAGTGGCACTGCTACTTATACTAGAGCTATAGATAACATTTTATCTTATTATGTGCTTGTCAAGAATGCTCATAAGTTGGGAATTCCTGAGTTGGAACCTTCTGAAATTGAAAGACTCAATAATTTGGGCTTTCCCAATAAAGTCAGCAAGCTTTTCAAGATTCGAGTAAAGGAAACAAGAACGAAGAGTGGTTATCGAGACATCTCAATCCGAGTTCCTTCAAGTATAGGTGTTTGGGATTTTCATTGGTGGGTAAAGGCTCATGTACCGACTGCAATTGAAACTATCACTCCAAGTGGTAGGCGACATTCGCTATACAGATATAGCCGTGGCTAAATAACTGGTAATTCTACGCTGTTGACTGTTTAAGCTCGATTGTGCCAACTTCTGTCCAGAAAGATAGAATGGGCGAGAGGAACAAGTCACGGAATCTCAAGTGATGGAAACAAAACAGCTAGGGAATACTGGTGTCACCATCAGCGCTATCGGTCTAGGTGGAATGCCAATGTCATTGAGTAGCAGACCACCAGAAACACAAGCAATTGAGACTATTCATCGCGCTTTGGATTTGGGTGTAACTCTAATTGATACGGCTGACTCCTATTGCAAAGATGAGTCAGATAAACACCATAACGAGCGTTTAATTCATCAAGCGTTGCAACAATATCAGGGTGATGCGAGTAACGTAGTTGTTGCTACCAAAGGCGGTTTAATGCGTCCTGGTGGAAGTTGGACGCGCAATGGCAATCCAGACCACTTGCGGGAGACGATTCAGATTAGCTTTGAGGCTTTCGGGGGAGAAAAACCAATCGATCTGTGGCAATATCACGCCCCAGATCCAAACTATACAATTGAGGAATCTCTCACACCTGCTAAAGAAGCCGTTGCAGCAGGAACGATCCGGTATGTTGGTGTTTCTAATTTCTCTGTAGAACAGATTAAACGCGCTCGCGATGTAGTTGATATCGTCTCCGTCCAAAACCAGTATAATCCCTGGCAGCGACAACCAGAGACAGATGGAGTATTAGAATATTGCGAACGTGAAGGTTTAACCTTCCTGCCGTGGAGTCCTTTAGGGGGTAGCCGCCGCGTTGCCAGCTTACCAGACATCCCCGCGATCGCGCAATTAGCGAAAGCAAAAGGTGTCTCTGTCTACGCGATCGTTTTAGCATGGCTGCGGGCAAAGTCGCCTTATATCGTGCCTATTCCTGGTGCAAGTAAAGTTAGTAGTATTGAGGATTCAGTCAAATCTACCCAACTTCAACTATCTTCGGAGGAAGTAGGGCAGATCGATCGTGCTACAAGCTAATGTAGAGACGTTCCCCGGAACGTCTCAAGATGACTACACATCGTAAATTAGACATTCAATTGCTTCTGGATGCTCTATACAGTAGAGATCGAGACTATTTCTTTGTTGAGCAGCTTCACGATGGCTTCTTTCTGCTTGTAATTCTTCCACAATGTCCCACGCTACCGCGCATTCGCTAGAACCGTCACCTGAAGTTTGGCACGCAGCACGCGCTTCTTCTAAAGCTTGCACGATCGCTTTTTCTAAAGAATTACTAATTTCGTTTCCCGCGATCGCAGTAGCCATTTTAGTGACTTGGGAGGGACGATCTGTTGCCTGAGTCATAAAAATCTCCTGTTTAGCTTTTCAGCCTTGATTCCACTGTACTTGTCTTTCTCGCTCCCTCAAAGTTGGTAACTCTGAGTATTTCCTTTTCTAATTTAGGCATGAGAAGACCAGCTGCCAGTAAGTAAAACCGTAATTTTAAGCATCGGTTTTTACTGCCTATATCTTAGACCGATTTCTCTAGATGCTGCGGTTTTGCTTATAATTTTTTAGTTTAGTTTTTCGTACATTAATCTGAGACTTCTAATATTTTAAACATTTGATCGAATGTTCTTATAACTTAAAAAAATATTTACAATTTCTGCTGAATTATAGTGTTTGCCTTAGAAGATGCTCAAAATTAATAGGACTGTCAGCCTACTTATTTTGTAGCTAGCATAACACTAATGTAAATCAATCGTTTGAAATACATTCGTAGGGGCGCACATCTGTGCGCCCCTACAGCTCGTATGTACCCCATCGAATGGAGAATAGCTATATCTAATTTCTAAAAATAAAATAATCTAAAGTAGATACGCAAACAGTAACTACAAATAAAAAATATAGTGCATAATATCAAGCCGCTCAGAATACAATCGCATTCTAAGCGGCTGAATGATTAACATATAGTTAGATATAAAAGCCAACTCTAAACGTGAACTACCTCAGACCGTTCTGCTGGAGGGTTTCGCCTCCCCTTGGTAGTAACGAAGTGGAGGAAGCGATAAAAACTCCACACCGTTTAGAACCGATATTTGCACTGTCCATTTGCCTGACATCGCTCTCCTTCAGCTAATGGTTCTGGGTCACAACGGCGTAACCCCCATCCAGTGCGTTCTTTTATTATCTACAGTTATTAGAATAGCAATTCCAGAAAGAGTAGCGATCGCACCACAGTAAGAGTTTCTACTCACTAGAAAGTTAGAGCTTATTCATTCACTTTTTTCTACCTAAAAGCAGATAGATATGCTTGGCTAGGTGTCAATAGTTAAGTATTTTTAGTAATTCAAGAACGGGGAATAGGGAGCAGGGAGACAAGGGGGACAAGGGGGACAAGGGGGACAAGGGAGAATAATTAGTGTCAACCGTCAACCGTCAACCGTCAACAAATGACCAATTACAACATAATCAATCCTTGTCTGGCTCCCAAAGTCACGGCTTCTGTACGGCTGCTGGCGTTGAGTTTGCTAAAAATAGAGGAAACATGAAACTTAACTGTATGCTCCGAGATACCTAAACGCTTGGCGATCGCCTTGTTACCCAATCCCTCAGCGAGCATTCCCAAAACTTCAATTTCGCGGGAAGTTAATGCTTGTAGTGGTGTCGTTGCTTCTACAACTCGTTCGCTAGTTGGCATAAGAGTCAGTAAAGCATCGATCGCATCGGGGTGCAATACGACTAATCCAGTTGCAACAGCTTCTACAGCTTGTAGAATTTCTTCTGCTGATGCCGATCGCGGTAAGATGGCTTTGACACCAGAACGAAGTAGTTCGGGTAGGCGATCGCGCTCCTCAGTGTCAGAGAGAATGGCGATTGGTAATTCTCCTACTTCTGATAATGCAACTAATTTTTCACTGACAGATTCTCCTTCTGGTAAACTCAGCTCGATTAGGACTACATCAGGGTTATGAGTTGCGATCGCCGCAGCTAAGGTAACTGAGTCGGCAGAACTACCAATTGCCAGTAGATCGGGATTTGTCCGCACGATACTCTCTAAACCCGCGCGGACAATTGAATTAGTGGCAGCAACCAGAACCCGCATCACGCTGCCGCTGCTCCCGACTTATCTGGAATTTGGATTTGAGCGATCGCCGATTTGCCAGCACGAATCAAATTGAGTTGTAGTAAATCTCCTGGGGAAAACTGCCAAAGAGCTTCAGCTAAATCTGAAATGTCAGCGAAACCTCGTCCGGCTACTCCTGTCAATACATCGCCAGTTAATAATCCAGCGGATTCAGCTAAACTACCTGCTTGTACTTCCAAGATTAATAAACCTAACCTGCGCCTGTATCTCCGTCCAATTGCCACAGGCTGAAGCGTCACTCCTAAATAAGGTTTAACTGTACCACGCTGTAAGAAACGCTCTACTATGTTGCTGGGTATAGCTAAGCCCAAACCACCCGCGATCGCCGTGTTAATACCAATTACTTTACCTTGAGTATCGGCAAGAGCGCCGCCAGAATTCCCAGCATTCAAGCGAATATCTGCTTGTATCCAGGTTCCAGATTGCTTCTTGGGATTGACAGCGTGAATAATCCCAGTTGTTAAAGCATTTGTTATACCTAGAGGATTACCAACTGCAAATACCATCTGACCGACTCGCAACGTGTCAGAATCTCCAATGGGAGCAGCTGGTAGATCGGTAGCATCAACCTTCAATACAGCTAAATCTTGTAGGCGATCGCGGTTAGTACAGACAGCGTCGAGTACCCGATTATCTGCAAGTTTAACTGTAGGGCGATCGCTCCTAACGACATGAGCGTTCGTAATAATAACACCGTCAGCTTGCCAAATCACACCAGAATCGCCGCCAAATCTCCGGTCTTGTATCTGTACGGTAGAACGGCTCAAAGCTGCGGCAACACTTGCTAGTTCGTCATTGAGTGTAGTCATAAGTGAGGAGTGAGGAGTGAGGAGTGAGGGGTGAGGAGTGAGGAGTGAGGAGTGAGGAGTGAGGAGTGAGGAGTAGTCAACTGATAACTGATAACTGATAACTGATAACTGATTACCGTTCTCCAATCGCGATCGCTATTGTTAGTAACGCGCCGCCTCGAATAACTTGTGCGTTGAGGGTTTTGCCTACAGACTCCGAACCGAGCATTGCCTGTACGTCTCCGGTATCGGCGATCGCTCTACCATCAAGAGAAATGAGTACGTCGCCAATCAACACGCCAGCGCGATCGGCGGGACCTGCGGATTCGATACTGACGACAATTACACCCCCGTTGCTGGATAGATTCAACGCATTTTTCAGATTGTCGGGTAGTAATACGGGCTGCATTCCCAACCCCAAATAGCCTCTGGCAATCTTGCCTTTTTCCAGTAAGGTGTCAATAACGCGGTTAACAGTCGCAACAGGTATAGCTAGCACCATATTACGAGGACCAACAGTATTAATACCGACAACACTACCTTTCGCATCTACTAATGGACTGCCAGAAAAACCAGGATAAAGTGATAAATCTAATTTGAGCAATCCTTCAGTTTGCCTGCCACACCAATCGCGTTGTGTAACACCAATACCTTTGGCGCTGACTACTCCCCAGCTAGCACTCAACCCGCTCTCACCAGGACGTGCTACAGCCAACACTAGATTTCCAACTTGTAAAGTACTGGTATCGCCAATTTCTGCTATAGGTAACTGGGTATCTGGTATTTTGAGTACAGCTAAATCCGTACTGGAATCTCGACCGATTAAAGTTGCCGCTACAGTGCGATCGTCTGGTAGCCTGACAGCAATCTCCTCATCCCGCCTCACCGTGTGTTCGGCAGTAACAATGATACCATTACGCCAGTGAACGCCAGTTGAAGGAATACGGTGACGTGCATTTACAGCAACAACAGCACGACCTGCCCGTTCGACTGCATCAGCTAAATTATTGGAAAGTGCTAGCAAAGTGTTACTTTCAATTGATGGTGACTCCATATCATTTTTCCTTTTAGGAAGTGGTCATTGGTCATTGGTCATTTGTTAACTGACAACTGGTCACTGGTCATTGGTGATAGGTAGTTGGTAGTTGGTAGTTGGTTCTCCCCTGTTCCCTCTGCTCCCTGCTCCCTGATAACTGATTACTCATCATCTTGCCGAACTTATACTATGGATGACATCAGAAAAATGGGGAGAGGAAGACCTAGAAAAATGACTAGGAACTAGATTTATAAAAAAGAGCTGCCGTTAATACGGACAGCTCTAGGCTTATTTATTTAAATTCGGTCAGCGTTTCTCAGTAGGTTAAATAGTTCTATTCCGTAGTTAAGACTTAAAAAATCTAGTGAAATAGCTGGCAAAATAGCAATTAATTTTTCAGCTTAAGCTTATTTTGAAATACGTTGTTAGCTGACGTATTTGAAGTAGCTTCCACCAATATTAACTGACTCTGGTGTAGTTCCGTGCAAAATAGCGATTAGTTCTTGCGTGCCAGGATTGTTAGCAAATTCAGCATAAATTCCCGTTCCTTGTAAGAGTAAATCGCTTGGTGCTGCACCTAAGCTGTAGGTGACTTGTGTTTGCATGAATGATGGTCCAGATGTGTCAATACTTCTTAAAACGATCGTATCTTCAAGGGGATTGAAGTCTGTTATGAGAGCGTAATCGTTATTGCCAGCAAATCTGTAGGATGTACCTGCGCCATCACGCCCAGCACCACCTTCAAGCCTGAATGTATCTGCTCCTGCACCTCCAGTCAAGACATCTATTTCATTAGCACCACGACTAACTGAACTACCGATGTACGCACCTCCTCCAGCACCATCGATGATGTCGTTTCCTTCTCCTCCATCTAAAACGTCGTTGCCAAATCCCCCAATTAAGTTATCGTTGTTTCCATCTCCAAATAAGATATCGTTACCGTTGAAGCCGTATAGAGTGTCGTTACCTGTTCCGCCGTATACAGTATCGTCTCCGTAACCGCCATCTAGTAGGTCGTTGCCGTTGTCACCTTTCAATCTATCGTTGCCGTTGCCACCCCATAGAGAGTCATCTCCATCTCTACCGTAAAGTTTATCGTTGCCATCGTATCCGTAAATAAAATCGCTTTCAGCAGTATCGATATTGCCGGAAAGTTTGTCATCAGAAAACGTTCCTTCAATAGTTGCCATGTTCTTTGCTCCTCGTACCAGGTTTGTTTAACTATTTGTAGATTGGTTGACAAAGTTTCTCTGTTGGACTGACGAACAGAGAACAGAGAAGTTCAATCCAATAATTACAACCTAACTTTGCAGCTTACCGCTGTCTTGAGAAGGATTACTGCGCTGCTTAGTAAAAAAAGCTACTTTGAAACTCTCGTAGCGATCGCAGTCTCAAATGGTACTTATTGCAGCTGTTTTCATTAAATATTGTTCGTTCTAACAGCTCAAAACCTTACCGAAGCTTGTATTTAAATAGCAAGCTTATTTGAATAAAATTTCAATTAAAAAGCGAATTTAGCTGTAACTACTATCGTTATGATTAAGTTTCTTGCTCGAAGAATATTAAAAATATATTATTAATAATCTTTTAATAATGTTTTTATATTTGAGCTGAATACCAAATAGTGATATTATCTTACAGTTTTTTATTAACTTTGTCTATTTCTTTATAAAGCGGAGAAGAACTTAGCCGCACTCCATTTATTATTATGCCGCAATTATGCAGATTTGGTGCAGTTTTATTGTAGGTTTATTGCAGCCATTTTTGCGAAAAGTACAATCTTCTAGGTAGAGGCAACCTTTATCGAAAATTCATAGTTGTATCTCAATAACCATAGCAGAAATACTCAAGACTCGATCCGCAACAGGAGAAATGAAATATAGCCTGCATTGTTCAACGCGGCAATAACAGTACAGCTATACCACTCAGGGCTACGAAAACCCCTAAAATTGCTCTGAAACTGATTCTTTCTCCCAAGCACACAGCTATAGGAATGACAAATAAAGGACTGGTATTACTCAGCGTGAGCGCAATTCCTACAACTGCAAACTTGACTGCTACTTGTTGCAGCCAGATTCCTAAGTAAGTGCCAGCAAAAGCAGCAATGCAAATTGCTACCACAGTCTTTGCATTTAAACTTTTGAACTCAAAGTGCCTTTGGTGCTGCCTGCGCCATCTCCAGGGTAGCAAAACCAATACGCCGCCACACAAGCGTAATAAAGCTGCCCACAACGGACTAATATCACTAGTAGTTAGTACAATTCGGGAAATGACAGCACCACTAGCAAGGGCGATCGCGGCTAAAATCCCAAAACCAACACCATGTAGTATATGAGTGGAGCTTTCTGATAGATTGGGGGCTTGCTCTGTAATAACCCAAGCCACGCCTAGAATAGTTAGTAGTATGCCGCACCAATCACTAAAACGGAGCTGTTCTTGTAGAAAAACTAATGCCAAAATTGCTGCAAGAGGAGGCGATAAAGTCTCCATTAACAAGGCACGCCTAGCACCCAAGTAATTTAAAGCAAAAAAGAACGCTGTATCTCCAATACCAATTCCTAAAACCCCGCTGAGTAGAAGTAAACCGAAAGTGCTAGGGGTAACAGTTGCAAATATTGCATTTTGTAACAATAACGTACAAACAAGTAAGGCGATCGCGATCGTGCCTTTGAGGATGTTTAATTCTAGTGGTGGAATGCGTTGTCCGATGCTTCCGTAGATGACTGAAGATATTGCCCACAAACAAGCCGCTGTTAACGCTGCTAGCTCACCTGAGAAATCTGCCTGCAAGATTGCAAAAAAGTTATTAAAAATACTGAACAACTCTTTTTAACGCTTTAAATAAAATACTATAACGTCTATTTTAGGTTAGCACTCAGAATAGTTTAGTGCTAATCCTTGTTCGCTATTTTTTAGCACTCAAGAGCTAACAGTGCTAATTTTTTCAACTCAATAACTCTCACGACATAGCTGATTCTCCGCCTTTTTTCGGATGTCATTACACCATGATTACAGCTATAACAATTGCTAATAATAAGTGGCTAGTGGCTAGTGGCTGGTGACTAGTGATTAGACAAGAGCTTAGTTACTGACAACTGACAACTGATAACTGATAACTGATATTAGGAGAGCGAGATGGAATATACTTTTGAAATTGTCGGAGTTTCATCAATTCTCTATTTTTTTGAGCATCAACAACAAGTCGTACAAGTTCCTCAGTGGCGAGGAGTAGAGTATTTAGGAGCTTACAAGTGTACCTTGGATGCTTTTTTGAAATCAATAGAAACTATTCCTTGCAAACAACATTGGAATCTAGAACAAGTTATCGATACCGTTGTTAGTTTTTGGATGCGGAACTCAGACACGGTTCAGTATTGGAAATCTCGTTTTGATGATGCAGGTGGTGGAGATAATTTATTAGTGGCAAGAGTAGCAGATGTTGATGGTTTAAAGGCAGAATTTGAAGCGTTATTGGGCAACGGATGATCGGTATTACCAGCAACCAACAATTAATAACTAACAGCTAACTATTCACTTTCCCATCGTAATAGTCTTGGGAGTTGGGACAAATCGAGGGCGTAGTTCAAAGTCCACAACACAATATTGACAAGTAATAAATTTTTTATCCAAAGTAGGTCATCAGTTGGGCTTAGTAGTAACATGCCTTCATATAGCTGCCAGATACGGTAAGGCAAGTAAAGGTAAGGAACCATGACCCACACCACAGTGTGAAAATATTTGAGGGTGACAATTTCGGAAAGAATTTGCAAACCCAGCATGACTAAGTACGGTATGAGTATAGTTAAAACACTGGTGTAACCCTGCCAAATTCCCCACAGCAAAGCAGCTATTGGTAGTAATAATCCAACAACCTGCACCGTACCAAACCAGATTTTGAACCATTCAGGCAGTGGTTCGGGAAGATAAAAAGGTTTTGAGTGTCTCCACGCCCAGCCAACGAGGGCAAAAAAGGACGTGGCGATCGCAAAAAACAGCAGGTTCTCGAACAGGAGGTAAACTTCTGTAGACATCTGCAAGCTAGAGATAAACAACGAGCGATCGCGCTTGTTTGCATTTTAGCGAAGTCTCTCTAGCAAGAATGCGATCGCTCGCGATGTAGAACTGCAAATGAGGATCGTGTAAGACCTCAGCCGATTGAAAGCTCCATGATACAACTGTTATCGACTAAGCTTAACGTGCGATCGCCAACTTGTGCTTGCTCCAAGCAATTCTTGAGTTTAGAAGCTAAAACTTGCACGTTTGGTTCGTCCAACAAACCCAAATGCGTACCTGGAATCTCATAGATCTCGACTCCTGGCTCGACGAAACTATTCCAACCGCGATCGGGTGTAGAGTAACACCATCTCAAAACTTCTTTACTCGTAAACAGAGCCACTCGACCGGAGTAACTTTGCGGAACGTAATCTACCATTGTTGCCTGCTTTAGCGCCTCAATTAGCACCATATCGTAAGGATTGGCATTTTCAGATAAAGCGTAGTTGTTCCAGAGGTCATATTTGCTGCTTTGTTTGCCAGTCAACAGCGAGTGTATCCAATCTAACTTTTGTAGAAAATAAGTTTGTTTTTCTGGTAGCGGCAACCGCCAAAGAGTACGCAAGTAAGTATAAATTGTGCGAAATAGTGAGGGATTGTGAATAAATAAACGGGGGCTGTAAGTGTCGAACATGGCTAGTAAAGCCACTTCCTCACCCTGCGCTTGTAACTGTCGCGCCATCTCAAAAGCTACCGTACCTCCACTGGAAAAGCCACATAACAAATAAGGACCATTGGGCTGAACCGTCCGCATTTCTTGAATGTAATCGGCTGCCATATCTTCAACTTTGGTGTGAGGGTTTTGTTTACCATCTAACCCCCGTGCTTGCAACCCATAAACAGGTTGTTCCGAACCCAGATGACGAATTAGCTTTTGGTAGCCGAGAACGTTACCACCCAGCGCGTGGATGCAGAATAAAGGAGATCGATCTCCGTGAGGCTGAATTGCCACTAATGAAGACCAAGAAACCAACTGTTCCGGTTGACCGATTATATTTGCTAGCTGCTCGATTGTTGGCGCTTGAAACAAAGTTGCTAGTGGGAGTTTTATCCCAAACTTGCTTTCGATTTGGGTAAATAATTGTACGGCTAACAGCGAATGTCCCCCTAGCTCGAAGAAATTATCGCTGACTCCAATTGATTGAATGCCTAAAATCTCCGACCAAATTTGAGTTAACTGGAGTTCCACGGCGTTGCTAGGAGCAGCAAAAGCCTTTTCTAGATCGGGTCGATCGCGATCGGGAATTGGCAAAGCGCGACGGTCTACTTTACCGTTAGAGGTGAGCGGGATTTCGGCGATCGCCACGAAAGCAGCAGGAATCATGTACTCTGGTAATCTTTCCTGAAGGAAACGTCGCAGTTCGCTCGTAGCAGGCGCAGGTTGATGTCCTACGACATACGCTACTAGTCGCTTATGTCCTGGCTCATCTTCCCGTACTAAGATGACAGTTTCTCTCACTTGCGGGTGTTGTGCCAGTACGGTTTCAATTTCTCCCAACTCGATCCGAAAACCGCGAATTTTGACTTGATGGTCGATGCGACCGAGAAATTCAATGTTGCCGTCTGGTAGATAGCGGGCTAAGTCTCCTGTCTTGTAGAGTCGTGCTGTTGGATTGTCACTAAAGGGGTCGGGAATGAATTTTTGGGCGGTGAGTTCGGGCTGATTCAAATAGCCAGAGGCAAGACATTTGCCACCAATATGTAACTCTCCAGCCACGCCAACCGGACAGGGGTTGAGATAAGAATCGAGAATATGATAGCGAGCATTTTGAATTGGTTTGCCATAGGGAATGCTCACCCAATGCGGCTCGACTGTTTGAATTGGATAATAATTAGACCAGATTGTGGCTTCGGTTGCTCCACCGAGACTAATGACTTCAACTCCTGGGAACGTAGCTTTGAGTGCATCCGGTAATTTCACTGGTATCCAGTCACCGCTCATAAATACTAGCCGTAGTTGTGGCTGGCGATCGCCCCATTCGATCTTGGGGAAAAAAGTAGCAAGTTGTTGCAGTGCAGGTGGTGCAGAGTCCCAGAAAGTAATTGGTTCGTCACGCAATATGCGCAACAAAGCTTCTGGATCTTGTACGTCACGGTTAGACACAACTCGAATCGATCCACCTGCGGCTAAAAGCCCAAAGATGTCATAAACTGACAGGTCGAAGCACAAAGATGTGACGAATAAAACTCTGTCGGAAGAGTTGACAGCGAAAGTTTTGTTGACCCACTGAATCAAGTTGATGACGGGTTGATGGCGAACTACGACTCCTTTAGGCGTTCCGGTAGAACCGGAGGTAAAAATGACGTAGGCAAGATCGTCTGAGCTGGCAGATAAAGGTAAATTGTCTGTAGGGAGTCGATCGAGATCTGCACGCAGCCAAATTTGGCGATCGAATGTTTTCTCAGATCCCTCCAACCCCCCTTGTGAAGGGGGGCTAAATTCTGCTAACCCCCCTTGTGAAGGGGGGCGAGGGGGGATCGCTTGCGAATCTCCAGCATCCAAACAAATTAAGTGTTGTAGCGCCGGAAGTTGAGATTGAATCTCGTCAATATTTCGCAGCAGCGAAGTTTGCGTTACCAGACAATCGATCGCCAGTGAAGAAAGTATTAGTTGAATCCGTGCTTTGGGAAAACTGGGTTCGAGCGGTACGTATGCACCCCCTGCTTTCAAAATCCCCATGACGGCTACAACTGTCTCTAGCGATCGCTCTAAATATACGGCAACCAAAACTCCTGGCTTCACGCCTAATCGCTGTAGATGCCGTGCTAGCTGATTGGCTCTCCAGTTCAGTTCTCTGTAAGTGAGTTGTCGATCTTCAAAAACAACGGCAACAGCTTCGGGTGTCAGTTCTACCTGTGCTTCAAATAGTTGATGGAGACAAAGATCTTGGGAAAAATCTGTCTCAGTGTCGTTCCATTCCCGCACGATGCGATCGCGTTCTGCCGTTGTCAACATTGGCAATTGTCCGATGCACTGCTCGGGGTTTGTTGCCATGCTTGACAGCAAGGTTTGTAGATGTCCTAGCATTCGCTCGATTATCGCATCGTCGAATCTTTGTCGATCGTACTTGAGTTTTAGTGAAAGCTCCGATCCAGCACAGCTAACTAAGGTGAGCGGATAATTCGTTTGTTCTTCTAATCGGAATTCTAGATTTTGCCATCGACTACCTTGAGCGCGTAAAGCCGAATTCAATTCGTAGTTTTCAAATACTAAAAGGCTATTAAATAGAGGCGTACTGCTTGGAACGTCGCTCCATCCTTGAATCTTGACTAAAGGAGTATGTTCGTAGTCGCGCAAAGTCACCCACTGCGATCGCAATTCTTTCAACCACGGTAAAAGCGGCTGTGGCGATACGTCTACCCGCACTGGTAGGGTATTAATCAGCAGTCCTACCATAGACTCAGCACCAACTACAGATGAGTGACGGCAAGCTCTAGTGGCTCCAAAAACAATATCGGTTTCGCGACTATAGCGGCTCAGTAGTATAGCCCAAGCTCCCTGTACCAAAGTGTTGAGCGTGAGTTGGTGTTGTTGTGCCAAAGATTTTAACATCGCTGTCGTTTGCTCTGACAGTCGCAGTTCGCGATCGCCAAAACTGCGATCGACGATTTCTAAGTCTGCATGTAAAGTCGATTTGGCTAATGTTGAGTTAGCTATTAATGGAGTTGGTGCGGTAAAGCCTTTGAGTAAGTGTTGCCAGAAGTTTGCAGTTTCTGACCAATCTTGCTGCAACCATTGGATGTAGTCTTGATAAGGACGAGGTTGTGGTAGTTCTAAGTCCTCTCCCAGGCAAAAAGCATCGTAAAAAGCAAAAATTTCTTTGAGAACTATATGTAAAGACCGACCGTCTAATATGGCATGATGAAAAGTCCAAATCAAGCGGTAGTCACAATCGCCGAGCTGAATCAGAGCGAAACGCATTAATGGCAAGCGATCCATCTGAAAGCCAGAGGCGCGATCGCGCTGAAGATAGACTTGCAACTGTTGTTCTTGTTCTATAGCTGACAAGCTGCGCCAATCTTCTCGTTCTATTTCAATAGCGGGTTGTAGGTGGACGCATTGTAATGGTTGGCGATCGCTTTTCCAATCAAAGCTCGTTCTTAAAACTGGGTGGCGTTCCACAACTCGCTGCCCTGCTTGAATAAAAGCAGAAATATTGAGGCGATCGCGGATCGAACAAATTACCTGCTCGATATCGACTCCAGATTGTTGAGCGTGGAGGCTATGAAATAGCATTCCCTGCTGCATAGCTGAAAGTGGGTATGCAGTTTCTATAGTTGTTACTTTCATTTGAATTCAATTCTTAATAGTTTGGTTTACTAGTGAGTTTGGATTAAACCTCAAACTCAGAGTTAAGTTTTACTAGATATGACTTGTTAGACAAAAACAGAAAATTGCCGAAAATTAATCATAAAGTTTCTACAAAACGTATGCTATTTCATCTCGAATTTGCCGTGCAATATTTTCTAAACACTTTTATAAGGTAGTTGTAAATTTAAATAAGTTAAACAAGAAGGTTTCTCCTTTGGAAAGAATCTAAAGGAGATTAAAAGATGAAATCTAAGCGCGTAATTTATGAAAAATTCAATGTTTAAATCATATAAATATGCAAAATAATATATCTGATATAAAGGATTGCTAGAAAATCGTAGCGATCGCAATGGTTTCAGATAAAGATTGATACAGGAATTACTGATAATAATACTGAAAAACGGTGAATGTAATATGTAGTTTTCATATTTTTTTGATTAAGAGTAGTAGCAGACGGACAGTAGGCATTGAATCGCTCCATTTCAAGCAAACTAAGTTCCTTGCTGCATGAGAAATAGAAAAATTGAGCGATCGCCTGCAAAAATCTAGCCAGAATGAGAGCGATCTGGGGTCAGTACTAGCGCTAAATTAAGAAACGTATCTAGTTTGACCAATCCGCCCACTCAAGGTTGCAGCATGACGATATCAGCCCCAGGAAACCAACCCATACGACATCGCCGCCGCCAAAATGATTGGCGATTGTTCCTAAGATTAGTTTCTTACGGTCGCCGTCACGGTCGGTTATTGTTGGTTTCTACGATTTTGCTAGTTCCAGTTGCGATCGCCAATGCCGTTCAACCAATTTTGATCGGTCAAGCGATCTCCCTCATTCGTAAAGAACCAAATACCTACGATTTTCTCAAAAATCTACCTCTGGGGCAGGGTTTACAAATTCTAGAAGGTTTGTTGCTGTTAACAGTGGTAGTTCGTCTTATCTTTACAGGAGTGCAAGGTTACTTAGTGCAAAAAGTCGGGCAACAAATGACAGCGGATATTCGTAACGATCTATTTGCACACGTTACATCTTTAGCAGTTCGCTTTTTCGATCGTACTCCTGTGGGAAAATTAATTACTCGCTTAACAAGCGATGTGGAAGCATTGGGAGATGTCTTCACAACTGGAGCAATAGGTATTATCAGCGATCTATTCTCTATGTTGGTAATTTTAGTTCTCATGTTTCAGCAACAGTGGCAACTTGCCTTAATGCTGTTGTTGATGCTATTTCCAGTCACGGGATTAATTATTTTCTTCCAGCAGCAATATCGTAAAGCTAATTACAAAGCTAGAGAAGAACTGTCTTTACTCAATTCCACCTTACAAGAGAATATTTCTGGGATTAACGTCGTACAGATGTTTCGCCGCGAACAATTCAACGCCGAACTATTTCGCGCTACGAATTTAAACTATATTCGTGAGGTAGATAGAACGATTTTTCACGATTCAGCGGTATCGGCAACTTTAGAATGGGTGGCTTTAGTAGCAGTTGCAGGGGTTCTCTGGCTGGGTGGTATTTTTGTCTTGCAAGAAAAATTAGAGTTTGGGGTTCTTGCTGCTTTTATTCTGTTTGCCCAACGCTTATTCGATCCTTTACGCCAGTTTGCTGAAAAATTTACTGCTATTCAAGCTGGATTTACAGCTGTTGAGCGCATCAGCGATATTTTAGACGAACCGATTGAGATTCGCGATCCTGTGTGGGTAGGGAGCAGGGAGCAGGGAGCAGGGAGCAGGGAAAGACAAGGGGGACAAGGGGGACAAGGGAGCAAACTGTTAACTGTCAACAGTCAACCGTCTTCACGCAGTGTAGCGCCAGCGTCTACCGTCAACCAATTACCAACTACCCAAGTAGGAGAAATCCGTTTTGAACACGTTTGGTTTGCTTATAAAAATGACGATTACGTAATTAAAGATCTAGATTTTACGATTCGTCCAGGGGAAAAAATTGCTTTAGTTGGTCCCACAGGTGCGGGAAAAAGTTCGATTATTCGGTTGCTGTGTCGTCTCTACGAACCATCAAAAGGACGCATATTAGTGGATGGAGTTGATATTCGAGATATTTCGCAGGCAGAATTACGCTGTCGGATGGGTGTGATTCTACAAGAAGGTTTTATCTTTGCGGGAGACGTGAAAAGTAACATTACGCTGGGGGATACTTACACTTTTGATGAAATTCGCGCCGCCGCAGAAAATACGAATGTGGCACAGTTTATCGAGCAGTTACCCCAAGGGTACGATACTCAGTTGCGCGAGCGCGGTACGAATCTTTCTAGCGGACAAAAGCAATTGTTGGCGTTTGCTCGTGCGGCAATTCGTAATCCTCATATCCTCGTACTAGATGAAGCTACGGCTAGTTTGGATGTGGGTACGGAAGCATATATTCAAGATGCCTTAGAACGCTTGCTAGAGGGGCGAACGGCGATTATTATTGCTCACCGTCTTTCAACAATTCGGAATGTGGATCGAATTTTTGTCTTGAAGCGGGGCGAATTAGTAGAGTCTGGGACTCATAATGAGTTGTTACAGCTTGGTGGGTTGTACGCAGGTTTGCACCAGTTGCAGATGTTAGGTACATAACCAAATAAAAGGGCAGAGGAATACTGAAAGCCCCCCCTGCTCTGTTTCCTTGTCAATTATTAAGAATTGTAACATACGCGATCGCCTTGATAGCTCTATCTGAGGGGTAATTTGTGCTGTAGGGTGTGTTAGTTACTAACACACCCTACTGTGGATACAACCGATCGCCTGTGGCAGGCTCAAAGACAAATAAACGATCTAGATCTAATTCCAGAGATAAGCGATCGCCTACTCTTACATTGACATCAGGACTCACTTGTGCATTTAATAACACGCTCGTTCCTGGTATGTTTCCTCTAATTAAAATCTCTCTGCCCAACGGTTCTACTACTTTTAGAGCAACTGTTAAAGCGGGAGTTGGGAGTTGGGAGTCGGGAGTCGGGAATTGAGTATTTTTATCTTCTGTCTTTTGCAGATATACATATTCTGGACGAATTCCTAAATCTACAGGTTTTCCCTGTGTTAAGTTCAATTCCTGTTGTATTTCTGTCAGACAAGAAATGTACTGTTCTCCTACCTGAAAACCTTTATTAGCATAAATGGCAGGCAAAATATTCATTGGAGGGTTGCCCATAAAAGTTGCTACCATTCGGTTAGCTGGATGGGCATAAATTTCTTGTGGTGCGCCAATTTGCTGAATCTTGCCGCGATTCAATACCACAATTTTATCGGCTAATGTCATCGCTTCAACTTGATCGTGAGTGACATACACAGTTGTTACACCTAATTGTGCGTGTAACTGTTTTAATTCTGCCCGCGTATCGTCCCTTAATTGAGCATCTAAATTCGACAAAGGTTCATCTAATAAAAATACTTGAGGTTGACGCGCGATTGCCCTACCTAATGCGACCCGTTGTTGCTGTCCTCCTGATAGCTGTTTGGGTTTGCGATCGAGTAAATTATCTAAAGAAAGCGATCGCGCTACTGTTTCTACCCTTTCTCGAATTATTTTGCGATCGACTTGTCGCATTTGCAATCCAAAGGCGATATTTTCTGCTACCGTCATGTGAGGGTAGAGGGCGTAATTTTGAAATACCATCGCGACATCGCGCTGTCTGGCGGGGATCTCATTCATCAGCGTGTCCCCAATATAAAGTTTGCCAGATGTCGCTGTTTCCAAACCTGCGATCGTTCTTAAAATCGTGGACTTACCGCATCCTGATGGTCCCACTAGTACCCAAAATTCTCCGTCAGGAACCTCAAATGTAATATCTTCGATCGCAGTGACGTTGTTAAATCTACGTTTAATATCTTCTAGACGGACGTTTGCCATTTTAGAGGGGTAAGGGGTAAAGGGTAAGGGGTAAGGGGTAAGTTGCAACTACCAACTACCAACTACCAATTACCCATTATCATCCTTGACTAATTGTTCTAATTCTGCAACTACTCGTTCTAATTCTGTGACTATTGGTGTCTTTCCTTTGGCAATAAAGGCTTCTACAACGGCGCGATAGTACCACAATGTACCGTCTTTACCACCTTTAAACCGTTGCCAAACTGTTTCGCCTAGAGTTCGATAGTCTTTTAAAATTGACCTGGCGTTGTGTAGTTTGTCGGCAGCTGAGACTAAAATTATTGATGGAGAAGCTTGGGGAATGGTAGCGATATAAGCCTCCTTGCGCTGTTTCCAAGGTGGTTTGGGAATTATTTCTGCATCGGTACAAGCGTCCACAATGTCGGTGACTGTATTGCCAAAACGACGGCGAATTTCTTCCCGTGTCGCCGCACCTCCTTGGTCTTCAATTGCATCATGGAGTAAAGCTGCGATCGCTTCATCTTCATTTGCTCCATATTCTAGAGCAATACTGGTCACGCCGAGTAAATGAGAAATATAAGGTACGCCGGAACTTTTCCGCACTTGGTTTGCATGGAGTTCTGTGGCGTAAGTCAGTGCTTCGGTAAAGCGGCTGGATAGCATGTTGCTATTAAAACAAGAACAGGTCTAACTTTTGTAGATGTGAGTTCTGTAATCGGTAACTAACGCCACTAGCTCTTGTTCTGATAACTGAAAGAGCATAGCTTTGATTTCTTCTAAACTGAGATTTGACATAATATTTGACCTAATAATTATATTGTTAATCCGATCGCTCCTCTTCTCAAAAGCGATCGCCTATTCTTTTACGACTTCTAATAAGTCTTCTATAATTACGTCGAAAGTCTGCGCTAATTTACGCAGTGCGTTAATATCTGCCATTGCCATTCCAGGGGAAGCAGCATAAGTTTTAACTGTACCGTAAGCTACTCCCGATCGGTCGGAAACCTCTTTTAACGTCCACCCTTCTTTCGCTGCAAATTCTCTAATTTTTAATCGTACTAATCCGTTTGTTGACATGCCGTTGACTTGTCAGCTGAAGCGTTCTATAATACTCAAACCTATTAAAAGCGATCGCCTTGGTCTGGCAAACTGTGACGATCGCTTTGTCAAAATACAACCCACAACGTGGGAAGTCACTCATATGATAGCAACAGAAAACGTTTCAGCAAAGTATATTCATCCTCTGGCGCGATTTGTCACCAAAGACGCGATCGCTTTTTGCCTCAACCTTCAACCAGAGCAAATCTACAAAATTGACTGCTGGCGCTACGTCATTCACGTTGTAGGTAAAGGCGTGAGTACGTTTGTCAGCTATGCCGATTTACCTCCGATCCTCGGAGTCGAACCGCCAACAAACAAAGATTTCTGGCGATGGCGCAAGCGGTTTGCCAAGCAGAACAAACAAGCACCCCAATTTTGGCAAGAATTCTATCAGCAAAAATTACAGCAAGCAGCCTCTCAGGACGAGTTAGACAGCTGGGAACAAATTATCGGGACGATCGAGCCAATCCTTCCCCCAGATGCTTTAGCCGCATTACGCACTGTAATCAGTTATCAGTGACTAGCAACCGATTAATTTTGACTTTTGACTTTTGACTTCCCGACTCCCGACTCCCAACTCCCGACTCCCTAACTGAGCTACAATTATTAAGGCATATTTACAGAATTGCTATTATTGACTCAATTCTGCTAAAGGCTGCTAACACCGTATCAGCTTAATTATCCTATACAAAACTCTGGAACGCCCTTATGACGCTCCCCATTCGCAACGTCGCCATTATCGCCCACGTCGATCACGGCAAAACTACTCTCGTTGATGCCCTCCTGAGACAATCTGGCATCTTCCGCGAAGGGGAAGACGTACCTGATTGCGTGATGGACTCGAATGCCTTGGAACGAGAGCGAGGCATTACCATCTTGTCAAAAAACACAGCAGTGCGCTACAAAGAGACGCTGATCAATATTGTCGATACTCCCGGTCACGCTGACTTTGGCGGCGAAGTCGAACGAGTTTTGGGCATGGTTGACGGTTGTATCTTGATTGTAGATGCCAACGAAGGACCGATGCCTCAGACGCGCTTCGTGCTGAAGAAAGCCCTAGAAAAGGGACTGCGCCCGATTGTTGTGGTTAATAAAATTGACCGACCCCAGGCAGATCCCCACGGTGCAGTTGATAAAGTGTTGGATCTGTTTTTGGAACTGGGTGCAGACGATGACCAGTGCGATTTCCCCTATTTATTTGCTTCTGGTTTAAGCGGCTATGCCAAAGAAGATTTAGAAGCCGAAGGGGTAGACATGCAGCCCCTATTTGACGCGATTTTACGTCACGTTCCACCACCTGTAGGCGATCCAGCAAAGCCACTGCAATTACAAGTCACAACTCTAGACTACTCGGAATATGTAGGACGAATTGCGATCGGTAAAATTCACAACGGGACGATCCGCGTCGGACAGCAAGCCGCTTTGATCCGCGACACCGGGGAAATCGTTAAAGGCAAAGTCACAAAATTGATGGGCTTTGAGGGTTTAAAACGAATCGACCAAGAAGAAGCATCTGCGGGTAACATTATTGCGATCGCCGGATTTGCCGATGCTAATATTGGCGAAACGATAACTTGTCCCAACGAACCCCAGGCACTACCGCTAATTAAGGTAGACGAGCCGACCTTACAAATGACATTTTCCGTTAACGATTCGCCCTTTGCCGGACAAGAAGGGAACTTCGTTACTTCTAGACAGGTACGCGATCGCCTGATGCGAGAATTGGAAACTAACGTCGCCCTGCGCGTAGAAGAAACCGACTCCCCCGATAAATTCCTGGTTTCGGGACGCGGCGAACTCCACTTGGGAATCTTAATTGAAACCATGCGACGCGAAGGCTACGAATTTCAAGTTTCTCAGCCACAAGTCATTTATCGCGAAGTCAGCGGGCAACCCTGCGAACCGTTTGAATATCTGGTGTTAGACGTACCAGAAGAAGCTGTAGGTAGTTGTATCGAACGCCTGGGACAGCGACGGGGCGAAATGCAGGATATGCAAGTTGGGGGTAACGGACGCACTCAACTCGATTTCGTCATTCCTGCCCGTGGTTTGGTTGGTTTCCGAGGCGAATTCATGCGGATGACTCGTGGCGAAGGGATCATGAATCATAGCTTCCTCGAATACCGCGCCATTTCTGGGGAAATCGAAGCCCGTCGCAACGGCGTACTGATTTCTTTTGAAGAGGGAGTAGCCACCTTCTACGCCATGAAGAACGCCGAAGACCGAGGCGTATTCTTTATCACTCCTGGTACTAAAGTCTACAAAGGTATGATTGTCGGCGAACACAACCGTCCGCAAGACTTAGAACTGAATGTTTGCAAAACCAAACAGCTAACCAATCACCGCGCTGCTAGCGGCGACGAACTAGTGCAGTTGCAAGCACCTGTAGATATGAGCCTAGAACGCGCTCTAGAGTACATTGGACCCGACGAGCTAGTGGAAGTCACCCCCAAATCAATTCGACTGCGGAAGCTATCGAAAAAGTTGGCTAAGCGATGATTCGTGTAGAGATGTTTCTACATCGGATGAAATAAAAATCTGTAGGGGCGCACAGCTGTGCGCCCCTACGTGGAGAGCGAAAAATTTTGGGGGAGATGGGTAATAATTCAGCAGGCGTTCTAAACATTAATCATCCCAAAGCCCCTGAAACTTGGTAGACGCAAGCTCGGTGTAACGAACAGTGTGCTGAATATTTTTATGCCCCAAGTAGCTTTGAATTGTCCGAGTGTCAGTACCTCGATTCGCCAAGTAGTAACCTGTTCCATGCCGTAGCATATGGGCATGAACAGGAAAAGACAAATCTGCTAACTCCCCAGCTCGCTCAACAATTCCACCTACAGTATCGGGTGCTAATGGTCCAAGTCGAGAAGACTGGAAAACATAAGGACTAGCAGGGTAATCTCTTTGCAGTTTACGGAGAGAGCGAATTTCATCACCATAAAGTGGTTGCACAGAAGGAATTCCCTTCTTGACCCGCTTTACGTAAATCGTTCCACCGCTAAAATCTACCTGCTCCCACCGTAAAGTTGATGCTTCAGTTACTCGCAGTCCGTGACGATAGATAAGTAAAATCAGGGTTGAGTCTCGATGGGCATGACGACCATTTGATTTCTTTAGTGCAGAGCGCATTGCCTCAACTTCGTCTGGCAACAGATGCTCTCTAGTTCTAACTTCAGCGTACTTGCGAGAATTAGGAGAAAAACGTTTTAGTTTTTTCGTTATACCAACTTTCGGTGTTTGAATGAGTTGTTTAGTCATGACCCAAACCGCTACAAAGCTTGGGGTATATAAATTGATCTTACCTACTTTGACTCCAAAGTTGGTATAAATCAATTGACGGTCAATTCGGGATACCACTGCTGGAATTTACTCTTTAACTCTCCGTTCAAGACTAGCAAGCGCATTTGGAGAAGAAGATGCGCCCCTTCAGGAGTCCAACGCATTTGTTGCTTTTTCACGAATCGCTTGCTAATAACTTGATTGACGGCAGATTCTACAAAGGAGCTGGAAATCGGTTCGCCGTTGCGGTAGCGTTCGCCATAATTGGGAATATACTGTCCATTGTTTGAAATATAGGTTTCAAACTCTTCCAAATGAGAGCAGAGTTTTTGTGCTTCAAGGCTTGGTTCTCGCTCGTCATCATCCGAACCTAAGACAAAGGCACTATCGATTAAATCTTCAATTTCTGATAAGCCTTTAAAGACATTGCCGTGCCATAAATACCACTTTAATGAAGTCAAATCTTTGAGGATGGATTCGCTGTTTATACCTGCTTCTAAATCTTCTTTACTTATACCCTTAGCAATTTGTTTCATCACAGTTATCCGCATGGTGATGTGAAACCAGTCGAGGATATGTTCGGCATTGGGGTTGAGATAATATTGTAGGTCACGTATAATCTCTTCTCCATCTGATAAAAATGTGACCTGCTGGTTCATTTGCATCCCTTGAGATTTTAACACCTCAAATACTCGACGTTGGGGTTTGGTATCGTAGCAATAAACCATGCCAAAACATTTTGATGCGCCGTCTGCTTTTATACTCTTGCCAGCGATAACTTCAAAATTTCCGGCTTTTTTAGATTTCCTCTCATAGAAACGAACATATCCTCCATCCATACCCACTACCAAGGGTAAACCTGGCCTGGGGAGCTTCTCCCAATCTCTTTGGCAACCCTCGAATAATATTCCTGCTTCTTCCGGTAACTCTAATTCTAAGCGTTGACCTAATGCGTGTAGATTGTTGCGTATAGATGCAGCGTTTATTTCTCCTTCTATTGGTAGTAATTCTTGTAATAGTTTGGTGGACAGCCCATAAGACATTAAAGAAGCAAATTTTGATTCTAGGTAGAGCAATTCTGGCGATGTGCGCTCTTTTAATAGATTTGCTACTGGGCTGAAGGTGCGGGTTGGTTGCTCGGTACAAGCACAGTGAAACAATCGTTGGCTTTGTAGTTGTAACTTGCCAAATGGTGTCCTATATACAATGGTACGTTTATCTTTGTGGCACAGCTTTTGATTGCAATGGGAACAAGCAGCTTGCTGTCTTTGGTATTCGGCTATTTGTTGAGAAGCTATGCTGCGTTGGGTCTGAAGCAATAATTCTTTGGCTTGGGCTAAAGTTAATCCCAAATTTTCAGGTTTTAGACTATCTTTTTCGATTTGGGCAACTTCTTGAATTAACTGGGTATCGCCCGATTCTGATTCAATAACTAGTTGAACTTTAAATTTCACACTATTCCCTGCTCAAATAACAACGACTTTCTATCTCCCGTGGTGTATTGCCGTAAATGCTTGTTGACTTCTTGACGGTCAAAGCGGTTTTGATAAACTAATAGCCAAGGCGCGTAGCTCGCTGGCTTCTTCTCTATCCATGTCAAAATTCTTGTTTCTCAACATTGAAGCAAAACGCTCTAACACGTCCCAAATAAAAAACTCTTCCCTCGCTTTCATAAAGCCCCAAGGACCACCACAGTTCTCTGGGGGACAAATACCCTTACCAGCAGTACAGATTGGGTAAACTTGTTTTTGGTCTGGAGTCAAAATAGCTTCTACTCGAATTTGATGCCGCCACCAGTAACGCCATGTACCCATTGATGGACATATGCTGAAGTCATATTCGTAGAGAAATTTTTCTTTTAGTCTTAATCCAAACGAACCTAACTTCACTTCGCTGGCGCAGTCACTAAATACCGTTCCCCCTGGTTGGGTAATTCCATACTGCTTACCATGAATGATGAAATGGTGCAGGTGGATGTCTGACCAGCCCATTGCCAGCTGGAGCGTGTAATGCAAGTCTTCTATCGTGCTGTCGCTGCTGACAAGTATGCGTCGCCAGATCATGGGACTGATGCCAAGCAACACTATCTTTAATTGGTAGATAACGGGTTCGGAAGAATCGGACATGGGGTCATCTTACCGCGTTGTGTCCCTCATCTCCCCCGAAATTTTTCGCTCTCCTACGTGTATGTATACGGTGCGGGCTGTTCAATTGTGCGCCCCTACGTGTATGTATCAACTATTGGCAGGCTTTTCAATAATCCCGCCACCCAAAACCATATCGCCATCGTACCAAACAGCGGCTTGTCCGGGTGTAATGCTAAATTGGGGTTCGTCAAATACCAACTTAACGCGAGAAATTGCTAAAGGAACCACCGTTACATCCACCGCAGTCGAACGATATCGCACTTGGACTTGAGCGCGAATGGGTGCATTTGGTTCCAATATAGAAACCCAGTTAACCCGCCCCACGGTACATTCTAGCTGGTTAGCAGTAGTGCGATCGCCCACAATTACCCGATTCATTACCGGATCTAAGCCAATCACGTACAGCGGCTCGGCTGCGGCAATTCCCAAACCTTTGCGCTGCCCGATCGTGTAATGATGGACACCATCATGCTGTCCCAGTACCTTGCCAGCAGCATCGATAATTTCGCCTTTTTTGGGAGCAATGTATTTATCCAAAAACTCCCGCATCGAACCGTGGCTTTCAATTAAGCACAAGTCTTGGCTTTCTGGCTTATCGGCTGTTTTCAAATTGTATTCAGAGGCGATTTGTCGCGTTTCGACTTTCAGTTTTTCGCCGAGTGGAAACACGACACCTGCTAAAACATTTTGGGTCAAATCGTATAAAAAGTACGACTGATCTTTATTGCGGTCTACAGCGCGTCGCAATTGGTAGCGTCCCGACGTAGGATCGTGGGTAATTCGAGCGTAGTGTCCCGTCGCAATTTTGTCTACACCCAATTTTTCCCTGGCATACTGCAACATGGGACTGAATTTTACCGTTCTGTTGCACTGCGAACAGGGTAGAGGGGTGATACCGTCGCTATACCCAGAGACTAAATAATCGATGATGTGGGTTTGAAAAACTTCCCGCATATCGACAATGTGATGGGAAATACCTAATTGTTCGCAGATATATGCAGCATCTACCATTCCCTCCGAACAGCATTGTCCTTTGCCTTTCATCAGCCAAAGGGTGAGACCAACGACATCATATCCTTGGTTATGTAGAATGGCGGCGGCGGTGGAACTATCAACTCCACCAGAAAGACCGACGACGATTTTATTCATGGTTCTGGGAAAATGGCGAGATACTGATACTAATTTAGATCTTCTTGGCGATCGCCTGCTGGAAGAGCCGGGAGTCGGGAATTGGGAGTCGGGAGTCGGGGGGAAGAGAGCTGAGGGAGCTGGGGAGGCTGGGGAAGCAATTCAAAATTCCCTACACCCCACACCCCACACCCTATTTACTAGCCACTAGCCACTAGCCACCAGCCACTCACTACTGCGAACCATCCAATTTTAGTACAGCCATAAATGCTTCTTGGGGTACGTCTACCGTACCGACGGCTTTCATCCGCTTTTTACCTTTAGCTTGTTTTTGCAAGAGTTTTTTCTTGCGGCTGATGTCACCACCGTAGCATTTGGCAAGTACGTCTTTACGCAAGGCGGGAATGTGTTCGCTGGCGATGACTTTGCTACCGATGGCGGCTTGGATGGGGACTTTAAATTGATGGCGCGGGATTAATTCTTTAAGTTTTTCTGCCATCGCTCGTCCGACACCATAGGCTTTGTCACGATGGACGATCATTGCTAATGAGTCTACCGGATCGCCGTTGATCATCAAATCTAGGCGGACTAGGGGATTTTCGCGGTAGCCGATGAGATGATACTCCATGCTGGCATATCCGCGCGATCGCGACTTCATTTGATCGAAAAAGTCTGTGACTACCTCTGCCAAAGGCAATTCATAAGTTAATGTCGTGCGCCCCTGGGTAAGATACTTCATATCTTTGAAGATTCCCCGCCGATTTTGACACAACTCCATCAACGTGCCAACAAAAGATTCTGGCGTAATCATTTCTACTTGAGCGTAGGGTTCAGCAATGCTTTCCCGTTCGTTGGGTGCTGGTAACTTGCTGGGATTATCAACATAAATTTCTTCGCCATTGTTGGTAACTACTTTGTAAACTACCGATGGAGCTGTAATTACCAAATCTAAATCGTATTCGCGTTCTAAACGTTCTTGGACGATTTCCATGTGTAACAATCCCAAGAAACCGCAGCGGAAACCAAACCCCATCGCGCTTGAGGTTTCCGGTTCGTATTGCAAGGCTGCATCGTTGAGCCTCAGCTTTTCCAGAGCATCACGCAGATTTTCAAACTCGTCTGAGTCAGTGGGAAACATCCCACAAAATACCATCGGCTTTGCTTCGGTGTAACCTGGTAAAGCCTGAGCTGCTGGTTTTGCTGCTAGGGTAATTGTATCGCCCACCCGCGCGTCTGCTACAGCTTTAATGGCGGCGGCGAGATAACCGACTTCTCCGGCGTGGAGTTCTTCGACTTGCTTTTGATTTGGAGAGAGGACACCTAATTCGTCAATTTCGTATTCTTTTTTCGATGCCATCAAACGAACGCGATCGCCTTTTTTCACCGTACCATCCATGACGCGAAAATAGACGATGACCCCTCTATAGCTATCGTAGTAGCTATCAAAAATCAATGCTCGTAAGGGATCGTCAATCGTGTTACTTGGAGGTGGGACGCGCTGGACGATCGCCTCTAAAATCTCGTCAATGCCGATTCCCTCTTTTGCCGATGCTAAAATTGCATTGCTGCAATCTAAGCCAATAATTTGTTCGATTTCTTCAATCACCCGTTCTGGTTCTGCCCCTGGCAAGTCAATTTTATTCAGTACGGGAATGATTTCTAAGTCATGCTCCAAGGCTAAGTAGACATTTGCTAGAGTTTGTGCTTCTACTCCTTGGGAAGCATCGACAACTAATAATGCTCCCTCGCAAGCTGCTAAAGAGCGAGACACTTCATAAGAAAAGTCAACATGTCCTGGGGTATCAATTAAATTGAGGACGTAAGCTTCTCCGTCCTTTGCCTGATAGTTCATCCGAGCCGCTTGTAACTTAATCGTAATGCCGCGCTCTCGTTCCAACTCCATATTGTCGAGAAACTGCTGCTTCATCACCCGTTCTGCAACCGTACCAGTTGTCAGCAACAGGCGATCGGCTAGAGTTGATTTCCCGTGGTCAATGTGAGCGATAATTGAAAAATTACGAATACGCTCGGCGGAAACATCTGTCATATTTTTACGATTTAGTAGCAAGCAAATAGCGATCGTACTTAACGCATTTTAATCTTTTATTGAGGGAGTAGGAAGGTAAGTCGTAAGCCGTAAGTCGTAAGTCGTAAGTCGTAAGGCGGAAATAAGAAACTTTTTTCTTTCCTGTTCCCCGTTTCCTAATAACTGATAACTGATAACTGACAACTGATAAAGCTTACAATAGACCTATTCGGACGCGATCGCCCTTGAGTAGCGTCGGAAAAGTCCTGTTCTAGTTTAGATAGCTGCGCAGGAAGAACTGCAAGCCAGGTATGGCAAAAGGTACGTTTGCTAAATCAATTACCGTTTAGCGCTTATGAATGACAACATCGATACATCAGACGCAAACCTCGACAAGATAAAACTCTCGATTCATTTAGATTCGGAACTCGTCGATCAAATTCAGCATTTAACTAACGATCCGAGTAAAGTGATTGAAGTCGCTATCCGTCAATGGCTGCGCGGTGAAACGCAGCGAGATGATGAACTAACCCGTACGATCCCTCGTACACCCGTACCACCGCGAGGTGAGTGGAACGATTAACAGTTTTCATCTGACTTGGTAAACGCTCTCTTTACTAGACCGCTTGGTAAATTGCTGGCGACACCAAGCAAAATTCCCAATTTATCAGGTTTTGTGCCAAACTCGAAGCAAATGTTTGTCGAGTCATTCGACTTGCGCTGTGTCGAACTATCTTTAGTAATGAGTGCTGATACAGATTCCCACCAGCCAGCTTTCACATCCTCATTTGAGTCATTTGGTATGAATTCCAACGGCTCTCTGTCTTCTATAGGAGCTGAATTAGCCTACGTGCAGGATAGCTCGGGTTGCTATCTTTGTTTTTCATGGCAACAAGCTGATAGCGTTGGTTTGCAGCAAGAGCGGATTGTAGGACAATCTTTAGAACAGACATTTGGACCTTTAGATCCAACTGCGTACTTAAGACGGGTGCAAAGGATTTTGGAAAGTCTTGTTCCCGAACGCTGTCACTGCGTATTTCGCTACGGACAAAAATTGTTTGGATTTGAGTTGGCAATTAGCCCAATTTTACCCGCAACGGGATCGGCTACTTCAGTTTTAGTCATAGGGCGACACTTAGAAGAAATAGACAACGAAGTGGTAGCGGATGTCTATTCAGAATTGGCGACTAGCGCAATGGGATCGCTCGGTTCAGTCTCGTCTAAAAAGCTTCTCAGTCAAATTGCGCGTAACATTCGCCGTACGTTAGATCTAAATACAATTTGGCAGCAAACTGTAGAAAGTTTGGGTCAAGCCTTGGGTGTCAGTCATTGTATTATTTGCTCGTACAGACCGGAAGATCTCCATTTGCAAGTGGTAGCCGAGTATCGCCAAATGGCAGTGCGATCGATGCTGGGTCAATCAATTGATATTATGCACGAACCAGGTTACTGTCAGGCTTTAGAGACTCTTGCACCTGTGGCGATCGAGAAGACAGAAAATCCCCAGTTTCAACAATCAATTTTACTATTAGCAACGGTCGATCGCGACAAGCCTAACGGCTTAATTTGCTTGCAGCATTGCGAACGCAGCCTTCAACCACAGACTCACAGTAGTTCGATGTTGCATCCGATCTCGCGCTTACGCCAGTGGACGACGGAAGAAATTGAGTTAGTCCGAGACTTAGCCGATCAAATTGGTACGGCGATCGCCCATGCTACTCTATACAGACAGCTAGAAGAAGCTCGTCAACAAGCAGAAGAAGCCTCCCGCCTCAAAAGCGAATTTCTCGCTAACACTTCTCACGAACTCCGCACGCCGCTGAATGGAATGCTGGGATTTTTAAAGTTAGTGCTTGAGGGAATGGCGGACGATCCTGAAGAACAGGAAGAATTTATCCAAGAAGCCTATCGCTCCGGCTTGCACCTGCTCAATATCATCAACGACATTCTAGATATTGCCAAAATTGAAGCAGGCAAAATGGATTTGGAGTTAGGTCAAGTTAGACTCAACGAACTATTTAGCGATCTCGAAGACTTTACCAGAACCCAAGCCGAGCAGAAAAATTTAAGTTTGCAAATCCAATTACCACCTACGGCAGATGAAATAATTGTCTTAGGGAATTACCAACGGCTATTGCAAGTGATGCTCAATTTGGTCGGGAATGCGATCAAATTTACCCATGAAGGCGGAGTCACTATTAGTGCGGATATCACCCGGAAAAAAACCATCTTTCAAAATCAAGTCCTACCGGGAATGGTGAAAGTTCGCGTTGCCGATACGGGCATCGGTGTTTCCTTAGACAAGCAAGATAAACTATTTCAATCTTTTAGCCAAGTAGACGGCTCTCGCACGCGGCAGTATGGTGGTACTGGTCTGGGATTAACAATTTCCCAAAAACTAGTCGAAGCTATGGGGGGAACAGTCAATTTTTATAGCATGGGTGAGGGACTTGGCTCCACAGTCACCTTCACTGTCCCCCTGTATCAAGAGCCGTTGATGGTATTAGGACTGGGAGATGGGGAGTAATCAGTTATCAGTTATCAGTTATCAGTTATCAGTGACCAGTAACCAGTTATTAGTGACTAGCAACTAATTACCAATTACGACGCACCACTTTTTTACCAGTGACAAATGACAAATGACCCCTCGCTCCTCACTCCTCGCTCCTCACCCCTCGTTCAGACTAAACTGTAAAAGGTGAAGTCACAACAGTGCTATGACAGAGCAAACAAGTGCGCGGGACTTATTCAAGACGGCTTACGAAAATCGCTACACCTGGGATGAAAACTTTCCCGGTTACAGTGCAGACGTGCAATTGACACAAGGTGATGAAGTCTACACGGGTAGAATTCGGATAAATCGCGATTTGAGCGTAGAAGTTACGGGTATAGAAGACGAAAAAGTACAAGAAAGCGTCTATACCCAATTGCGAGACATTGTTACTCACCGCAAGCGATCGCAATTCGAGCAGTCTCACGGCAAAAATGAGTTTAGCCTCGGTAAACTCGATGACAGTGGCGCAGTAGAAATCCTGGTCAAAGGCGATGCTATGGGTTCTAACTACAAAGTGCGCGGTACGGAAATTTGCCAAGTCAGCCGCGTTATGGGTCGCATGGCTTTTGTCATCGATACCCACGATAGCTTAGATACAGGCGGGGGTTATGTAGCTAGTCGCTACGATGCGGTTTTTCGCAATCCACAAACCAACGAAGTCATCAAGGTATTAAAGTTTCAAGACTTTTACGAAAAATTTGGTAACTATTACGTCATGACCAAGCAAATTGTAGAAGACTATCAGCAACAAGAGCGAATCAAAACTGAATTCAACTTCTCTAACATCAAACTACTAGAGCCTGCTGTTGTTTAGTTAGTGACTAGTGGCTAGTCACTAGCCACTAGTCACTCATAACTGACAACTGATAACTGACTAGAGCTAGGATCGTTTTAGCAAGTTTGTTAAACAAAGGTCTAATTCTATGGAACTCACAACAGATAATGTAGAAACAGTTTTGGATGAAATGCGCCCCTATCTGATGTCAGATGGTGGCAACGTAGAACTAGTCGAACTCGACGGTCCAATCGTGCGGTTGCGGTTACAAGGAGCTTGTGGTTCTTGCCCTAGTTCTACCATGACTCTGAGAATGGGAATCGAGCGCCGTTTGCGGGAAATGATCCCCGAAATCGCCGAAGTCGAACAAGTGATCTAGCGATGAGGTAATGAGTAATGGGTAATGGGTAATGGGTTAATGGTTGACAGTTCGCGGTTGACGGTTGACTGTCTTCACTCCGTGTAGCGTCTACCACCGATTACCAATTACCATTACCAACTACCAACTACCAACTACCGATCGATACCTATGCCCCATCCTTTATACGTTGCATTCGTCTGGCATCAGCACCAACCACTGTATAAAAGTCGCGATCGCAGTTCTGCTTCTACATCCAATCAGTATCGCTTGCCGTGGGTTAGGTTGCACGGGACAAAAGACTATCTAGATTTGGTGTTAATTCTAGAGCGTTATCCTAAGTTACATCAAACGGTTAACCTCGTTCCTTCTCTGATTCTGCAACTAGAAGATTACATTGCTGGGACTGCTTTCGATCCCTATCTCACAGTTAGCTTGACACCTACAGAGCAACTGCAAAGGGAGCAGCAACAATTTATCATCGCGAACTTTTTTGATGCCAACCACCATACGCTGATCGATCCCCATCCCCGTTATGCAGAGTTGTACCATCAACGGCAGGAACGCGGTGCAGCTTGGTGTTTGGACAACTGGCAGAAGGAAGATTATGGCGATCTACTGGCTTGGCATAATTTAGTTTGGATCGATCCGATTTTTTGGGACGACTCCGAAATTGCCCAATGGTTGCAACAAGGTCGGGGTTTTACTTTAAGCGATCGCCAGCGGATTTATTCTAAACAAAGGGAAATTATTAGTCGGATTGTCCCTCAACATCGGCACATGCAGGAAACGGGGCAACTAGAAGTTACTACCTCACCTTACACTCATCCAATTCTGCCTTTACTTGCCGATACAAACTCCGGTCGGGTTGCCGTACCGAATATGAACCTGCCCAATTACCGATTCCAATGGGCAGAAGATATTCCGCGTCACTTGCAAAAAGCATGGGAGTTATACGAAGACCGCTTTGGACAAATACCCAGGGGTTTGTGGCCCTCCGAACAGTCTGTCAGTCCTGAAATTCTTCCTTATATTATCAAGCAAGGATTTAATTGGATTGTTTCTGATGAAGCCGTTTTAGGGTGGACGCTCAAGCACTTTTTCCACCGCGACGGGGCGGGAAATGTCATCGAACCAGAATTGTTATACCGTCCCTATCGCTTGCAGACAGCAGCGGGAGATTTATCTATTGTCTTTCGCGATCATAGATTGTCTGATTTAATTGGTTTTACATATGGGTCGATGCCACCCAAACGCGCCGCCGCAGATTTGGTGGGACATTTAGAGTCGATCGCCCATCAGCTCAAACAGCACCAAGAAGGCGATCGGACTAGCTTAGAACAACCTTGGCTGGTCACAATTGCCTTAGATGGCGAAAACTGCTGGGAATATTATCCTCAAGATGGCAAACCCTTTTTAGAAAACTTATATCAAACTCTCAGCAACCATCCTCATATCAAACTCGTCACCGTCTCGGAATTTATCGATGCTTTTCCCCCAACTGCAACAATTCCAGGTGAGAAATTACACAGTGGTTCTTGGGTAGATGGCAGCTTTACCACTTGGATTGGCGATCCGGCAAAAAATCGAGCTTGGGACTTGCTAGCAGCAGCGAGAGATGTGTTAGCACAGCATCCAGAGGCGACAGAAGAGAATAACCCCGAAGTGTGGGAAGCTTTATACGCCGCCGAGGGTTCCGATTGGTTTTGGTGGTTTGGTGAAGGTCATTCCTCCAATCACGATGCTATCTTCGACCAGTTATTTCGAGAGCATTTGTGTGGCATTTATCAAGCCTTGAATCAACCCGTTCCTCCAGTGCTGCTGCGTCCGGTGGAAATTCATGCCGCTCCCGCCGACCATCGCCCCCAAAGCTTCATTCACCCCAACATTGACGGTATGGGCGACGAGCAGGACTGGGACAAAGCCGGACGCTTAGAAGTTGGTGGAGCGCGGGGAACGATGCATCAAAGCAGCACGGTACAGCGCATTTGGTACGGGGTAGATCACTTAAATTTCTATCTCAGATTAGATTTCAAAACAGGAGCAAAGCCAGGTCAGGACTTGCCACCAGAACTCAATTTGCTCTGGTTCTATCCCGATCGCACCATGCATAACAGCCCCCCGCCTTTGGTAGACTTGCCAGAGCAAGCGCCGATGAACTATATGTTTCACCATCGCTTGGAAGTTAATTTACTTACACAATCGGTTCACTTTCAAGAGGCGGGAGAACACTATCAATGGCATCCCCGCGCCAGTCGCGCTCAAGTAGCGCTAGAGCGTTGCCTAGAAGTAGCAGTTCCTTGGGCTGACTTGCAAATGCCACCAGATTATCCTTTGCGCTTGGTTTTGGTCTTGGCAGACGAGGGCAGATTCCAGCAGTATTTGCCTGAGAATGCTTTGATTCCGATTGAAGTACCCTAGAGAAGAGAGCTGGGGAAGCTGAGGGAGCTGAGGGGGCAATTACCAATCGGCTCCTGACTCTTATATGGGCGGATTTTGAACCAAGATTTCTTGTGACTAGCCGCGGCTCTTTTGCTAAACCCGCCCCTACGACGAAAAAAACACATCTTTTTGCTTTTGTATATCCCTGAAAATAAATTTTTGTAAAATCATGCGTAACCTCTATACTGCTGGATGAAGTGGTGAGTATAGGTTGCTAACTAAAGCTTAGCAATACAACTTAAAAATTTAGAATTTGGAATTTGAAATTCGGAATTAGTTGAATGTTTTCAAGCCCATATAAGGCGTGAAAAAATTAGATTTTTCTGTTTTCAGCCCCGTAGATTTGTCTGTGGGGTTTGTCATTCATAGTTCTACGACTAGAATTCTAAATTCTTTTAATAAGAGTTTGCTAAGTTATTGCTGCAACCTGAATTAACCAATCGGAGGTAAATAAAATCTATGTCTGACATGAACTCACGAAATTTAAATTCACCAATTCCTTTTTTCGCCCACTTTCTAGAAGGGCAATTTGGAGCAGAACTTTCGGAAGCAGAAATGGCATCTGTGAGTGGTGGTAGCGTATATGCAACAACGCTAGCATATCCATCTGACGTTGACGTTGACGGTGGGAATAAAGGTTATGAATTCCCCTCGATGGAGATGCCCAAGATGCCATCTATGCCTGATTTTCCCAAGTTTCCATCAATTTCTGATTATTACAAATAATAATTTGTAAGTCGTAATTCGTAAGTCGTAATTTATTAACTCTGGGTACAAGCTCCTAGCTTGATGATGAAAAATAATCTTATAGCAATAATGTAGAGAATAATAGCTACGAATTACGAGTTAGCGATCGCAAATTGGAGTACAACGATATGACAGTTTTGATCGTGACTCATAGTCGAGATCATGAGGGGATTTCCTTAGTGATTCAGGCGATCGCAGCTCAAGGTGGAAAGGCATTTCGCTTTGATACCGATCGCTTTCCGACTCAGACACATTTAGAAGTCTATTTTGGACTGGGAACAGAACGGTTCGTGCTGATTGATGGTGCAAACCAACTCAATTTACAAAATGTATCCGCAGTTTGGTATCGGCGCATTCGCATGGGTGCAAGGATTCCGACAACGATGGATGCGCAACTACGCCAAGCCTCGGTTCAAGAGTCGCAAGCTACGATTCTCGGGGCGATCGCTAGTCTCAATGTTTTCCATCTCGATTCCGTGTCTAATATTCGTCGTGCTGAACACAAGCAGTTACAATTACAAGTTGCGCGATCGCTCGGTTTAGAAACTCCACGCACTCTGATTACAAACAATCCCCAAGCAGTGTTGGAATTTGCGCGAGAGTGCAGTTCGGGTATGGTGACGAAAATGCTCACTACCTTTGCAATTTACGATCGAGGACAAGAGCAAGTTGTTTTCACCAATTCCGTTAAACCGGAGGATTTAGAAAAGTTAGAGGGACTGCGCTTTTGTCCGATGTGCTTTCAAGAAAACATTCCCAAAGCATTAGAACTGAGGACGACAATTGTTGGACAGCAGGTATTTACAGCTGCAATTGACTCTCAGATTTCGCCTGCAGCAAGTCATGATTGGCGGCGACAAGGATTGACTTTGATTGATGCTTGGCGACCCTACCATCTTCCCCAAGATCTTGCTATAAAATTGCGACAGATCATGACATATTTTCAGTTAAATTATGGGGCATTCGACCTCATTTTGACTCCAGACGGGCGTTATATATTTTTAGAAATTAACCCTGTAGGGGAGTTCTATTGGTTAGAAAAACATGCTGGTTTACCAATCTCGCAGGCGATCGCAGCTCTTCTCATAAAAAACCCCCCTTAAAAAGGGGGGTTGGGGGGATCTCTTCACTCAGAACGAAGTGCGATCGCTTCCTCAATCTCATGACAAACTCCCTCTATATTGTTCAATACTTCATTATTGTTAAATCTCATAACATTTAGTCCGTAGCATTCTAATTTTGCAGTTCTTTCTAAATCGTAAATTTTGCCATCATCTGTAAAGTGGCTATCTCCATCAACTTCAATTACTAGCCTTAATTCTGCACAATAAAAATCAACAATAAAATTATCGATAGGTCTTTGTCTTAAAACTCGATATTTGAACTTTCTGAGATAATGATTCCAGAGTAGCTTTTCGGCTGGAGTCATGTTTTTTCGGAATTCTTTTGCTCTTTCTACAAGTTGCGGATTATAGGGTAGGTGAAAGTCTGTGTTGAGTAGGTTTTCGCGGTTCATTCTGAGTCCTCGGAGATCCCCCCTAACCCCCCTTAAAAAGGGGGGAATTGGAGATTGAATTATTTTCGACTTTTGCTTAGGCTAGCATCCTAAAATACTTTGAATTTCATACACTAGTTGGGACAATACTCCTAATGAGCTAGCAGTTGCACCTGCTGATGTCGATATTTCAGCAGCTATAACAGCTATGGAAGCTCCTGTAGTAATAAGAGTAACTAGTGTACTAGCAACAGCTATTGTACCCACTCCAGTACTAACTGCAAAAACTCCTGCTGTGCTAACCATAGCAACTATAGCTACCCATTGGAAAGGATTCGGACTTGAACAAGCACCTATACTTTGTACTTAACCGAGCAAAATGAAGAGATCTAATGTTGCAGTAGAAGCCATAATAGAAATAAATCTACATTTTAGTCCATAAAAACACGAACTTTAGCTAATTCCCTCTGTGTACATACTGAAATATATTTGCTTATGTACTGAAACACCTTGAAATCGCCCAAAATACAAAAGCCCCCCTTTTTAAGGGGGGTTGGGGGGCTCTCTTTAACTAGAAACGAAGATTGAGAGAACACAAAAGCCCCCCCTTTTTAAGGGGGGTTGGGGGGATCTTCTAACGATAATCCGCAGTCTGAATTTGCCTCAAACGTGCCGCATCTTTCATACCAAATTCTGGACGACAGAAGCGATTAATTTGCTTTTCAAAAAACTCCCGATTTGCTTGCAAATGTCTTGGATTGGGGTCATCTAACGGATATAACAATGCAGTCCTCAACGCTTGAATAACCGCAGAAGTTACGCAGTACATCGATCGCTGGAACGTAATACCCAATTGCACTAAAATATCATCTTCACCGCGACAGTGCTGCTGGTAATAATCTCTCAAATATTGAGGCAAGAAATGATACATATCTTGTGCCAACAATGTAGGTGGAATACCAGCCGTACCTACAGGAAATTTATCGGCATATAAAACGCCATAGTGGAAATCTTTTTGTTCGGTAGGAATTTGTCCGGCTTGAGCATTATATGATTTCGTCCCCCGGAAAGGAGAGGTGCGGTAGAAAACAGCTTCGACATATGGTAACGCCGCTTCATAAAGCCAGGTAAACCCTTTCGATTTAGGAATAATTTCGTAGCGTTCGCCGCGAATATAAACGTGGTGGTAAATTGGACGACCCGCGATCGCAAAAATTCCATTCACCAAGAAGTTCATCGCGTCGGGGACTCCCTTAAATCCGCCTTCGTCGTAAATGTCGGACATCTCAAAAAATACTGGAGCCATCACTTCCCAGAATAAGCCCAAGTTGGCGTAATAAGAAGCCTGACGGCACTGTTCCAAGAACATTTCTGGAAATAACTTATACAGCCCCAGCATGGCTGGATTGTACTTGAAATAAGCTTTAATGGCGCGATCGGCGTTAGCTTTGTATTCATCCGAGTCGAGATAGGCATCGAACTTGCCATAGCCCATGTCTCTACCGTGCCACAGCATTGCCCGCATACATTCTTCGGCAAATTCCATGTTGATGCGATCGTGGAACCAGTGATGCAACAATCTAGGCATCTTGCGGGTTTCACCTTTTTCCATAAAGGCAAGTAGTTCGGGATGCGCTGTGGCTGGTCCCCGCCAAATCCGCAAATCGGCATCGTCGCCTGCATAATGATTGTGCAGGTCTAAATACTCCTGGGGAATGAAGTATTTGAAAAAGGGTAGCGGTTCGAGGAAGACTCGTTCGCCAATATACAATAAGTCGCGCCAGTAGAAATCCATCGGTACGGCATAAGCTTTATAAATACCGATGATTTGCATCAGATTTTCTGGCGTATCTGGTAGCATCGCCCCACCTGCTTCTAAGCGATGAATGATATCGGCAAATTCATGTTTGGATGGGGGCAATTTCGCTGTAGATTTTTCTTGAGCAAGTACCATGACGGGAGTGAGTAGTGAGTAGTGGTAGGGGCGGGTTTTTTGAGAGTTTTGGTTAAAGAACAAAAAATTCTGTGGTTAAACCCGCCCGTACAGAATTATTGGAGAGTCGTAGGGGCGCACGGCTGTGCGCCCTATTCTAATTTTTAATGGCGATTTGCTGTGTAGTGTTGACGCGAACCGTAGCAACCATAGCGGCGCTGGTGGTTTCACTCCAACGGACTAACCAAGTGGGTTGAATGCCTAGAAATAGGATCAAGACTGTGAGAACGAGGGCGGGAATTTTTTCCGACCAGGTGACGACGGGATAGTAAGCTGTCTTGTTATCTAGCTTGCCAAAGCAAGTCCGGTTGAGCAAAATCACAAAATATACCGCTGTCAAGCCTGTACAGAGAACGCAAACGAGGGTAGGTAAGGGAAACCTAGCATAACTACCTTGCAGGACTAAAAATTCGGCAATAAAACCAGTCATGCCTGGAATTCCCGCGCTTGCCATGCCTCCCATCACTAGAAGGGCGCTAATGTAGGGTAATCCGCGAATCGGACTCATCAATCCATTCAAGACATCAAGTTCGCGAGTCCCGACTTTAGTTTCAATGACACCAATTAAATTAAACAGAATTGCCAAAATTAGACCGTGGGCAACCATTTGCGCCACTGCGCCGACCGTACTCAACTCAGTAGCAGCAGCCGCAGCCAGCATGACATATCCCATGTGTCCGATCGAACTATAGGCAACCATGCGCTTGATATCTTTTTGCGCGATCGCCGTTACCGCACCGTAAACCGCGCTAATTGCCCCAATAATTGCTAAACCAGGCGCGACTATAGCCCAAGTTTCGGGAAATAGTCCTAGACCAAATCGGATAATCCCATAGGTTCCTAACTTTGCCAGGATTCCCCCCAACATAATCGCTACGGGTGGAGAAGCTTCCGTGTAAGCATCGGGCAACCAAGTATGTAGGGGAACCAAAGGAATTTTAATCCCAAATCCAACTAACAGGATGGTTAGGAGGATCAATTGCGCTTGAAGGGGTAATCCCGTGGTGGCGATCGCGTTGTAATCGAAGCTAGAAGATCCTGTCAGCCAAGTAATTCCCAAAAAGCCAGCTAAAATCAAAATTCCCGAAACTGCCGTGTAGATCAAAAACTTCATCGCAGCGTAGCCGCGCTTTGCCGTTCCACCCCAGATTGCGATCAGCAGATAGAAAGGAATCAGCTCGACTTCGTAAAATAGAACGAACAACAGCAAGTTTTGTGCTAGGAATCCACCCACCACCCCAGCATAGATCAGCAGCAACAAAGCGTAGTACAGCCGAGGACGGGTAATATTTTCGCTGCTACTATAAATAGCAATCCAAGTCAATACCCCTGCTAAGGCGACTAGAGGGATAGACAAACCATCTGCCCCCAGGCTATAGCTCAATCCCAGGGTATCAATCCAAGGCAACAATTCAGAAAACTGCATCCCAGCTAAGGAGATGTCAAATTGACTCAGTAACACCAGCGTCCAAATAATGATGCCAGTAGCGATCGCCAAAGCCAGCGATCGCGCCCGATCGCCTTTCATTGGTATAAATCCAATGCAAGCAGCACCGACGACAGGTATCCAGATCAAAGCACTCAGCATAACGATTTTGAAATTGGTAGTTGGTAGTTGGTAGTTGGTGAGCAGCTAGTGGCTAGTAGCTAGATTCTTTGTCCAGTCACCAGCCACTAGTCACTAGTCACTTTCTAGAATGCAAAACTGAGTTCCATGTGGGATAGCAGGGGCCAGCCGACGATCGTGCCTAACAAACACACGCCTAGCAAGATAGTTAAGGCGTAGAATTGCGATTGTCCAGAAGTGCTGTATTTGAGGGTTTCACCTCCGAAAATCGAGACTAAGCCAACTAAATTTACAATGCCATCAACTAAGTAGCGATCGATCAGAGCAATTAGGCGAGAAACTACGGCTACTCCAAATACAATCGTTACCCGATACAAGTTAGCTGTATAGAGGTCGTAGGCGAAAAAGTCTTGCAGTGGTTTCCAAGGTAGCGTGACTGGTTTTGGAACCAAGGGTGAGAGGTAAACTACAGCTGAGATACTGCACCCAAAAATCGTAGACCAAATTAATAACAAAGCTACATCTTTGTTGATGTATGCCCATTCTGGCAGTAACGACAAGCTTTGCAATACTAACGGAGCGTGCATGACAAAGCCCATTAAGATTGTCATTGGCAACATCATGGGCCAATGAACTTCAGGCGATCGCACGGTCATTGGCTTGGGTTTATTGCCAAACATGAGACAAAATACCCTGGTGACGCTGAAAGCTGTCAGCGCATTCGTGACTAAAATAACTCCGACTAACAAAGGCTGAGTTGTCCACAATCCATCGGCTATTTGCAGCAATGCCCAAAATCCGCCCAAGGGTGGAAAAGCCACTAATCCGGCTGCACCAACAATAAAGGCAATAGCTGAAATCGGTCGGCGCGACCACAATCCTCCATAAAGACGAAGATCCTGAGTAATACTATTCCAAACTACACCACCCGTACTCATGACGAGCAGTGAAATTGCTACGGCATGGGTAAATACTAATAGTAGTGCGGCTTGAGTTTGTCCCGTACCTACAGCCACAAATACTAAACCCATGTAAGCACTGACAGAATATGACAAAGCGCGCTTGACATCAACTTGAGCGATGACAATCAAAGAAGCACCTACGGCTGTCACCGCACCGATGAATGTGGCAAAAGATAGGGCAAAGGGCGAAAGTGCCAGGACTGGCTGAAGTTTCACGAGTACCCAAGCACCTGTTGCTACAACCACTGAATTACGCAAAATCGTTGCTGGTACGGGACCTTCCATTGCCTCGTCCAGCCATAAGTGCAGTGGAAATACGGCGCATTTACCCATTGGACCGGCAATCAGAGCCAAGCACACTAATGTTATTGCTGTGGGGTTAACGTTAGCTGTTTGCGCCCACCGTGCGAGTTCTGAGAAATCCCAAGTTCCAGCGAGGGGATATAGAGCAAGTACCCCCATCAATAGAAACAAATCGCCTACCCGTTTGGTTAAAAAAGCGTCTCTTGCTCCCGTGACTACCAATGGCTGACTGAACCAGAAGCCTAGTAACAAATAAGTACACAGGGTGAGAATTTCTAGAATAAAGTAGCTGAAGAACAGGGAGTTACATAGTACTAAGGCGCACATCCCGGCTTCAAACAGCGCCATCATCACGTGGAAACGCGCCCACCCCCAGTCCATTTCTAAATAGCCGATCGCAAAGACGATCGCTAGCACGTTTAAGCCTGTAACTAAAGCGATCGCACCTACCGTAAGTGAAGAAACTTCTACGGCGATCGTGAAGTCAAAATTGGCTACGTGCAACCAGGAAAAATATAAATATTGAGCTGGTTTGTTCCAAGATGCGCTCAGGGCAATTAAAGCATGGGTGAAGGCAACAGCAGTCGTCACCAAATTAATATATGCTGCTGGGCGGGGTCCCGTGCGTCGAATAATTCCAGGCGACCAAGGAATCGTCGAAATTGCCCCTATCAAGGCATAAATGGGAACTAACCAGATGGTTTGGAGGAAGGTGTCAGCCATCGGTATAAATACTCACTGCGTAAAACAACTCAAACTCTGAATACACCGAATCTGCCTGGAAATGCTACGGGTGTAGCTGAGAGTATGTAAACCAAGCAGATTTATGATGTTTTAATTTTTCGATTAATCAAAGCTTACACTTATATGGATTACAAAGAACTTATTTATCTAATAAACTATGCGATAAGTTAGATAAATTTTTCTTATAAAGGGAAAATCATTGAAAATAACTATGCTTAAAATTGATTGCTGTTGATGGTTTGAAAGCGTACATTGAAATTGCTAATGGTTAGTATCGAGAGCTACCGATTAGCAGAACGAGCGATATCGCCCTCAGACGAGATACAGAAGACAAGAACAAGAAATCAAAAATAAAAGTATTTTTACCTAAATAAAAATCCCAAATAAAAAGCTTCCAAAATAAAAACCTCAAGTTCACAACACTTGAGGTAAATAGAAAAGTATTATCAAGGATACAGAATTTACAGACGGAGACACATGATACACATTCTTGTTAAAGTGTGTAACGGTAATTTTTGCTTCGCTTGTTGGCAATAGCTATAGTTGTCAGTCTTGTCAGGCTGTTCTAGTATGGATGGTTTCACATCCCTCTAAAGACTGTAAAGCAGGGGAAACGATAAAAACCCTACACCAATACCAGCACTACCAACAATTAAGTTGTACGGTCAATTAAACGCTCGCGAGTTTGGGGCAACCATTTTCTACCCTGACATCGTTCTCCTACGGGCGGAAATTAGCAGACTAAACAGCAAAATTCCTGCTCTGGTTGAACAACATTAGCGATTTGTTCGCTAATAGTTTGTACTTTTAATTATGAACTATGTCAGAAAATTCTGTATTGTTTGAAACAATCTTTTAAGATTTTATTTCCAAATTCTGAATTCTTTGCTGGTGCTGCTGGCGGTTAAACTGTTGCTGTGTGGAAGTCAGTAGTGCATATTCAATCGGCGATCGCATATCCCATTGCAATTGAGCGAGCAGTAGTAAACTACAACTCATGACCGCACCAGTTGTGAGAAACTGCCAACCGCCGACATAAGATAAGAAACTAACGCCCAAAAGGTGAAGACATCCAGCCAGGAATAAAGCACGCGATCGCAAACCAATGCCCGTAAACAAATAACCAATTGCACTCAAACTCAACCACATTGAGCATAGGTGGATTAAAATCTCACCCCAACCAAGAAATATCCCCAAATCGGTTAAAACCACACCCGTTAGTACTAAAGTTGCCCAACCACAGACGACCCAACGCAGACGTTCTACTCCTGCCCAAAACCAAGTTAGACTCATCATGGCGATCGCACCAACCATAGTCAAGCTCGACCACCAAATCGCTTGTGTCGTCCAACTAATTGGTAAAAACTGCGCTGTGGCAAACATAACGCCAACAATGACAGCCCAAATAATAAACACTTGGTCTACTCGCGTGTAAATTCCTGAGTAAAGTGTAATGCGATCGATTTTCCAATTAATTCGCCATAAACCTTGTAAATCTTGAATATCTAACTCTTCTTGCTTTTCTTTGAGCAATGGCTGCGCTAAGCTACTCAGATTCATTTATATTTTGCTGCTAGTTATTTTTACAATTTGTAACTCTCTCTATTGATAGATTATTTCATAAATTTTACAAAATGACACAAATCGTAAGAAACACGATGGATAGCGAACTGAGTGATGTCAAGCAACCTAAAGTTATTTTTCTCGATGCTGTTGGGACAATGTTTGGAGTTAAAGGTAGTGTTGGTGAAGTGTACGCTCAGATCGCACAACAATTTGGCGTTACCGTACCAGCAGATCGTGTCAACAGTGCTTTCTATCAAAGTTTCAAAACTGCACCACCACCTGTATTTCCTGGGAAGCAGCCAGAGGAAATTCCTCAATGCGAATTTGAATGGTGGGAAGCGATCGCGCGAAATACTTTTCAAAAAGTTGGATTTTTAGATAGTTTTACCGATTTTTCTGGCTATTTCAGCCAACTATATGCTCATTTTTCCACAGCAGAACCGTGGGTACTTTATCCCGACGTGTTACAAGCATTGCAATCTTGGCAGAAACTAGGCATTGAGTTAGGAGTGCTATCTAATTTCGATTCGCGCCTGCATTCGGTTTTACAAGCTTTGGATTTATCCAAGTTTTTCACTTCTGTAACAATTTCTACCGAAGTTGGAGCGGCTAAACCCGATCCACAAATTTTTGCTGCTGCTTTAGACAAACATCAATGTTCGGCAGATTTGGCTTGGCATGTAGGCGATAGTTTACAAGAAGATTATCACGGCGCGAAAGCGGCTGGGTTAAGGGCAATTTGGTTGCAAAGATGATGGAAAAGTCAAAAGTCAAAAGTCAAAAGTCAAAATTCACTCACTCTCAGCGAATAGTGATAAAACTGTTCATCCCTAGTGTATCCGAGTGATTCATACAAAGTTTGGGCTGAGATATTAGAAATTTGTGTGGCGAGAGTGATTCTGATTGCTCCAGTTTCTTGAGCATACTGCTTTGCTGCTGTCAGCAATAACTTGGCAATTCCTTGTCTACGATGCGTTGCGACGACGAATAGATCGTTCAAAATCCAAATTCGTTGCATCGATACTGAAGAAAAACTGGGGTAAAGCTGAGTAAATCCGACGATTTGCCTATTACTTGCAACATAGATGAGAGAATCGTGTTTTTGCAATCGTTCTTGCAGAAAAATCTTTGCAGTTGCCAAGTCCGATGCTTGTCCATAAAAAACGCGATATTGGTCAAATAGTATAGCTATCGGCTCAAGATGCTCGATTTTAGCCTGAAAAACTTCCATAGCCTGCTTGAAATTTGCTCTATTCCCAGACTACCAGGCTAGCTTGGTAATAGAGGAGCTAGAGAAATCAGACTTAAGTACAAGTGTACTATAATAATATGCGAGGGATATTTGCACTCGCAGCTCGAACGGAGTCGATCGCCTCTGAAGCCAGCTTGAGGTAACACCACCAAGGATAGCGTTATGAGCGAAACATTAACTAGTGCCACAGCAACCAGCGAAACAGCGAATCATACTAAAAGTCAGCTATATAAAAAGATCTTAGCCGTACAAAAGAATTTGCAACCTTTAGAAAAAACTGGTTGGAACGACTTTCAGAAATATAGCTACACCACTGCTGGCGACGTTCTTCTACCAGTCCACAAAGCTTGTAGCGAACAAGGATTAATTGCGATCGCAGATTGTATTGAATCTCACATCGAGCCGGGACGAGCTTCAGTAGTCGTCCGCTTAACGATTGTAGATACAGAAACAGGTGAGTCTTTAAGTGTCAGCGCGCCAGGTTACGCCGAAGACTATTCGTGGAAAGATAGTCGTCCTACTGGCGATAAAGCTGTATATAAAGCGATTACAGGAGCCACAAAATACGCCGTCCGTTCTTGCTTTTGTCTCCCATCAGATGACGATCCAGAACGGACACCACAAAGGCTGAATACCAGACAGCCGATGAATCGATATGTCGTCAATCCTAGCAAAGTAGACTCGGTATTGCTGGAACAAACCACAGCAGAATTAAAGCGGGTTGGTTGGTCGAGTACCCAAGGACGGCTATACTTACAAGATAAATTTGGCAAATCCAGCCGTCAGCAACTCAGCCAGCAGGAACTACAACAATTTCTAAATCATCTGCGTTCCTTACCAGAACCAGAAGCCCAACCGATTCTGCAAGAAAGCTGATAATTATTTGCTTATGATGAGAGGTAATTGGTAGTCAGTCATTTGTCATTTGTCATTTGTGTAGAGTTTTTGACTTTTGACTTTTAACTTTTGATTTGCACCAGCGTTACCAATTACCCACGATCAATTGAATTAGGACACTTGAAAGGTGACTCCATCTCATTCAGTCGAAAATAATTCATCTGAAAATAACTTGCCCCAATCTAGATCGCGATCGCTCTTTAGTATTGGTGAAGATTTAGAGCGATTAAATGAAATTTTAGATGAAACTGGAGACGACACCCAACAACAAGAAATACTCAGCGAATGGTTGCAACAGCTAGGAACAGAACGCGATCGCAAGTTGGATGGATACGCGGCTTTGATCTCGGAAATGCAAGCGCGTGCTGAGGCGAGAAAAGCAGAAGCGCAACGTCTAATGGAGCTAGCTAGAGCGGACGAAAGGCGATCGCAACTCTTAAAAGAGCGATTAAAATGGTTTTTTGAGTCGCAGCAACTCAAAACGATTGAAACTACCCGTTATCGGCTGTCTTTATCCAAAAATGGTGGTAAAGCCCCCTTAATCCTTAAACCAGATCTCTCACCGCAGCAACTCCCCGAAAGGTTCACAACCACTTCAATTGAACCAAACACGAGTGCCATTCGCGCCGCCTTAGAAGCAGGAGAGACTTTAGATTTTGCTTCCCTGGGCGATCGCAGTACGAGCATAAGGATTAAGTGACCAGTTATCAGTTATCAGTTGACAATTCACTACACCCCACACCCCACACCCTTTCTTCACTGATAACTGAAAAAAATTCTCCTGCAACAGCAGCTTTCACAGGGGGATCGGGCTGAGAATTGGTGCTGTGCAAGAGATTTTGAAAATCAATAGAGAGCGAGCTTTTAACTCGATCGCTGCGATTAGGGGGTAGCAGCAGGAGAAGGGGATTCAGCAGGAGAGGGGCTAGTACCAGTACCGCCACCACCACCAGCATCACCACAGGCTCCTAAAAAGCCGCCCAATAAGCTGAAAACTAAAGCTAAACCGATGAATTTTTTGTTCATAACTCCTCTTTCACCAAATGCGGTAAAAATGAACGAGCCGCTCTTGATCACGATACCGCATTTGTTGACTTTTTTTACACTACCGGAACTATAGCGGCTTAAGTTGACGGCTGATATACAGCCTGAATGAGGGTTTTGACGATTGGTTGAATTTATTTACTTGCAGCACAGAGCTTCATTTATAAAGCTTATACTTCAAGCATGGATGCCATGCCCTCAAAATTAAAGTTTCATTGAAGTCGTTCTTGATGTCAAATATCTTCCGTCTGTGGACGTAACTTTGAGTGTGAGAAATTAAACAGTACTTTGATGACAGGAGACAGGAGACAGGAGACAGGAGACTGAATGGTTTCTGGCGACTTCTTCAGTGAATAAATTTCTTTAACAAAGTTGATGAGAGTATCTGTTAGAGAAAGTTGCCATTAGAATTGGGGTGTTCATCTGCCCAAAGTTATGATGGCTAAGTATTATGGCTAAGGCTCCTAAAACTCGTGTTTCCAATCGCCAGCGGCAAAAACCAGTGCCTGCTAATGCTAAGAGCGTCAGATCTTTGAGTAGTTCGCGCTCGGCTCCTGTATGGCTGACTAACTTGCGCCACTTACAAAATCGCTGTGCAGCTGTGACTGCTCTATTAGTGACTGCATTACTTGTAGCTTATGGCTGGTCGGCGTACTCCCAAAGCTCATGGCAAGAAGCGCACAGTCAACTAGAAGACTTAAAAAAACAAGAACGGCAATTGATGCAAAAAAATGAAGTGCTAAAAAACGATTTAGCAACGCAAGCACAGCAACCAGAAACGGGACTGGTGTATCCTAGCCCTGCTGAAGCGATCGCTCTAGAGCCTGCCAGCCAGACTACCAGAGCGCCAAAGCCAGTTTCACCCGCAACTCAACCGCCTCGTTTGACTTCTTTGCCACTAGGTTATTAGACAGTTAACAGTTGTCAGTTATCAGTTGTCAGTTGTCAGTGGTGCGTGGTGCGTGAGTAATGAATTCTCCCCTGCTCCCTGCTCCCTGCTCCCTCAGCTCCCTCAGCTCCCTCAGCTCCCTCAGCTCCCTCACCACGCATTACTGAAAATGTCTATCTTTCCTTCTTCTGATGCCCGTCGTCAGCGTCGTACTGCTAAAAACCGCGATCGCAGCCAAGCAAACCGCCCTCAGCATCGCCAACGGCTGAAGCAACCTCGGACAGTAGAAAAGCCAGTTTCAAATCAGCAACAAAAGAGCAACCGCTTGCCCTTATTGCGGCTGCTACTTGTATGGAGCGTCCTGATGGGGACTTGCGTAGCAATGGGAATAAAATTGTATCGGCTGCAAGTCATACACGCACCAAAATTGTTTGCACAAGCACGCAAACAGCAGTTGACAAGTATCCCTGGGTTTGTCATCCGTCGCCCAGTGGTAGATTGCAATCAAAATGTACTGGCGATGGATCGGTTGGTCTATCACTTATATGCTCGTCCCGGCCAATTTAATCTATCCAAAGAAAAAATTGCTGCTCGGCTAGCACCCCTACTTCAGAGTTCTCCTACTCAGCTTGTCAAGCGGTTCAATCAACCTAGTAATTCAATTCGCTTGACTTCAGTTGTCCCTGAAGAAATGTTCCCGCAGATCGATAGCTTGACGATTGATGGTAAGAAGGTTAGAGGTCTTGAGCTAGTTCCACAATTTTCGCGCTTCTATCCGCAACACACTCTGCTAGCAGACATAGTGGGGTATGTCAATACGGATCGTGAAGGCAAGGCAGGGGTAGAAGCGAGTCACAATCAGCAACTAGAAAGCTTGGTCAAACCAATTCCATCTTTGTCCAGGGACGGAAATAACGAAATTATGAGTTATTCCGTTCCCGATAACTTTGCCGAGGTTGACGATACACGCTTGGAATTGACGGTCGATCTGCGCTTGCAGCGTGCAGCTCAAGCAGCTCTCAGTAAGCAGTTAAAGGCAGTGCAGGCGAAGCGGGGTAGCGTTATTGTCATGGATGCGCGAGACGGCAGCATTTTGGCAATGGTGGACGAACCATCTTACGATCCAAATGAATTTTACAAATATGATTTTGAGTTGTTTCGGAATTGGGCAATCTCAGATTTATACGAACCAGGCTCGACATTTAAGCCATTGAATGTGGCGATCGCGCTGGAGCTAAAAGCAATTCATCCTAATGAAATCTTTCCCGATCCAGACACGATAAAAATAGGTGGAAGGATAATTAAAAATGCCGATCCAGAACCTTACAAAGAGCTTTCCGTCGCTGGCATCCTCCAACATTCTAGTAATGTTGGAATGGTACAGATTGCACAACGAATTTCTCCAGCCACCTACTATGATTGGTTGAAAAAATTGGGGTTAGGGCAATCTCTCGCTACAGATTTAGCTGCTGTCGCTCCCAGTCAAATCAAAAGTAAAAAGCAGTTTGTCACTTACCCAATTGAACCAGCTACCGCTTCATTTGGTCAAGGTTTTGCTCTTACGCCGATTAAACTCGTACAGTTGCACGCCGCTTTAGCCAATGGTGGTAAACTCGTCACGCCTCATGTCGTTAGAGGACGCTTCGATTCCAATGGTCATCCTCAATGGCAACCCACCTTACCAACACCGCAGCAGGTGTTTTCTCCTTCAGTTGCGAAAACAGTACTAGAAATGATGGAGACTGTGGTTACACAAGGATCGGGGAAAAGTGTTCGGATTCCCGGTTATCGAATTGCGGGTAAAACGGGTACGGCTCAAAAAGCCAGTGCTAGAGGTGGCTACGACAGTACAGCCAAAATCACCAGTTTTGTGAGTATTTTACCTGTAGATGCCCCACGTTATGTCATTCTAGCAGTCATAGACGAACCGACCAAAGTACCTAAAGGTCAACTAATTCGCGGTTCTACCACAGCCGTTCCCGTAGTGAAATCTGTCATAGATGCCCTAATCTCTACGGAACGAATTCCACCAAATCAACCCACTCAAAGAATTCAGAATTCGGAATTCGGAATTCGGAATTAATATAGATTGCTCCCTACTCCCTGCTCCCTAATAACTGATAACTGTTAACTGATAACTGTTAGCTGTTGAGTTGCTCTGCATTCTTGCCTAGAATAAAGCCAATCCAAGAATTACCTTGGCTAGCCTTTTTAGCTTCGTAGGAGTCACCATGAGCAATCGTCCAATCGTGCTAGGTATTGTTGGTGATAGTGCCGCTGGCAAAACAACTTTAACTAAAGGAATTGCTCAGGTGCTAGGTGAAGAAAATGTCACGGTAATTTGCACGGATGATTACCATCGCTACGATCGCGTCCAACGCAAAGAGCTAGGAATTACGGCATTACATCCCGACTGCAACTATCTGGATATTATGCAACAACACCTGTCTCTCTTGCGAACGGGACAGCCAATTCTCAAACCAATCTACAGCCACAATACAGGTACGTTTGAGCCACCACAGTACATTAAACCGAGTAAATTTGTCATTATTGAAGGCTTGCTCGGTTATTCTACGCGGGGTGCGAGAGAAAGCTATGATGTTAAAGTTTACCTCGCTCCACCCGAATCGCTGCGGGCGACTTGGAAAGTTAAGCGCGACACCATGAAGCGCGGTTATACTCCAGAACAAGTCATGGGAGAATTACAAAAGCGCGAACCCGATTCTGAAGCTTTTATCCGTCCCCAGCGCCAGTGGTCTGATATTGTAGTCAGTTTCTATCCACCGCGCGAAGATGCAGAAGAGAGCAACAGTCAACAGAATTTGAATGTCAGACTAGTGTTGCGTCCGACCATCCCCCATCCAGATTTTACTGAAATTATTCAATCGAATCGAGCTGACTATACCTCACCAATTCGCCTAGAACTCGATCGCGATATGGGTAAGCCAGTCGATGTCCTCGAAATTGACGGTCATGCCACCAAGGAAGACGTAATTCACTTAGAACGAATGTTGTGTAGCGAGATTCCTTCTTTAATCCCATTTTGCAGTACGGATAGCAACCCCGATCTGGGTAAGTTAGTGGGAACAACTGGAGAAATCCTGCAAAGTTATCCGCTTGCCTTGACTCAACTCCTCATCTCCTATCACATGCTCAAAGCCGCTCGGATTGTTTAGCGGTCATTTGTCATTTGTTGCTGGTAATTGGTAGGTTGACAGTTGACAGTTGACAGTTGACAGTTAACGGCTGCTCCTCTGCTCCCTGATAACTGATAACTGATAACTGATAACTGATAACTGATAACTGATAACTGATTTCATTTGTGATTTTTGAGATCGAAATAGGGATAAATAAAAATGTAGCGATCGGTGGTTGACAAAAGACTACCGATTTGCACTTTTTAGCCTAGCGATCGCTCAAGCGATCGTTTTCTTTATGACCTATTGCCTCAGAATTGCCGATTTACCAACTACAGAGCGCCCTCGCGAGAGGCTAATAACTCATGGAGCGCAAATTTTAGCTACAGCCGAGTTAATTGCTATTTTGCTCGGTACGGGACAAGGAGCGGGAAAACTTTCTGCTGTTGGATTAGGGCAATATATCTTACAAGAATTGAGTAAAAATCAACGCGAACCATTGGCGGTGCTGCGAGAAGTGAGCATTCAAGAACTGATGCAAATCGATGGTATTGGTCCTGCTAAAGCAACGACTATTTTGGCAGCTGTTGAATTAGGTAAGCGGGTGTTTCAATCGCGTCCTTTAGACCGTCAACCTATAGAAAGTCCCGCAGTAGCGGCAGCGGTGTTGAGTCAAGATTTAATGTGGCAACCGCAGGAGCGTTTTGCCGTCTTACTTTTAGATGTAAAAAATCGTCTCATTGGGACGAAGGTGATAACAATTGGTACGGCAACGGAAACTCTTGCTTCTCCCCGCGAAATTTTTCGCGAGGTAATTCGTCAAGGAGCAACGCGAGTCATTGTGGCTCACAATCATCCTTCAGGCAATGTCGAACCGAGTTCGCAAGATATTGAATTAACCCGCCAGTTACTGGCAGGAGCGCAGTTACTAGGTATTCCCATACTCGATCATCTAATTTTAGGTAATGGCAACCATCAAAGTTTGCGAGAGCTAACTGGTTTGTGGGAAGAATACCCGCAAGGAGATTGAAAGCGTTTTTCAATTGGATAAAATACACGTCTGTAGGGGCGCACAGCTGTGCGCCCCTATCTGTGTCACGCACACAATCGAAAATTGCTATGAAAGCGTTTGTTCGCGACGATAGTTCGCAAGGTTGTTTACAACCTACTACATAATTAAAACAGTTGGCGCAAACAATACAAATAGGGACGCACTTCAGTACGCCCCTACAATTGTCTTTCAATTGGTTGTCTACTAATCTGCTGTCTACCAATCGGCGTGACGACGATGTTTATAGGGTTCTCCTGTAAAAGGCTGCGTACCAATAGCTGGATAGGCATCATCGGTGGGACCAAAAATCCGTGTCATGGCTTCAATAATATATTGAGCAGCGCTGTCTAGCATTTTGGAAATATTCATATAGTTCATCTCCAGAAGTGAGGATGAATGAGATAGCTGTAGAATTCTTATTTTATGTTTGTCATCAGCTAATTATGAGTCTTCCTCAATCTATTGCAATCGATCGCAATACTTATTTGTTGATGTTTGCAATTCGTTATACAGCCGACTCAAATAGTTGGTTATGACTGTCATTGGTCATTGGCTAGATATTGTAACAAGTAATTTTGTTTTCATGCAATCGACTTGTTCGAGTAAATATCTTTGCGATCGCTTCTTCTGTCATTCAATTTACTTTTAAATCACTATTAAGAAAGGTATATATTTAGTCAGTTATCAGTTATCAGTTATCAGTTATCAGTTATCAGTTATCAGGGAGCAGGGAGCAGGGAGCAGGGGGGAGAAGAGAGCTGAGGGAGCTGAGGGAGCTGAGGAGCAACCGTTAACTGTCTTCACGGGGTGTAGCGCAGCGTTTACTGTCAACTGTCAACCTACCAATTACCAACCACCCATTACCTAACACCCGATCGCTACCCAAAGAGACTTGACATAATTTTGGTAAAATTTACTATAATCAAAACAACGCTGCCATGAGAGAACGATGAGATGATGAGTTCACGCTGGAACGATGCGGAAAACACCATACTCCAAGAACGAGAAGATCGAGCCTTAACGCTGACAGAGGTTGATTACAGCCTGCTGACCGATCTTTATCAGCTAACAATGGCAGCTTGCTATGTTGGCGAAGGGTTGGAACAATCTCAGGCAAGTTTTGAATTAACAGTGCGTCGCTTACCCCAAGGATTCGGTTACTTAATTGCGATGGGTTTAGCGCAAGCATTAGAATACTTGGAAAAGTTGAAGTTTAGCCCCGCACAAATTGCCGCTTTGCAGGCTACGGGACTGTTTCACCACGCACCAAAACAATTTTGGTCGCTGCTGGCTGAGGCTGAATTTACGGGCGATGTATGGGCTGTACGGGAAGGAACGGCAATATTTCCTCACGAACCACTATTACGAGTGGAAGCCCCTTTGTGGCAAGCGCAGTTAGTAGAAACATACCTCCTCAATACGATTAATTACCAAACTTTGATAGCTACACGCGCTGCTCGAATGCGGGATGTTGCAGGTGCGGAGGCAACGTTATTAGAATTTGGTACGCGCAGGGCATTTAGTCCTCAAGCTTCTCTGTGGGCAGCTCGCGCCGCTTTAGCAGCAGGGCTAGATGCTACGTCGAACGTACTAGCAGCGGTGCGACTGGGACAAAAACCCAGCGGGACGATGGCACATTCGCTAGTAATGGCACTTGCAGCTACAGCAGGCAGCGAAGCTGACGCATTTACAGCTTTCCATCGCTATTTTCCTGGCTCACCACTATTGATCGATACTTACGATACGATCGCCGCCGCTGAATCTTTGGCAGAATCAGTTCGGTCAGGCAAAATGCAGCTGGCTGGGGTGAGAATCGATTCGGGAGATTTGCTGACTCTATCGCAACAAGTGCGATCGCTCCTTCCTGGCGTACCAATCTTTGCCAGTGGTGATGTAGACGAGTGGGAAATTACCAGACTGAGAGCAAGTGGTGCTTGCATTGATGGTTACGGATTGGGAACGCGATTGGTTACAGGTGCGCCTGTCAATGGTGTCTACAAGCTGGTAGAAATAGATGGCATTCCAGTCATGAAAGAATCGAGTGGCAAAATGACTTATCCTGGTCGCAAGCAGATTTTTCGCCATGTAGAGACGTTACATGAAACTTCTGGGCAATGCGATCGCCTGGGACTGATAACAGAAGATCCGCAACCAGGCGAACAACCTTTGCTAGAAATGGTGATGCAAGGAGGGAAAATAATACAGCCACCAGAAGCGATCGCCCAGATCCGCCAACGGACGGCGGCGACAGTCGAAAGCTTGCCGACTCAGTGCAGGCAGTTAGACAATCCTACAACAGTAGAGGTACAAATTTCTGCTGCTTTGCAGGAGTTGACAGACACAACAAAACACCAACCGCCCAGGATTGTAGCTAGCGAAGGAAGATAATGAGGATTGCTTTATTTGGTACGAGTGCCGATCCACCGACAGCAGGACATCAAGTAATTTTGTGTTGGCTGGCAGAACGTTACGATCGCGTAGCGGTTTGGGCAGCAGATAACCCGTTTAAGTCGCAGCAAACGCCGTTACACCATCGCGCTCAAATGTTGCGGCTGTTAATTGCCGAGATCGAACCCCAACGGCGAAATATTGGGTTTCATCAGGAATTAAGCAGCCATCGGACATTGGAAACAGTTGAAAAGGCGCAACAATGGGGACAGGTAGAACTAACGTTAGTTATTGGTGCGGATTTAATCGAACAATTACTGCGCTGGTATCGAATTAAAGATTTATTACAGCAGGTACAATTACTAGTCATACCGCGCCCAGGATATGGGATAGAGGAATCGGATTTGGCACGCTTGCGCTCCTTGGGGGCAAACATTGCGATCGCCGATTTGACTGGTTTAGATGTCTCTTCTACAGCGTATCGCGATCGCTGCGATCCAGAAGCCGTTACCCCACAAGTCAAGGCATACATTCACCAACAGCATTTGTACAAATGCCAGGACGCATCCAAAGAAAAGTTATCGATCCGATAAGTTCGCAACCTTTAGCTGATTTTAAAGTTGGAGTTGATAGCGTGATTTTCTCCGTTGATACTTCTCAAAATCGGCTGTTGGTACTGTTAGTTATGCGCCATCAGGAACCCTTTTTAAATTATTGGGGTTTGCCTGGTACTTTAGTGCGCCAAGGAGAATCATTAGAAAATGCTGCCGATCGAATTTTGGCAGAAAAAATTCGAGCCAAAAACCTCTATTTAGAACAGTTATATACATTTGGAGGACCTCATCGCGATCCGCGCGAGGAAGCTAATAGTTTTGGCATCCGATATCTTTCTGTAAGCTATTTTGCCTTGGTGAGATTTGAGGATGCAGAACTGATTGCCGATGGAGTCAGCGGGATTGCTTGGTATCCTGTCAAAGAAGTGCCACAACTAGCTTTCGATCACAATGAGATTTTGACATACGGACATCGACGTTTGCGAAATAAGTTGGAATATAGCCCAGTAGCCTTTGAAGTGTTACCAGAAATGTTTACTTTAAGCGATTTATATCAGCTTTATACAACAGTTTTAGGTGAAAACTTTTCTGATTATTCTAACTTTCGGGCTAAGTTATTAAAGCTAGGTTTTTTATGCGACACGGGAATTAAAGTCTCGCGGGGTGCTGGTCGTCCGGCTAGTTTATACAGATTTGACGCGACAGCATTTGCCCCTTTTAAAGATAAACCTTTGGTGTTTATTTGAATAGGGAGCAGGGAGCAGGGAGTAGGGAGCAGGGGATGAAAGACGCAGAAGAATGTTTGGATATTGAGGAGATTCGGAAAGAGATTGATGCGATCGATCGCGAAGTTATAGAATTGCTGGGTAAGCGATTTACTTATGTGAAAGCAGCGGCTCAATTCAAAAAAAATACTGATGGTGTCAAAGCTATAGATCGCTTGAATACCATGTTGGATCGAAGACGAGTTTGGGCGGAGGAATTTGGTTTGAATCCTGATGCAATCGAGAAGTTATATCGGGATTTAGTTGGTTATTTTATTGAAGAAGAATTGAAGCATTGGGAATCGAAGGAATTATGATTCCAGCTAAACCAATCAATCTATTTGAATACGAAACGCTGGCACGCAAACATCTATCTCAAATGGCTTGGGATTACTATACTAGCGGTGCTTGGGATGAAGTGACATTGCAGGAGAATCGCGCTGCTTTCAATCGCTACCGACTGCATCCACGCATGTTGGTAGATGTGAGTCAAAGAGATTTGAGTACGACAATTTTAGGGCAATCTTTGAACGCGCCAATCCTGATTGCACCAATGGCTTTTCAGTGTCTAGCCGATCCCGCAGGGGAAGTTGCTACAGCAAAGGCGGCGGCTCATTCAGGTGTTGGGATGGTGTTGAGTACGCTGTCTACAAAAAGTATGTCAGAAGTTGCGATCGCCAATCCTTATACTTGGTTTCAATTGTATATTCATCGCGATCGCAATTTAACTCGCGCTTTAGTAGAGTATGTCTATAAATGTGGTGCAAAGGCGCTGTGCGTCACCGTAGATGCGCCATTTCTAGGGAGACGGGAGAGGGATACGCGCAATCAATTTGTCCTCCCTCCAGGCATGGAATTAGCCAATTTAAATCATTTAAAAGGCAAAGACTTAGATATTCCCTACCGTCAAGGCGAGTCGGGTTTATTTGCCTATTTTGCCGAACAACTCGATCCTGGCGTAACTTGGAAAGACTTAGCATGGTTGCGATCGCTCGTACCGTTGCCACTTGTGGTCAAAGGAATTTTACGTTCGGATGATGCAATACGTGCTGTAGAAGTTGGCGCTGATGCAATTATTATCTCAAATCATGGAGGCAGACAACTCGATGGCGCGATCGCCACGATTGATGCTGTGTCTGAAATTGTCGCGGCTGTAGGCGATCGTGCAGAGGTTTTAATGGATGGTGGAATTAGACGTGGTACTGACATTTTAAAGGCGCTAGCATTGGGAGCAAAAGCCGTTTTGATCGGTCGTCCCGTGTTGTGGGGTTTAGCCGTAGCTGGCGAGACAGGAGTACAGCACGTTATTGAAATTTTACGCGACGAACTTAGTTTAGCAATGGCATTAAGTGGCTGTAGGAAATTGATAGATATAGACTCCTCACTAGTAAGTCGTAAGTCGTAAGTAGAGAATTAATTGGTCACTGCTCCCTACTCCCTGCTCCCTGATAACTGATAACTGATAACTGATAACTGATAACTGATAACTGATAACTGATTATTATGAAAATTGCGATCGCTCAACTCAATCCTATAATTGGCGACTTAAATGGAAATGCTAAGCAAATTTTGGTAGCAGCACGAGAAGCTGAAAAACAGGACGTGCGGTTGTTGCTGACACCAGAACTCTCCATATGCGGCTATCCACCACGGGATTTACTACTCGATCCTAGTTTTGTCTCTCAGATGGGAGTAATTTTGCAACAGCTAGCCGAAGAATTACCATCTCAAATGGCAGTGTTGGTAGGCTGCGTTCAACCTAACGAGCGATCGCTTGCTGTTGGTGGTAAGCCTTTATACAACAGTAGTGCTTTACTACAACACGGCAAAATCCAACAAATCTTTCACAAGCGCCTCCTTCCCACCTACGACGTATTCGACGAGTATCGTTATTTTGAGCCGGGATTAGCAGCGAATTCTTTAGTGTTAGAAGCAGTCGGGAGTCGGGAGTCGGGAGTCGGGAGTCGGGAAGAAGCAACCGTAACTCACCACGCACCACTCAAAATTGGAGTTACAATCTGCGAAGATTTGTGGAATGACGAAGAATTTTGGGGTAAGCGCAGCTATGCAATTAATCCGATTGACGATCTGATCCAGCAAGGAGTCGATCTGGTGGTGAATTTATCTGCCTCTCCCTACAGTGCTAATAAGCAGCAGGTACGAGAAGCGATGTTGCAACATGGCTCTATGCGTCACCAAATTCCGGTATTGTATACTAACCAAGTTGGAGCAAATGACGACCTGATTTTTGATGGTTGCAGCGTTGGCTTTAATCGCGCTGGGGAAATGGTTTGTCGCGCGCGGGCATTTGAGACAGATTTGTTAATTGTAGAATACGACGAGCAAGCAAGAGATTTGCAACCAAGTAAAATTGCTCCCATGCCTGCAAATGAGGATGAGGAAATCTGGCAGGCACTTGTTTTAGGCGTGCGAGACTACACGCGCAAGTGTGGCTTTTCTAAAGTCGTACTCGGTTTGAGTGGGGGAATTGATTCATCATTAGTAGCAGCGATCGCTACCGCAGCTTTAGGTAAAGAGAATGTGCTTGGCGTACTCATGCCTTCTCCCTACAGTTCGGAACACTCAGTCCAAGATGCCTTGGAATTAGGCAAAAATTTGGGCATATTAACTCAGACTATCCCGATTGGAGAGTTAATGCAAGGTTATGACAAAACTCTAGAACCACTATTTGCTGGTACGCCTTTCGGCATTGCTGAAGAAAATATCCAATCGCGGATTCGTGGCAATTTACTCATGGCAGTTGCCAACAAATTTGGCTATCTCCTACTCTCTACTGGTAACAAGTCAGAAATGGCAGTAGGTTACTGTACCCTTTACGGTGACATGAATGGCGGATTAGCGGCGATCGCAGATGTCCCCAAAACCCGCGTCTATTCTATTTGTCGTTGGCTGAATGAGAGGGGCGAGGAGCGTAGACGCGACAGCGGCTTCTCGGAGAGTGGAGCAATTCTAGCCACTAGCCACCAGCCACTAGCCACTCCCGACTCCCGACTCCCGATCGTTCCCGAAAACGTCATCAACAAACCCCCCAGTGCAGAGTTGAAACCAGGTCAGCTAGACCAAGATTCTCTACCTGACTACGATATTTTGGACGATATTTTACAGAAGTTGATTCAAGAGCATCAATCGGCGGCGCAAATTGTTGCTGCTGGACATGATGCAACTGTGGTCGATCGCGTCGTACAGTTGGTTGTTAAAGCAGAATTTAAACGTCGTCAAGCACCTCCTGGGTTAAAAATTACCGATCGCGCTTTTGGTACTGGCTGGCGAATGCCGATTGCAAATAAGTGGGTTTCTAATAGTACAATTCCATCGTCTGAGGTAGTGTCGCAAGCTTCTTTGAGTCCTTCTTTACCACCGCGATAAAGTTCCTCTTGTGATTCATACTTAATATTTGGAGGAAAAAAGATGTCTCAAACTCAACAACTTCAGGACAACTGCGTGACACTATATGACATTTCATGGGAGAAATTTGAGGCGATCGCCGCATTATTAGAAGACTCAAAAGCACGCTTGACTTACTTAGATGGAATTTTGGAGATAATGACACCTTCACCAGAACATGAAGAGTATAAAACAACTATTGGATATTTATTGGAAGTTTACTTACGATTTATTGGTATCCGATTTTACGGTCGCGGCGGCTATACTCTGGGAAGTCGTGAAGTAGGAGTTAGGGGAGAACCTGACGAATCTTATAACTTAGAAACTAAAAAAGAAATTCCAGATATCGCTATTGAGGTAGTTCTTACTAGTGGTGGAGTAGACAAATTAGAAAAATATCGTCGCTGGAGAGTGCCTGAAGTCTGGTTTTATCGCAATAGACAATTATCCATTTACCGTCTACGGTCCGATGGATACGAGCAAATATTTAGAAGCGAGTTTTTACCTGACTTGGATTTAGATCTATTAGTACGCTGTTTGAACATATCAGACCAGTACGATGCAACAGTAGCATTCACCCAAGCCTTACAGCAACAAACTTAGTTGATGCAATTGCTATGTACAAATTTGCGCCAGCTTCCAAGCAAGAAACTATTGTATTTGGCTCGGCTCGACCTGGCTATTCAGAAGCAAAGGTGCGAGATTGGTTGCAGTATATGAAAGATCGAGACATTAAACGAGTTTGCTGCTTACTTCCCCAAAAGCAACTTGCTCCCTACTCAGATTTACTTGGCACTTACGCACGAGAATTTGGCAGTCAACAAGTCTGCTGGACACCAATTGAGGATTTTACTCTAGCTCAACCTGAAATATTGACTGGAAAGATTTTACCATTTTTGCTGGAAGCCGATCGCCAGACTGAGAAGGTTGTCGTGCATTGCAGTGGGGGTGTTGGGCGCACTGGTCATGTTTTAGCCGCTTGGTTAGTGCGCGGTCGCGGTTTTTCTAATCGAGAGGCAATTGCCGCAGTGAGGCAAATGGGTAGAAATCCTTATGAAGTTGCGATCGCCGTAGTTTTTCAAGGTAAGAATCCGTTTAAAATGGTCGCTGAGCTGGAATCGCTTTTAGATCGTTGTCGCAGTTAATTTAAATGAGTTGGCGAGCGGATTTTTCCTAACTATTCATCGCTATTTTCCTGGGAATTTAGTATAGGAATTTACTGATTTTTTGCGACAGTTAGTATTTTAATTGCCGCGAGATATGATTCATACCAAGTTGCATTTAAAAAAGATTTGTTTCACGCAAAGACGCAAAGACGCAAAGCGGCTGCTCACAGGAGAGTAGGCGCAAAGAAGAAAGATGTGAAGAAGAATGCTAAGGAGATTGTATTTGCGATCGCAATTTGATATTAACTATAAGTTACTAGGTGAGGACTTAAAAATTCTCTTCCAAGTCATGGGAAGATAAACGTGGAGCCAGGAATTTTAGTGGAATGACCGGATCGCTAGTTGTCAATCGAAAAAACTGCGATGAAAATACTCAAAATTCAGACGTTACAAGGTCCTAACTATTGGAGCATCCAAGATCACAAGCTGATTGTCGTGCGTCTCGATTTGCAGGATTTGAGCGATCGCAAACCAAATAGAATTTCTGGCTTTTTGAAGGGGCTGACTGAGGCGCTACCCAGTTTGGGCGATCGCGAGTGCGATTTGGGAGAAAAGTTTTTAGAGCGATTGCAGGACGGCAGCTTATGGATGGAGGAAGTCGTCGAACACGTAGCATTAGAATTGCAATCTTTAGCTGGAATGCCCGTAAGTTTCAGTCGGACTCGAAAGACTGCAACTCGTGGAGTTTATTACATCGTATTTGAATATCAAGCTCCAGAAGCGGGACGCTATGCGGCGAGAGCTGCCGTCCGTTTGTGTCAAAGTATTGCAGATAAAGGGCGCTATCATTCCGACGATTTACGGCAAGATTTACAAGATTTGCAGAGACTTGAGACAGAGGCGGCACTGGGTCCAAGCACGGAAGCGATTGTCAAAGCTGCTGAGGCAAGAGGTATTCCTTGGCTGCGATTGGGGGCGCGATTTTTAATTCAGTTAGGTTATGGAGTCTACCAGCATCGGATTCAGGCAACGCAAAGCGATCGCACCAGTATTTTAGGTATCGAGCTAGCAGGAGATAAGGAAGGAACGAAACGCATTCTCCAAGATGCAGGGGTTCCCGTTCCGCGTGGCATGACGATTAGCTATTTTGACGAGTTAGAAAATGCGATCGATGCCGTGGGTGGTTTTCCCGTGGCAATTAAGCCCCTTGATGGCAATCATGGTAGAGGTGTGGCGCTGGATATCAATACCTGGAGAGATGCAGAAGCGGCTTACGATGCGGCAAGCGCTGCCTCAAAATCTCGGACTGTCATTGTCGAACGTTACTACAAAGGACGCGACCACCGTGTATTAGTTGTAGATGGGAAAGTCGCAGCCGTCGCCGAACGAGTCCCCGCCCATGTAGTGGGGGATGGGCGTTCTACGGTTAACGAACTGATTGAAATGGCAAATCGCGATCCGCGCCGAGGACAGGGACACGATAACGTGATGACGCGGATTGAATTAGACCGGAGCAGTTTTGAACTTCTGCGCAAGCAAAGGTTTAGCTTGGATACCGTGCTGCGAGAAGGAGAAATTTGCTATTTACGGGCAACGGCTAATCTGAGTACGGGTGGAATTGCGATCGATCGCACGGATGAAATTCACTCTGACAACATCTACTTAGCGGTCAGGGTGGCAAAAATTATCGGACTGGATATTGCAGGCATTGACATTGTTGCCCCTGACATCTCCCTTCCTTTAGCAGAAGTCGGCGGCGTAGTTGTCGAAGTGAATGCCGCGCCTGGTTTTCGGATGCACACTCACCCCAGCCAAGGTTTACCGCGTCCGGTAGGAGAGGCAGTCTTGAATATGCTGTTTCCTCCTGGTACTCCCAGCCGCATTCCAATTGTGGCAATTACAGGGACGAATGGCAAAACGACGACTACCCGTTTAACTGCCCAAATGTTCCGCCAAACCAAACGCATTGTGGGCTACACGACCACTGATGGAACGTATATAGACGATCGCCTTGTGGAAGCAGGGGATAATACAGGTCCCCACAGTGCGAAGTTGATTCTGCAAGATCCGATGGCAGAAGTGGCGATTTTAGAAGCGGCGCGGGGCGGAATTTTGCGTTCTGGTTTGGGCTTTTCGACTTGCGATGTCGGTGTTGTCTTGAATGTCGCCGCCGATCACTTGGGCATTGACGGGATCGATACGGTGGAAGACTTGGCATATGTTAAAAGCGTGGTTGCAGAAACAGTCATGCCTGAAGGTTATGCAGTCCTGAATGCTGACGATCCTTTAGTGGCGGCGATGGCAAAGCGGGTTAAGGCGCAGATTGCTTATTTCTCCATGCAGCCAGATAATGAAATCGTCCAGTCGCACGTCCAACAGGGGGGACTTGCCGCAGTTTACGAAAATGGTTATTTAACGTTTAAAAAACAAGATTGGTCGGAACAGATCGAACAAGCAGTTAACGTACCGCTGACATTGGGTGGAAAAGCTAACTTTGCGATCGCCAATGCTTTAGCTGCCAGTCTAGCCGCCTTCGTGCAGGGTGTAAAAATAGAGGATATTCGCGCTGCCCTGATCGCCTTTAAACCATCGGCAAATCAAACCCCAGGCAGAATGAATTTATTCGACTTGGATAAATATCAAGCTTTAATCGATTACGCCCATAATGGCGCGAGTTACCAAGCAATGGGTGATTTTGTCCGTCATCATGAGGGAGAAAAGATCGGTGTAGTGGGGGGTCCAGGCGATCGCCGCGATGAAGATTTAGTCAATTTAGGCAAGCTAGCAGCTGGGATCTTCGATCGCATTATAGTCAAAGAAGATGACGACACCCGCGATCGCCCCCGTGGTGAAGCTGCCGATCTGATCCGTCAAGGCATTGAGGAAGAAAAACCCGATTTTCACTACGAAACCATTCTCGACGAAACCACAGCAATTAATACTGCTTTAGATACGGCAACTGAGGGTAGTTTAGTTGTGATTCTACCTGAAAGCGTCAGCCGTGCAATTAAGCTTGTAGAAAGTCGGTATCAGTGAACAGTTATCAGTGAACAGTTATCAGTTATCAATCAACCAACTATCAACTACACTTCTTTAAATAGCTATTCCACTCAATTTACTTCAGATCGCTATGTGATAATAGGTTTTTGTCCTCCTATTATTTCTATTTGTACTGCTGGCTTTTGCTGTTGTAGGTGAATTTTAGTACTTTCAATTAATTCTTTAGGCTCAACTTTAAAACTTTTATAGCCAGCTTGAATCAAATTGGCGATTTTATCAATATATTCATTGCAGGGTGGGCAATTTCCCACCCTTAAACTTAACTCAAAGCCGAGCGCAACTCTTTTTGAGCCGTTTCCAAGGCTTCTGGAAGCTTACTAGCATCTCGTCCGCCAGCTTGGGCTAAATTCGGTCTACCACCGCCGCCACCACCGCAAATTTTAGCGATCGCGCCGATAAATTTGCCAGCTTGCAAGCCTTTTTTATTCACTTCTGGACTAAAAGCTGCAACCAAACTTACCTTTCCCTCTTCTGGAACGGAACCTAAAACGACAGCACCATTGCCTAATTTTTGCAACAATCTTTCGGCGGCTGTTTTTAAAGATTCAGGATCGACAGCTTCCATTTGAGCAACTACATATTTGAATTCTCCCACTGATTCAGCTTGGGTTAATAACGATTCAGATTTCGCTAAAGCAAGTTGTGCTTTGAGGGTATCGAGCTGTTTTTGAGTGGTTTTCAGTTCGGTTTGTAAAGTTGTAATTCGATCCGGTAATTCTTCCGGTTTTACCTTAAAGCGATCGCTCAAATCTTTAACAACTTTATCCCGTACATTTAGGTAATCTAACACGGCAGGTCCAGCCACCGCTTCAATTCTCCTGACTCCCGAAGCGACACCAGCTTCAGAAATAATCTTAAATACGCCAATCTCGGCTGTATTGCTGACGTGAGTACCACCGCATAATTCCATCGATACGCCAGGGAAATCTAATACGCGCACTTCCTCGCCGTATTTTTCGCCAAACATAGCAACTGCGCCTCTAGCTTTAGCTTCTGCTAGTGGCAAAATGGAAATTTCGGCTGTATGTGCTTCCGCAATCCAAGTATTAATTGTCTCTTCAATTTGTTGTAATTCATCTGGTGTCACCGGACGAGGACAGTTGAAATCAAATCGCAATTTTGTAAAATCTACCAAAGAACCTGCTTGCGAAATAGAATCATCGACAATCTTTTTCAAAGCAGCTTGTAGTAGGTGCGTAGCGCTATGATTAGCTTGGGCGCGACGACGACAAGCACGATCGATTTGGCCTGTGACTTTATCCCCTACACGTAAAGTCCCGCGTTCAATCCTGCCGAAATGGACAAAGAAATCGGACTCTTTTTTCACATCTTCAACCCGAACCAAAATTGCATCGCCAGAAAGATAACCGCGATCGCCGATTTGTCCCCCCGATTCAGCATAAAATGGTGTTTTGTCAAGGACAATTTGTACGTCTTGTCCTGCTTCTGCTTCCTCAACGCATTTTCCAGCCATCAGCAGCACTTTAATTTCAGATGTAGCAGTGGGTTGAGAATATCCGATAAAATCGGTAGCGTGGATATGCTCGGCAAGTTTATCTAGCGAACCCTGTACGGTTAAATCGATGGTTTCGTGTGCTTCTTTTGCCCGTTCGCGCTGTTTTTCCATTTCCACCTCAAAGCCATCTACATCAACAGTGAGGTTGTGTTCTTCAGCAACTTCTTGGGTTAATTCCAACGGAAAACCATAGGTGTCGTAGAGAGTAAAAGCACTCTCGCCGCTAATTCGAGTTTTATTTTGCTGTTTTGCCGTTTGAATAATTTCATCTAGCAGTTTCTCGCCGCGTTCCAAAGTCTTGAGAAATTGCGATTCTTCTCGTTGCAACTCGGCTTTGATTTGTGCTTCTCGCACCCGCACGTTAGGATAAGCAGATTCAGACAAGGCGATCGCAGTTTCTACAACTTTAGTGGTAAACTCACCCTGAATCCCGATTAATCTTCCATGTCGGACGACACGCCGAATTAACCGCCGTAAAACGTAACCCCTTCCTGTATTTGAAGCGCGAATTTCATCTGCAATCATGTGCATCACAGCACGGATATGATCGCCAATCACTTTAAAAGAGACTTTGGTTTTCTCGTCGCAGTTGTTGTAATCAATTCCGGCGATTTCCGCTGCTGTTTTGATAATCGGGATGATTAAATCGGTTTCATAGTTGTTAGGGACTTTCTGGAGGATCTGCGCCATCCGTTCCAATCCCATTCCCGTATCGATATTTTTGTTAGCTAGAGGTGTGAGATTGCCTTCTGCATCCTGGTTGTATTGCATGAATACCAAGTTGTAAAACTCGATAAACCGCGTGTCATCTTCTAAATCAATATTTGCATCACCGCGTTCGGGGTGAAAATCGTAGTATATTTCCGAACAAGGACCGCATGGTCCTGTAGGACCAGAATTCCAGAAGTTATCATCTGCACCCATGCGCTTGATTCTAACTTCGGGAACGCCAATTTTATCGCGCCAGATAGCATAGGCTTCGTCGTCTGACTCAAACACGCTGACAACTAGACGTTCTGGGGGTAAGCCAAAAACTTTTGTAGACAGTTCCCATCCCCAAGCGATCGCTTGTTCTTTAAAATAGTCGCCAAAGCTGAAATTGCCCAACATCTCAAAAAAAGTGTGATGCCTTGCCGTGCGTCCGACATTTTCAATATCATTGGTGCGGATACACTTTTGAGATGACGTAGCGCGTTTAAACTCAGGCGATCGCTGTCCCAGAAAAATCGGTTTAAATGGTAACATCCCCGCGATCGTCAGTAACACGGTAGGATCTTCTGGCACGAGGGATGCACTCGCGAGGATCTGGTGTCCTCTCTGGGAATAGAATTCTAAAAATGTTTGCCGAATTTCGTTACCGCTGAGGTACTGCATATGAACTAGGGATTAGGGGTTAGGGGTTAGGGGTTAGGGGTGAATGGTAATTGGTAGCTGACTGTTCTCAACTCCCGACTCACGACTCCCGACTCACGACTCCCGCTCAATATATTTTTGCATTTTGGTTAAAGTTACAGCTACCAGTTGTTAGTTGTCAGTTATCAGTTGTCAGTTATCAGTGGAGAGTGGAAAGTGGCTAGTGGCTAGTGGTTAGTGATTAGAATGACTCCCCTGCTTCCTTGTCCCCCTTGTCCCCCTTGTCCCCCTTGTCTTGCCGACTCCCGACTCCCGACTCCCGACTCCCCAATCATTTACAAATCTAGCTGAAGAGTCATGAGCGATCGCGCCTTGAGTCGATAAGATTGACATCTGAAGACAAAAAATGACAAATTTCCGGTTTTTCTATGGCACTTAAACTAAAAGTACCCGATATCACTTGTGACGGTTGTGCGGAGACGATTACCGAATCGATCCACACGATGGAACCCGATGCTAAGGTCGATGTTGATGTCAATGCTAAAACGGTAACGGTAGAATCTGCGGCATCCGAAGAGACAATTAAGCAGTCAATCGTAGCTGCGGGTTTTACAGTTGAAGGATATCAAGCTGGGTAAGCAGTCATTGGTTGACGGTTGACATTTAATTGTTAACCGTCAACTTTTAAGTTGTCCCGCATTTAATTTGCCTACAGCTAGCAGTCGAAAGTATGACCAGAACTAAATTTTCCCTTTTTGACTTTTGACTTGTAACTTTTGACTCATTTAGCTGTTACCCCTTCAGCAGTATGACTCATTCCTTGACTACGTGATACACATCTGTCAGAGCAAAGTAGGGAGATAGGTTTATGCAACTGGCAGGAAAAGTCGCATTAGTGACAGGCGCGGGTTCTGGAATTGGCAAAGCAGCCGCTAAATTGATGGCTGAGGAAGGGGCAAAAGTTGCACTATTAGGACGTTCTGAAGATGAGTTAGAGAAAACTCTAGTTGAAATTGAATCGAGTGGGGGTACGGCAATATCTGTAATTGGTGATATTTCTCAACCCGAACAGATGCAACAAGCGAACCAAAAAGCTGCTGAGAAATGGGGGCGTTTGGACATTGTTTTTGCGAATGCAGGTGTTAATGGTGTTTGGGCATCTTTGGAGGAATTAACGCCCGAAGAGTGGAACAAAACGATAAATATCAATCTGACGGGGACTTTTTTAACGGTTAAATATGCCGTACCTTATCTAAAAAAACAACCTGGTTCGTCCATCATTATTACTTCCTCAATTAATGGGACACGGGTGTTTAGTAATACAGGTGCAACTGCATATTCTTGTACGAAAGCGGCTCAAGTTGCTTTTACCAAAATGGTTGCTTTAGAGTTGGCAGAACACAGGGTTCGGGTAAATGTTATTTGTCCTGGGGCGATCGAAACTAGTATTGATGAAAATACCGAACGACGCAATTTAGAAGAAATTAAGGAACCTGTAGAGTTTCCCGAAGGTAAAGTTCCTTTAACAGATGGTAAGCCAGGAACATCGGAACAAGTAGCTCAGTTAGTTTTATTTTTAGCTTCTGATGCTGCTAGTCACATTACAGGTACGGAAATGTGGATTGATGGCGGGGAATCGTTGCTGAAGGGATAATTTGTAGGCAAGTCAAAATTCATTCGTAGGGGCGGGTTTATTGGAAAGATTTGTTGGAGCCAGAGTGAATTGGTAAACCTGCCCGTACAAAAGCAAAAAATCAAAAATTTAAATAAATAGGGTGGGCATTGCCCACCCCACAGCCAGATATTAGAAAAAGTAAGTAGACGATCGCTCTGATTTAAAACAATATCGTTTTATCATCGCGCTCAATTACCTTTTACTAAGTTTTTGTTAAGATATGCAAAACTTGTTATCTCGGCAAAATAAGTCTGACGCTCTACCCTAGAAGTATTTGGTTGTAGGCGGATTCCCCAAAACAAATAGAGGGATAAAGTGATCGATAAAGCTAATAATATTCTTTGAAACATAACTTTTTCCTCATCACCACACACGTAATTGCAATCTTGTCTGGGCAGCACAGAAAGCAATTTTCACTCTTGCCTTAGTGTGCCTAATATTTTCTACAAAACGATCGGACTCGATTCCGGTCTTTTGACTGGCACAATGAATTAGGGAGTAGGGAATGGGGAGTAGGCAGTAGGGAAGAATTACTTGATTTGCTCTAAAGCTTGAGAAATTGCCTGTCGCTGCTCGGTATCGTAGTGCCAGCGTTCTAAGAAGGCTTTGTACGTGCCTTCTCCAGTTTTGGCTGAGTGCATGAGTTGTTGGGTGCGATCGCGGACGCTAGGCAAATCGACAAGCTGTATGAGCTTTGTCGTGCGCTGGCTGACTCGTTCCGAGCCTTTTGCCATGTCTTCTTTTTGCTGCCGATGATGAAAGATAGCTTGGGCTGTTGACATGGCTATATTTTTGACTAGCAGTTCTGCTGAAATGTCTGGACTCGATCGCAGTGCCTCGATAACTGCATCAGAGGGAGAATCCGCTACGGACGATTCTGAGGTGAGGTAAGTTACGAAAAACCCCCTCGCACCGTTTTCTGTCTTCACCAGTGCCGATATAACAGTGGCTATGTCTGTCTCACTCAGCGTTCCTGCTTCGACTTGCGATAGCAAAGATTGAGTTAAGGCGATCGCTTGCTCGAAGGAAACTGCTGCGGGTACTTCTAGAGAGGATTGTGACATGTTCAGGATAGATTTTTGGTTGACGGTAGACGCTGCGCTACACTGCGTGAAGACGGTTAACTGATAACTGATATGTGTAAAGACGGTTGACGGTTAACGGTTAACTGACAGCTGATAACTGACAGCTGATTCAGCTTAACAGCGTTGATACCGCATCCCTGGCAATTGAGATACTAACCCTAGCAATTCCAACTGTAACAAAGCACTGGCGACTATGCCTGTGGCGTAACCTGTTTGCTGGACGATCGCATCAAAAGACATTAACTCAGATGCAATTGTCGTCAGCACTTGCTGAAGTTCTGGTTCTAAATTAGGTAAACTTAATTGCTCGATAATAGGGGGGGCTGGATCGAGGTGCGGCAGACTTCCCAGCAATTCCAGCAAATGACCTTCACTTAAAATTACCGTAGCACCCTTATTGAGCAAACCCAAACAACCATGCGATCGCGGGTTATCTAAACTACCTGGTAAGACGTAAACATCCCGCCCGAAATCATTCGTAAACCGTGCTGTAATCAAAGCACCTGACTTAGTAGGAGCTTCCATCACCAACACGGCACGGCATAAACCTGCAATAATTCGGTTACGACGGGGAAAATGGGCGCGATCTGGGGGAGTTTTACTAGGAAACTCGCTGACTACTAAACCCTGCTCGACAATTTGCTCGTAAAGCCGTTGATTTCGAGGTGGGTAGACGAGATCGACTCCCGTTCCCAAAACCGCGATCGTCCTTCCGCCTGCATCCAGACAACCTTGATGTGCTTCCGTGTCAATTCCTTCTGCTAATCCAGACACGACGGTAAACCCGTTACGAGCCAGCGCCATACTAATTTTCCGCGTCCAACGCTTGCCATATTCTGAAGGGCTGCGCGTGCCAACAATTCCAATGAGCGGTTGGCTACCTTGGTTTTCTGCTTCATCCACCACGCCGCGATAGTACAGCACGGGCGGCGGACTGGCAATTTCCAACAGCAGGCGAGGATACTCATGGCTGTCTGCGGGTGTCCAGAAGTGGGGGTTTTGTGCTGTGTGGGTGGCGAGAAAATCTGCTGGATGCAGTTGCGATCGCGCGACCTTAACTTGTTCGAGTGTCTGCGTTCCCATCCCCTCTACTGCTTGTAGATCGGTCGAACTCGCTTGCCAAGCTGCTGCTAGCGTTCCAAAATGCTCTTGCAAGCGCTGTAACAACACTGGACCAACCCCAGAAATTTGCGCCCATGCCAGCCAAAAAGCCCTTTCTTCTGTCAATGATTTATCCTTAATGTATGCGCGCCTGTTAGATTACTCGGTTATAGCCTGTCTTTGATGAATTTTGTTAGTTGTTGGTGGTTGGTGGTTGGTAATTGGTCATTCGTCATTTGTGATTAGTAATTTTTGACTTTTGACTTTTAACTTTTGACTTCCCCATTACCAATTACCCATTACCAATTATCAGTTCCCCTCATTATGTCTATTGTCTTAGTAGAAAATTTAAGTAAAGTTTATCCTGTAGCTGTAAAAGAGCCTGGATTAAAAGGAACTATCAATCATTTTTTTCGCCGTACGTACCGACAAATTGAAGCAGTCAAGCAAGTTTCGTTTCAAATTGAACCCGGGGAAGTTGTCGGCTTTTTAGGGGCAAATGGAGCAGGCAAAACTACGACGCTTAAAATGCTCACGGGTTTGATCCATCCTTCTAACGGACGAGTCAGAGTAGCCGGACAAATTCCTTTTCAACGCCAACCGGAATTTCTGCGGCAAATTACTTTAGTTATGGGTCAAAAGCAACAACTGATCTGGGATTTGCCAGCTTTAGACTCGCTAAAAATCAATGCGGCAATTTACGGACTTTCGACTCAAGAATATCGCCACCGTGTCGGAGAATTGACAGAAATGCTCTCCCTGCAAGGTAAGCTGAATCAACCCGTGCGCAAACTTTCCTTGGGGGAACGCATGAAAGCGGAACTTCTAGCCGCCTTGCTGCATCAACCTAAAGTCTTATTTTTAGACGAACCGACTTTAGGATTGGACGTGAACGCGCAAGTTGGAGTGAGAGAATTTCTGCGGGAATACAATCAAAGGTACGGAGCAACAATTCTGTTAACCAGCCACTATATGGCAGATATTACTGCCCTTTGTCAGCGAGTTTTGGTGATTCATAAAGGACAATTAGTTTACGATGGTAGTTTAGACCAACTCGTAGATAACTTTTCTCCCTATCGCGAAGTGCAGGTAGAACTTGCCCATCCTGTATCCGAACAAGATTTACTACCCTACGGTGAAATTAAAGCCGTTACGGGTCTATCGGTGCGTTTTTGTATCAAACGTGAAGAAATGACACGGGCAGTTGCAAGAATGCTATCAGAGTTAGAAGTCGTCGATTTAACCGTCACCGATCCGCCAGTCGAAGAGGCGATCGGGCGAGTCTTTACCGCAGGAAATGTGGCATCTTAATCGCCTCTTTCCACTCCGCCAACCACGGGACGAACTCCAGTGGTAGAGAAAGGATCGCCGCCACCCGTCCAGTTGAAATCGCTAATTCGCAAGCTGATAGAACCGATTTCCAGTTCGGGATTGTAGCGCAAGACAACGCCGTAGGTACGCCGACTGTATTCTAAAACGTAGTCGGTACTGAGCGTGTCGTTATTGTCTAGGTTGAATGATGTTTGAAAACCGATGCGGAAAGGACCGTAAAGTTGCTGGGTAAATCCAAAGCCTAAAACCCGAGTATCGGCAGCACGGTCAAACAGAAACGGCGATATACCACTGCGAATCCCTTCGGAATAACTGACATTGACGCGAGTGTAGTCCAAAAAGGGACGAGAGAAATGACCGATTTGCCCTTCTAGCCCCACCGTACCAATTAAGGTTGATTGGTTGTCGCCGTTACTATAGAAACTGCTAGTTCCAGTGACACCAGCAAAAGCTGCTAAGTAAGGAACGACTGGAACGGGCGTGTATTTCAATCCTTGCTCGGCTGTTGCAGGTAAACCTTTTCCCTCCCAAAGTAGAAAACCGCGATTTAGGGCTACACTACCTTGAAAGCGACCGAGAGAAGCGCGATCGTTCTCCCGCACCGTGTCTAGCAATTCTAAGCGGTCTGTATTGGCATTGATATATTGATAACCTGCTTGATAGCTTAAATTAATGCCTGTATTCCCCAATGGAATAATTGGAGAACTCACAATTCCACCAATGCTACTTTGGACATCTTGATATCCTAAGGTACCGTTATACAAGCGATCGCGGTAGCTAGCTTCCAATGAGACGGTATGGGCTAAACGTCCGCCAACTAACTGTTGAAAGCGCAAACTGCCGCGCAAGTTGTCTTCTAAGTCACCAAAATCTAGACTAGTCAAGATTGCCGAACCAGTTATTGCATTTCTCAATCCCGTACTCGCTCTCAGATTTGCCCTCAAGCCAAAATATTCTGAGTCAAAGAAATTACCATTTCCCTCATCTATGGCTTTTTGCACGAAAAACTGCGGCGTAACGCTGAACTGAACTGCATCAGCATTAAAAATCGGGAAATTGCGTTCGATAAAAATTCCGCCGCGATCGTCGCCATCAAAACCAATTTGAGCCAAGGCGGGGTTGGTTTCGCGCTGGTTGCGATCGATGACTGCTTGGTCGCGGGGAATTGGTAAGGCAAATCTTTGGTCGAATACCAAGCGTTGCTTTTGGGTGCGAATGCGATCGCGTTGGGGTGTTTCTCGCACCAACGTCACCCGATCTGCTCTCAGTTCTAACTCCGGTGGCGAAAATGGATCGTTCGTAATTCTGACATTTTCTGCCTCCCAGCCTTCGCGGTAGAAATCTATCTTCTCGGCTTCAAATCGCAGCCGTTTCACCGTACCACCTTTTTGACTCGCAGGAACGCCAGCTATTCCCCTTTTGCTGCCGTAGTTGATATTCAGTCCTCCGGCGTTAGTGACTTGCTGTAATGGTTGGCTGGGGGCAAAGCGATCGCCACCTGGTAAAACGCTACTCGTAGTCACATCAGACCCAATCGGAGCGGCAAAATCTCGACTCGCTGAGGGAATAAAAATTTCTCCTCTCCCCCCTTGGAGAGTCCCGCTATCTTGAACGATGTTGAATGTGAATCGCTCTCCCCTTAAAACTTGTTTCCCTGTGGTATAGACAACATTACCCTCACCGACAGCAATTAAATTCGGGATGCTAACTTGCAAGCGATCGGCATTGAGGACTCCATCTTGCAATCTCACCTCAACCCTACCTTCCGCCGTCACAATGCGGCGATTGGCATCATATTCTTGACGATCTGAATTGATTTCTATCACCCGGCGTTTAGTCGCTGGGACATTGGTAGGAGTTTGTTGCGGTGTTTGTTGTGGCGGCTGTGTTTGCCGATCGGAGCTAGAAGGTGTAGGGGCGCGAAAATCTAATTCTTGAGGACGATTTGGGTCAAGCTCTGAAGGGTTTGTTGGTGTCGCGACTTGTGCCAACAGCTTGTTAAATTTGACGATCGCCGGAGACGGACGAAAAGCCGGAATCGGTTGCGCTGGTTTTTTGACAGCAGAAGTTCGATGACAGATAGCAGCAGCGGAGCAGATAAAATTTTCTTCTACCTTCTGTTTTTTGTTCTCCGCTTTGCCAATTGGTTCTATACCTATGTCTTTTTGAGCAATATCAAACTGTTCCGCACCATAGCTGACGGTAACTTCAGAACCCAACATCACAGCCTTTTTTATGGCGATCGCGGCTGCGGTTCTAGTCGTCGCTGCTGGGGAGGAATCAGATTTAGCTGCCAACAATTCAGCAACAGCAAAAGGTCGATCTCCTCGACCGCGGGGCGAGAAAGTTTGCTTTGGTGGTAGGTGTTGAACGAGAGCGGGTGGTTTGGGCGGTGGCACAGATTGAGTCATATTTCAGCTAAAAATGCAAACAACCAGCCCAGAGTATAACCAACCAACGCACAGCTTTACCGCTTATTGATAGAAATTGAGCGCGTTGGCAAATCCAAACGCGCTGTCACATCACTTGCTAGTAAAGGGTTCTTTTTATCGTTACCTAGTTATCATTACCTAGTCGAGATCTCTCCGACCGGGGTTACGAGCTGGGTCATTAGACAAAAAGCCAAAGACGAACAGCGTCAAGAAAAAACCAACAACGATATATACGACAATCTTAAGCGTCAGCATAGGTGTATCTCCAAGCTGTATGAGAAGCTGATATTTGTGTCTGATTCAACTCAGACAGCTCTCCTAATAATACCGTAATAAGCGGCTAGGGACTAAAGAGAGCTGAGGGAGCGATCGGGAGCTGAGGGAGCTGAGGAGAATAACACCCAATTACCAATCACCAATTACCAATTACCAACTACCAACTACCAACTACCAACTACCACTAATAACTGACAACTGGTCACTGGTCACTGATAACTGCTTCTGGCTTGTCGTCTCGGTCTGGTTGGTAGAGTTGTTTTGGCGTTGCTACGCTCATTCCTGCTACTGGTGCGGCAGTCGTCATGATCTTGGTGCGGCTTTGAGACTTCCAGTGCTGGTATTGCAGAACAGGAAATGAAGCGACTTTTTTCGCTAAAGCCCAGAAGAATACGTAGCTGGCTAGCAATCGCTCAAAAGCCCCAAATCGAGATTCTCTCAAATCCTCAATCAGTTCTTTTTGATCTTCGGCATTTTGGTCTTTGAAGTAAAAAGCGGCATTCCTAAAGTAAAAATACTCATCGTTACCTTCTAAAACGATCGCGCTACTGAAGCCTTTGCGCGCAATTTCAGGGTTAGCACCCATAACGACAACTTCCGGTCCGACATCAATATTTCTCACGCCGTCTGCTTGTTTTCCCGTCATAATTGCAGCGTTTTCTTGGTGTTTTTGCTTCTGTCCCCGTCTACCATCGGGTACGCCCAAAAATAGCAGAGTCCCTCTCACGACTCGGTGTCCAAAATCGTGTAATAAATCGTCTTCTGGATTTGCCCCATGAACTTCTAAAGAAGCAATTCCGTAGCTGAGAGAAAACAATTTACTGACATAGGATTTTAATAATTTGCTCACCCAAGGTACGTCACCAATTACCAAAGTTCTTTTGCCAATTCGCGCGAGGAGTTGCCTGCCTTGAAAATAGCGCAGTCCCAACGTCCAAAGCCACGAACCGAAAATGTATATGGCAATGTCAATTAAACTAACAACAGGATTGACTATTCCCAAAAAAAGTGCATCTTGAGGTATGTGAGCTGTCCAAACAATCAGAGCCAAAATTGTTTTAGCTAGGGGAATTGTGTGACCGAAAGGAATTGCCCATCCAACTGTAATTGCGACATATAAAGCATGAATTCCCCACGCTAGAGGCGTTTCTAAGATATGGAGCGCCCATGTGCGACCACCTGCAATCAGAGTTCGTCGGATTGCAGTTTCAATTGTGTTTCCAGTTGGAGTTGTCCCCATAATTTGCACGACATTGATATCGAGAAAGTCATCTTTCATCTTTTCTAAGGCGGCGAGACTTTCTTGAGTCAAGGTCATCCCAAAAGGGCTAGACTCAGGAAACTGATGTTTGACCTGCTTTGCTAGATAAAGTAATAATTCCGTTAAAGTATGTTGAGCTGCGGCTACTGCGATCGTGGCAGGTTCAGAAGTTCTGCGTCCGCTACCATTGACGAAGATATTATGACGCACAGCATTTGAGTGCTTCGGTTGAATCGCCCGAGAGCCTAAAAAACTGCTTAACTCTCCGGTCAAAATAAATAGCTCGCCGATGATGTCTTGCCGATATAGCTGGTCGAAGGTATTAATCGCCTGCACCGTAGGAAAAGTTTGACCGGATTGAGTAATCGCTAGAACGATCGAGTCTTTGCCCAGCTGCAAGCTGCTAAAGTCGTGTTGAAGTTGTTGCAAAACTTCATTGGAAGAGATGACTCGCACGTTTAGCCACGGAAAGACAATCTTTAAATCTTGGGCAAATCTCTCTCCCAACCACAAACTATTTTCTACACCTGTCACGAGCAGATCGACGGACGGTAATTGCTGCATGTGTCCGGTTAACCCAGCACGCACCATTTTTTGCCGCTTTTGCTCGAATTTATGCGCCTTCTCACAAAAAAGTTGAACCAGATAATCTGCACTTTGGCGATCGAGTGAGGTTGAATTCTGCCACGATAGTCTAATTTCTGCCAGAATTGGCGGAATTTCTCGACAGTCAGCTGCAATTGGATCTACGGTGTCGTTTTCAGGATATTTAACGTGGGGCAGATAGGGATGGTCTGCCATCGATATCCATCTATCCTTGAGGTCTGATGAAGCGACTTCGCATTTTTGACTCATCGAGTAAATTGCAATGTCTTTGGCAGTGACCAGTGCAATTTCTCCCATTTTCTGGTCTAAGTCCAAACGGTAAGACTCTGGTAAATTCAGTAACACAGCATCAACGGCGGCTGGTTCGGAGGCATAAACCATGTATTCGTCTTGCCAATTGAAGCCAATGGACATTGGTTGTCCTTGAGCGCTCAGTACCAATTTTCCCTCTTCTAGGGTAGAAACTGTGACTAAACCAAAACTCCCTTCGGCTCTCGACATGAAGGTTTTGGTGGCGAAATACAAGTTGTTGTGAAAGAAAGCATGAATTGCCGTTCTGACAAAGGTGACTCTTCTCTGCCAAGACCATTGGCTCATTGAGCTGTCGTTGGTCGTTGCTTGGAGAATATCGTGTTCCAGACGACAAAAGTATTGGCTACAGGCGGGAGAATCTGGAGCTGCTAAAAGCTTGCGATATAGCACGAAGATATTTTCAAACGTGGCAGCCCAATTACCGATCTCTTGCGGGGAAGGCGCTGTATTCGGAGCATCAACGGTGGGTTTTTGTCCGCCAAAGGCTGACTCGATTGAAGGAGCGATCGCCAGTTGATAGGCTAATCTTACCGAAGCATCCCACATACCTTGAGTCACCAGTAGATCCATCATGCCCGCAATTTTGGGCGAATCTCCCCGCGCGTGGTTGGGGGTATGCAAAACTCTTTCCAGCCACCAGCCTAACTCAGTATTTCCAATCGAGCGATCGAACAGCGTCCAAGCATCAAAATCGCCGTTGTGGGTAATCCGATGATTGACGTTTTTATACTGGTGAACCCACTCTCCCTCTAGAAATTGCCATACAGATACTTGTCTGGCATTCATCCATTCATGCCAATGAGTTTCCAAGACAGCCGGGGGTCCGCTCGTGCCAAAGCGATAGTGCCATACCCCCGTCACTGTCGATTCTAGGGGTTTAATGCCTGCTAGTGCTGCTCTGCGTCTTTCTGCTGCAAAAGCTGTTTCAAGCGATTTTGTCAAATTGTCTCTTTTCTTGTTGACAACTTTTTTCCCGACAAATACAGTCTGACGATCTCGGTTTGTCGCTACAATCAGTCCACCACCAGCTTGTTCGCCGCGAATTTCTGTTTCTCGCCCCATTTCGTGAAAGACATTTACCACTCTTTCTGGCAAAAGCTGGTGCGGATCGTCGTCGGCATTGCGCTGACCTAAAAAGCCAAAGTTACCGCAACAAAAAATCTCTGCAACTCCAGTCACTAACGCTGCAAGATCGGACCAGGAGCTAAGAATAATTAGCAAATTAGCACTCAGAAAAGATTGACTGAAAAACGTGCTAATAAAAGCGATCGCCCGATCGCCTCTCGTCCAAATATTGCCGAAACTATCAGAAGAAAATTGCCATAATATGGCAATAACGAGAAGATTAAAACAAACCCCACCAAGAGCTTTAATTCTGATTCGCCAAGGAGTGCGATCGCCTGCTGCTACCCATAGATTTTGTCGATCGCATCCAGGAATAAATATTGGCTGAAAAGGTAGTAGCGATCGCAAAGTTACAGCGATACTTCTATGTTCGAGAATATTGACAATATTTAGGGCGTTTGGTTGTCGGTCGAGAATGGCGATCGCAATCGCGTGTCCCAAGCCATGAATGAAAATGGCACTGTTCCAAACCAATCTGAGTAGCGTTGCACTTGATAGAAATAGTAAAAAATTTAGAGGAAAATTAAAATCATTTGCACTAATAACCGTAATGAGCGCAGCCGCCACAACTTCTGGAAAAACATTTTTGAAAAAAGAAAAAACATTCTGCCAGTACAACGACCGAACCAAAAGCGCTTGGACAATTTCCATAAAATAATTGTTGACTCCGAGCGTAAAGATGCAACCTTGATGACTCAAACTGCAATATAAAAGAGAAATCAATTAATATATTGTATGTTTCGATACTGAAATCTAGTATTTGTTAATACTTGTAACGTGAAGCGTTTGTGACGCAAGGAGAAAACATCTATCATCAGACATAAATTTGCCAAAAATTTGCAATTGAGATTGATAGGCACACCAAACGCTTAGCCTCACGGGAAATGCCTTCGATGTAATTTTGCACCAAACTTTTCAAGTTCAGGGCAGGCGAACTCTCATACGCAAATAACTGTATGAATTCATACCCAAATATTAAATCAGTGCAAATAAAGTGCAAAAAAAACTAGGAACAAGTCTCAAGATTGCAAGGCTTAATGTAATTATTTGCAAGACTAAACAGTTTACTAAGTAGCGTTATTAAGAGTAAGATAAAAGCTGCTCTAGATGTTTTGTTGTTTGTTATGAAAGTAGAGTTTCGTAAACTGCATCGTCAGCTTGCTCCAATTCTTTTTTTACCTCTACTTGCTAGTGCGCTGACTGGAGTTGTATACCGCTTGGGCAAAAGTTGGTTTGGAGTTTCTAACTCAGTTGGTGATGTTTTGATGACAATTCATCAAGGTGAATATCTGGGTAAACGTCTCGTTCCCATATACATTATTCTGATTAGCTTGGGGATATTGGGAATGAGCGTAACAGGTACGCATTTACTCGATCGCCGGAGTAGCGATCGCGAACTGACAAAACCGAATATTCGTAATATTCATCGGCTGCTCGCATTGATTTTACTTTTACCACTTTCAATCAGCGCTGAAACAGGTGTAGCTTACACAATCGCAAGGGATTGGCTCGGTTTATCTAGAGAGCAAATCGGATTTTTGCTGGAAATCCATCAGGGATTATATTTAGGAGGGACATTCAGTAACTTTTACATTCTGCTATTAGGTTCGGGTTTAATAGCGCTATTAATTGCTGGAATTAGGATGACTTCGTTAATCGGCAGTCAAATTCCGCGACAGCAACCGCAGCCATCTCCCGTTCAAACATTATCACCCTCTGCTTTAGCTAATACAGTTGCTTTACTCCGCAGACAGGCTTGGCTGGGACTCATCTTATTTTTAATTGTATTTTGTAGCGCTCTGTACGGCATAACGTCACGAGTAGTTCTGACAAAATATAACGTAGCAGTATCTGAAGTATCGCAATCTAATTTTTCTGCTCAAGACTTGCTAATTCCAATTGGAATTCTCGGCTTGGTCTGTGGTGCATTAGGTGCGCTTGTAGTAGAGAAATTAATTCAGAACTGGCGGCGACAGAAGGAGATTCAAGCTGCCTTATATGAAAGTGAAACAGCGAGTAGTACCATATTAAGGGCGCTGCCAGATTCTATGTTGCGGATGAAACAAGATGGTACGTGTCTGAGTTACATGCCAGCAAAAGAGGCTAATTCGTTTACTTTAAATGGAGATATCTTAGGTAAGAACGTGAGTGAGTTCTTACCATCTGAAACGGCACAACAGCTCATCACATATGCTCGACTAGCTTTAACAACTGGAGCAACCCAGATTTTTCAATTTCCGATTCCTTTCAAAAATAAACAGCAATACCAGGAAGCACGAATTAGTACAATTGGCGATAAAGAATTTTTGATTATTTTTCGCGATCTCGCCAATTTAGAGCAACATAAAGTAGAACAAAATCAGTGACTGGTATCAGTTATCAGTTATCAGTGACCAGTTATCAGCGATCGGTTATCAGTGACTAGGAACCGATGACAAGAGTTGAGTCTAGCTACTAGCCACTAGCCACTAACCACTAACCAATGACTACTTATTCAAGCTGTGGCATTAACTGAAGCATTCCGATGCCTAAGTCTTTAGATGAAAGCGATCGCGCTTCAAATAGTGCCATCATATCTTTCATTTGGGGTTGTCCCCGCGAAGCGCCCATTAGTCCTCTGGCGACGATTAAGCCGCAATAGCCTTTGGTATGCTTGCAGCGATCGTTCCACTTCTTTCTCGCGACGACGTGAACTGGATCGTCTTCTAAAAATTCGCCAAATAGAAATAACTCTCCATTATTAGTTTGCAGCACGCCTAAATCGTAGCGATCGCCACCAAACGGATCTGCTCCGGGATTAAAACCGATACCTCTAAGTCCTCCCGCACTCAAGATAACCTCGATCGCTTCTTTGGCTTTAGGACGGGAAGTTTGAATCAAAATCACTGGCAACCCATCTCCTGCTTCTGTAGGCTTGCCGACTTGCTGATGGGTGACTTTCTGGCGCAATTGCTGCACCATTTCCCAAGACACAACCCCCAAACTGAGAAAAGAATCTTCTGGGATTAGGTCGTCCCGTAAAGACTGAAATAGAGGCATGTCGTCCAAATCTTCTGCTTCTATTGCCTCAGTTGCAACTGCATCTGCCATTTCCTCTAACTCTGTAGCCAAATTCGGCAAGGTGGAGACAGTCACGCTGAGGGGGTGGGATTTTTTCTCCGACTGGGATGAGGGTAGTGTAATGCGATAGTTGCGGCTAATCTCAGGAAAAGTTTTCCCGCCTAGTTGTCGGCGCTCGTTTCGCAAAAAGCGATTTAAAGCTTCCAAAGCAACAAAGACAGCACTAGCCTCCTCCTCATAGAGGACAGAGCGCAGTCCTTCTAGAGGATGGATATTACCAAAAGATGGCTCAATCTCCGACAGGGGTAAGTCTGCTAGATCGACAAATTCTCCACCACCATCCATCTCTTCCGAGCGCTCGAAAGTAAGAAATAAGCAGTCTTGTTTGAGAAAAGCTTCTTCTAGCTGTTCTGTGGCATCTTCTTCAATCAAAACTTTCGCCCGAAATCTTTGCAAGGATTCAGCAGAGCGATAGAGCAAAATGCCATATTCCATCCCCAACATTCCCATCACGGAAATATATAGGGTTTCGATATCAAAATGGTTGAGCTTGACGGCGATAATTTGGTGTTCTTCTAATAACTCCCAAGGAGCAGCTTGCCAAATCTCAAATGCTTTCTTTTTGAGTGCGGTGGCATATTGAGGTGGCAATTCGGGGGGATGAGCTTCCCCAAATTCTTCAAAGCCGCGATACAATTCATCAATTAGCGGTAGATCGGGAACGTAATCGATCGCGATGTCTAATTCTTGTAACACGCCGCGCAAATAAAACTGAATTTCGCGATCGCGCACGACAATTTTTTGAGGACGAGCGGGTTTGGCGGGACTGTTGGGATGCTCCATTGCTCGTAACAGCGTGCGCACGACAACTTCGGGTCCACTGTCGGTAGCCACGACATCCATTGCCCGCACGACTCCTTGAGAGCCATCTACCCACAAAATACACTCGCTCCCTGCTTCTGTGTCTCCTCTTGGGCTTGGCGCTGATAACGTGCGGCGATCGCCCTCCCAGACACAAGGAATTTGATTCAATTTCTGCAAACGCCGTCGCGTGGAGCTATTTAACGAAGTTGTCATAGACCAACCAAGCCAATCAGGGAGACAGTGCAAACTTTCGATCTTACTTAGGTGTGGGAGTTGTCGTTAAGCAATTGGCAGCTTTGCCTCAGCCAACAGGAGTTGTATTTTCCCCGATCCCGTTTCATCCAATTAGACCTATCAATTCTAGGATAGAAATCTTTGTGGCGCTTTGGTCAGGATCGTTGACAATTTCTCAAACCGCACCTCTGTTGCCGTTACAATGGACGAAAAAGCTGCATATTGCATTCTAAAACCATACCAGGAGTTGTAACAGTCTATGACATCAGCAACCCAGTCTCAACAGCGAGGCATTCAGTTAACCCAAGCAGCTCTGCAACATATTTCATTTCTGCGCGATCGCCAAGGGCAAGACCTCTGCTTGCGGGTGGGAGTGCGTCAGGGTGGCTGCTCTGGAATGTCCTACATGATGGATTTTGAAGATATTAGTAAAGTTAGAGCCGATGATGAAGTCTACGATTACGAGGGCTTCAAGATCGTGTGCGATCGCAAAAGCATCTTATACCTTTATGGCTTACAGCTAGATTACAGTAATGCCATGATCGGTGGCGGCTTCCAATTCACGAACCCCAACGCCAATCAAACTTGTGGCTGCGGGAAATCGTTTGGGGTTTAATAGGTAGAGTTGACAGTTGACAGTTAACGGTTGACTGTCAGCCGTTAACCGTTAACTATTTACCTACTTTCTTTCATTAACAATGACCGATACTGTCTCATCTTTATTTGAATCAGCACTCGAACGCTACAAGGCTGGCGAAGAACCAGAGAAGTTAATTCCAGTTTTTCAAGACATTTGCGATCGCGCTCCCAAAAGCAGCGCTGCTTGGACTTGTTTGGCGTGGTTGTATTTATTAAGCGATAAATCAAATGCTGCCCTCAAAGCGGCGCAAAAGGCAGTTAAGTTACATCCCCAAGATGCCCAGTCCAGAGTTAACCTTGCCGTAGCCATGCTGGAAACCGGACAAAAAGGCGTGCGCGAACATGTCGATCGCGCTATGCAGTTCATTATGATTGATTCCGACATGCGGGATGAAGTCAAGCAAAACATTGCTGATGGCATGAGCCGCAAACCAGATTGGCAAAGCATGGAACGAGTTAGAAAGTGGTTGTTTGAAGCTTCTGAATGATGGTTATTTGTTGTTTAGGTGACGGTTGATGGTTGACGGTAAACGCGCTCGCTACACTACCCCTTCGGGGAAGCAAGCTACGTGAAGACGGTTGACGGTAAACGCGCTGTGCTACACTCCGTGATGACGGTTGTTGTTGGTCAGAAATTCCTCTGATAACTGACAACTGACAACTGATAACTGTTACCTAACAAAAACCCGACTCAGCACGAAGGGAGCTATGCTTTGAATCGGTAAGATGTGTTGCACGGCTCCTAGAGCGATCGCTTCTTTTGGCATTCCAAACACGATGCTAGTTGCCTCGTCTTGAGCAATTGTCATTCCTCCGGCTTGGGCGATCGCTTGCATTCCCGTAGCACCATCTCTACCCATTCCTGTTAGTAGCACGCCTATGATTCCCTTACCGTAAAACTGGGCAGCAGATTTAAACATGACTGTAACTGAGGGGCAGTGACCGTCTACGACGCCAGTTGCTCGGTTAAGAGTAAATTTGCCTAGAGAACTAAATTCTAAATGACACTTTTCTGGCGCAAAATAAATCGTTCCCGGTGATGGAATTTCCCCATCTTGAGCAATCTTAACTTTGACTTGACACTCAGTTGCCAGCCAACTCACCAATCCATGCAAAAATCCTTCGCTAATATGCTGAGTACAAATAACGGGCGCTGGGAAGTGACTTGGTAGATGGCTAAAAAGCTTCTGTAATGCTTGGGGACCACCTGTAGAAGCACCGACAGCCACCATCCGAATTGAGGATAACCCGCTGTGAGATCCTGAAATTCTACCTTGAACTAAGGGTTGAGCTGCGGTTGAGAGTACGGGCTGCTTTAATGGTTTCGTGAAGACGCTGACACCAGAAAGTACTTTAATTTTGGTAATTAATTCTTGCTTGATGCGATCGTACTCTGAAGGTGTTCCCATTGCAGGTTTGGGAAAGACATCGATCGCTCCAGCTTGTAGCAATTGAAAAATCGTATTGGTGTCGCTCTCCTGTACCGAACTGCTGATAACTAGAATTGGTAAAGGGTGTTTTGCCATCACCTGTTTGGTAAACTCCAGACCATCCATTTTTCTCATGTGTAGGTCTGTACAAATGACGTTAGGTTGCAGCTCGGGAATTTTTTCCAAAGCTTCTTGACCGTTGCTAGCCGTGCCAACGACTTCTATTTCTGATGTCGTAGCTAAGAGCTTTTTCAGAATTGCCAAGACAACAGGTGAATCTTCAACTAATAAAACTTTTACTGGAAATTTTGGCATTAATCGGATCTCGAATCAACCGTACAAAAGTGCAAATAGCATAGAGACGTTCTAAGTACAGGACAAAAATTGTAAAACATTGAGAAATTCAGCGTTTTTTTGCTCCAAGTTTAGGACAATTGCCCGCAAGTGGTCGAAGCCGTAGCGAAACAGGCTCTTAGCTTTACGTCCGTGCTTTTTGATTTTGAGCGGTTTGATTTGATGCAACCACTGCCCTGTAAGGAATGCCCAGCATAAGGCTAGTGTCAATAGAGCTAGGAGTTTGCTCAAGCGTTCTGAATCAGTGAAATGGGTTGATTCTAGACAAAAGCCCCGCGTTTTGAATGTGCCAAATAGGGTTTCAATGCCCCACCGCGCTGCGTAATCAGCGATCGCGGTTGCGGCTGAATTGGGAGTGACTACGACCAATAGCTCGTTATCCTCCAGCCGTAGGGCAGCCACGTACAACCAATAGCCCCACAAGCGACGGCGTTTGGGCAGTACCTGAGTCTGTTGGAGTTTGAGGTGTGCAAAGACAACGCTTGCCTTCAAGCTTTGTCGTCCATTGCTCAAGCAATCACTGGCGCGAATACGAATCCGAAAGGGAAGGGTAGGATGTTTGAGCAGATAGCCAAACCACTCATGTCCGAGAAACTCCCGGTCAGCAGTGAGATAGGCGATTTCACGGTCTGGAAACAGAGCAGTTACTTCCTCCATCAGCTCAATGCGCTCGTTGGTGTTGGAGTTCCCTTTCTTGTCGAGCATCCACCATAGCACGGGAAATGCCATCCCTTGATGAACGATGCCCAAAGTCAGAATGTTGAATGTGGTTTGTCCAAACTGCCACTGAGTCCGATCCAAGCTTAACACCCAAGGTTCAGGGATGCTCATTATTCCCACAATCACTTTAGCTATCTCATAGTAGTTGAGTTCAAAGTTGCGGAAGAAGCGTTGGAGCCGTTTGTAATTTGAGTCGGTTTGCGCTTGTCCCACAAATCCTGTAGCTAATTCAGCCAAATTGACAGTTTTAACGCGAAACAAAGCTATGAGGAACATGGCTAGAAAGCTTAAGCGGGCTCCATGCCATGCCAAATGGGGCTGTAAAGTTTGCCGTAGTAGCGTAACCTGATCCATAGGGTTTCATCGAGAAAATTCGCAATTTCCATGAAACCCTTTTCTTCTCTAGTTTTCAAGGTTTTGTCCTGTACTAAGAGAGACGTTACATCTAATAGCGTTTTTCAATTGGGTAAAACACACGATCTGTAAGGGCGCTTTCTCTGTGCGTTCCTACAAATGTCACACACGCAATCGAGAATTGCCATAACGTCTCTACACCGACGACGCAGATATTCGGTTGGCGCACTTCCTGTGACGATTATGTGAGCGGTTTTGCACTAACTTGCTTGCTTGCCAAAACTCTAATTTTAGTAATTAATTGGCGCTTTAGTTCCTCCTGATCTGCGGTGGAAACTGATGCAGGTTTTGGCATTACATCGATGGCTCCAGCTTGCAAAACTTGGAACACATTATCAATGTCTTGCTTTTGAACGGCATCACTCAAAACTAAAATTGGTAATGGAGTCTTCGCCATCACTTGTTTGATGAATTCCAAACCATCCATTTTGGGCATTTTTAAGTCAGTGCAAATGACTTGAGGTTGTACTCTAGGAATTAAATTTAAAGCTTCTGCACCATCTTGAGCTGTACCTACAACCTGCACTTCTGGTGCAGAATCAAGTACTTTACGGAAAATGCTCATAGCAACGGGAGAGTCATCGACTAATAAAACTTTAATTGGTGTCATGGCAGTTATCAGTTATCAGTTATCAGTTGTCAGTTATCAGGGAGTTGGGAGTCGGGAGCCGGTAGGGGCGGGTTTGGAAACCTGCCGTACGGGAGTTGGGAGTCGGGAAGAAAAGAGTTGAGGAAGAAGAGAACTGGGGGAGCTGAGGGAGAAAAACTACTTTTGTCTTCTGTTTTCTGTCTCCTATCTTCTCGGTTTTGACTTTTGACTTTTAACTTTTGACTTTTGACTTATTTCTATACAATTGCTTGTAATTGTTGGGCGACTTGATTGAGTTGTTGCGTTGACACGCGAACTTGGTTGATGCCAGCTGCCGTATCTTTTGCACCGAGGTTGATTTCGTTCATTGCCGAGACGACTTGCTGCACGGAAACCGCTTGCTGCTTGGCGCTGAGAGAAATTTGTTGGCTGTTGAGGAAGACGTGGTTAACGGCATCTGCGACTCCAGTGAAGGATTCTACGGTTCCTTGGGCTAAGCGCAGTCCATAATCGACTGATTTTGTGCCTTCGTCCGTTGCCATTACGGTGCTGTTAATTGAAGCTTGAATATCGTTAACTAATGCATTGATCTTCTCGGCAGATTTCTTACTTTGGTCGGCAAGTTTGCGAATTTCACCTGCAACTACACCAAATCCCTTACCGTGTTCTCCTGCCCGTGCTGCTTCTACTGCTGCATTCAGGGCTAGCATATTGGTTTGGTTGGCAACATCTGCAACTAAATCGGAAATACTACCGATTTGAGTCGTTTGTTCTGATAATCGCATAATTTGCTCGGCGATCGCCCCCACTTTATCGCGGACGGTAGACATTTCTGCCATCGTTTGATGTACGGCTTTGCTACCGTTATCGGCAAGTTCTAGGGCTTGACGCGCCCCAGCAGCAGAAGCTTCGGCTTGTTCGGCAGATTGGCGAGAAGCTGCGCCCAACTCTTCTACAGTGACGGTGGTTTGGTTGACAGAACTAGCTTGTTCGGTAGTGGTGCGTTCTTGTTGCTCGACGGTTGCTCCAATTTCAGTAGAAGAGGAAGCAACGGCATTGGCAATTTGTTGAATCATCTTAGCTGTACGGCTAGCAAACAAAACTGCCAACCCACCAGCAACTAGTAAGGTGATTCCAGTTCCCAGCAATAGGTTGGTGATGAGTTGCTGCTGCCCAGCAAATACGGATTTTGTATCTTCTGCTAAGATTACGCTCCAGTTGAGTTCTGGCATTCCTTCCGTGTTCGGTACTGGCGCGTAGGAGACTAATTGTTCTGATTTGTCAAGGCGATCGATATCGATCGCTGTTGCCATTTTTTTCTCGGCGTGCATTTTGACAAAGCTAGCAAAGTCTTCTTTGGCATCGCGACCGACTTGTTCTGCTTCCCGTGCGGCAAAGAACTTCTCATCAGAACTGATGAGATGATATTCTTTACTACTCGATCCGACTTGTTGAGTCTGTTGCGATGCATTGAATATTTTTTCATTTAAAATGCTGTCTAAGCTTTTTACGGGCATACGGGCGCGAACTACGCCTATCATTTTGCCTGTATTGGCATTAATTATCGGAGCAGCCAAGTGAACGGTAACTTCACCATTTGAGCTTTTTCGAGGTTGGATAATCGCTATCTGTTTAGTTCTTATCACCTCCTTGAAATAATCACGATCTGCTAGATTTGTCGATGTTTCTCCAGTCGTGCGTAAAATTACTTTTCCCGACAAATCCATGACAGCGATACTGTCGTAAACGCCATAAATTCTCATAAATCCATCTAGCACATTTTGTCTTTGCTGCTGAGTAATTTCTTTTGTGCCTTCGGGATTATTTAAAATTGGCAACCTAGAGATGACTCGAATATCACCAGCGCGCTCGAACATAAAACGCCCAACCTTATCTGCTAAAGAAAAGGCGAGAGATTCTTGCGATTGAATTGCATTTTGGCGATAGTTGTTACTCGCAGAAATATAGTTACTAACTCCGATCGCCATGGCTGGCAGCGTGCCAAGGGCGATAGAAAAAGCAATTGCTTTAGCTGTTAATGAAAGTTTCATGAGAGCTATTCCTTTTATTCTGTGAAATTTTTGTTGAGGTTTTGAATTGTGTAGATTATCTTTTACACCATTGCCAATAAGTTTTTAGCCGCCATTTCTAGTTGTTGAGTACCAACTTTAATTTGGCTAATCCCACCCGCTGATTCTTGAGCTGATAAGGCGAGTTGATTCATAGTATCCATAACTTGTTGAGTCGCTAGTGCTTGTTGCTGGGCGTTGAGCGAAATTTGTTGATGATTTAAAAAGATACTGTCAATTGAATTCGCCACACCTTGAAACGAGGTTGCCGTTCCTTGAGTCATTTCCATACCCGCACCAACTGTTTTTGTGCCTCTTTCAGTAGCGATCGCAGTTGCATTAATTGCTGCTTGAATATCTGCAACAAGAGTATTAATTTGCTCTGCCGATTGTTTGCTTTGGTCGGCTAATTTACGAATTTCTTCAGCTACGACAGCAAATCCTTTACCGTGTTCTCCTGCCCTGGCTGCTTCCACTGCTGCATTCAGCGCTAGCATATTGGTCTGACTGGCTATGCCCGATACTAGAGTGGAAATTCCACCAATCTCATTTGTTTGTCCCCTCAAATTGAGTATTTGGGTGGCGATCGCACCTACACTTTCCTCAAGCAATTTCATTTGTTCTAAAATGTTACTGACAGCTTTAGTACCTCCCTCAGCGAGTGACAACGCTTGCCTAGCTCCTGTAGCAGAAGCTTCTACTTGCTCTGCCGATTGCTGAGAAGAAGCACCTAGCTCGTCCATCGTGCTGCTAACTTGATTCACAGAAACAGCCTGTTGAACTGTTATTTGTTCCTGTTCTGAAATCGCCGCAGCAATTTGAGTTGAGGTATTGGCAATCGTTCCGACAGATTTTTGCAAACTCAAGGCAATATTACGGTTGATCCACAGAATAATGCCCAAAATTAATAGGTTCATACCAAATAAAACTAGCTGCAACATCCGTAATCTTTCGACTTTGGCTTGAGCGATGACTTCAGCAGTCGATACAGTTTTATCTGCCAATTCAAAATAATCTTCACTTTGGCTCAACAGGTCGGTGCGATATTGTGAATTTTTCCTAACTTGAGCGATAGTAGCTTTCAGAGTTATCCAAGCCTTTTCAATCTCTTTCATTTTGGCAATAAACTCTGGTTCGGTTGCCGCAGGTAAGTCAAGCGTGCGATCGCCTCGCCTCAATCCATTAACAATTGTGTCTAGTTTGGCACTTAATTTATCGCTTTTTTTGCCAGCCAGTTCTAATTTAACTAATCTCTGAGTCCCACCTCTGACAATCCCCGCATAATTCACAATTCGACTATCAGATGTAGCAGTATTGAGATAAACAAAAACTACGTTACTTGCAGCAAAAATCAATAGTCCGATGCCAGTTGCTTGTAATTGTCTTGTAATTTTCACAGTGGTTCCTCATTTCTATAATTTCTTAGCGATCGCCACAAATTCGTTTCAGTGTTTAACTGTTGTCCCGACAAATTCATCGAGATATTTATACTACGACAAATATTTTAGTGAACTCACCTTTACTAACACATAACTTTTGACATTTGACTTTTAACTTTTGACTTTTAAATCAATCTATTCAACGTATCGAGTAGGATTTTTTGATCGAACGTACCTTTAGTGAGGTAAGCATTTGCTCCTGCTTCTGCACCTCGACGTTTATCTTCATCAGAAGCAAGAGTTGTGACGAGAATAATTGGTAACTCTTGATATTCTTTGTGTTGGCGAATTTTTGCCGCTAGCCCCAAACCATCTAAATTCGGCATTTGCACGTCTGAGATGACAGCATCAAAACTGCCTGTCCTCAGCTTGTTGAATCCATCAGCCCCGTCTACAGCAGCAGTCACGTCATAGCCAGCACTCTCTAACAGGCGCTTGACTTGAGTGCGGATGATAATTGAGTCTTCGACTAATAGCAGCTTTTGCTTAGTTTGTGCCTGTTGGCTCGATTCACTGGCGTGTAGGGCTACAGGCTTCTTCTGTACGGATTTGAGTAAATCTTGAGGATTGAGAACCATGCAAACTTCACCCGTACCCAAGATAGTTGCACCAGTTACGTTCCGAATGCGCTTGAGTAACTTACTTTGCGGCTTTAGAACGATATCTTGCCGATCGAGTAAAGCGTCTACTAGCAACCCAAGGCGATCGCTACCGACTTGCACTATGACACAAGGCAGCATTTTAGCAGCAGATTTGAGACTAGGAGCGATCGCGGGCAACTCTAGTAAATCGGCTAGCCAAGCCACGGAAACTGGTTGACCTTCAATCGCGATCGTTTGACTGCCTTCCAAAGCAAAGATCTCTTGCCGAGACACGAGCAAGTTTGTCTGCACGAACTCCACTGGCAGCGCGTAGGACATGCGATTAACTTCCACAATCAAAACTTGAGTGGTGGCTAAAGTCGTATCTAACTTGATCCGAAACTCACAGCCCATCCCAGGCAAAGATTCGATTTGGATCGTCCCCTTCATTCTTTCGACATTTGCCCGCACCACATCCAAACCCACCCCGCGACCAGAAATTTCTGTCACTGTCGTTCGAGTCGAGAAACCAGGGGCAAAAATTAGCGATTGAATTTGAGCCGTTGTCATGGCTTCCAATTCTTCTTCGCGGTGGAGTCCCCGTCGCACAGCAGTGCGTTTAATGCTATCGATGTTCAAACCGCGCCCATCATCTGTAACTTCAATCCCAATACTGCTAGCAGATTGATACCCTCGCAAGCGGATAGTTGCCGTGCGTGGTTTACCCAAGCTTTCTCGTTCTTGAGGTGTCTCAATACCGTGATCGATTGCATTGCGTAACAGGTGCAGCAATGGGTCTTTCATTTCCTCTAAAATTCGTTTGTCTGCCTTGGTATCTCCGCCTTCAATGACTAAATTGATTTCCTTGCCTTGCTGCTTGGCTAAATCTCTGACGAGACGGGGAAAAAGCGCAAACATATTCGATAGAGGTAAAAGGCGTAGAGTCTTGATCCCTGACTCTAATTCTCCAGTGACAATATCTAACCGAGCGGTGTCTTCGTAAGCCGTGCTTTTCAGATGGTTAATCAGAGAGCCGAGGCGTTCTAAACGTTGCTCCGACCGATGTTGGAAGTTCTGTAATTGCTTGATGTTGTTGGCGTGCAAGCCAAGCTCTATCTTGTCAAACACCGAGCGATTGACAAAAGCATCCCGACTCCACTCTTCCCAGAGGGTGAGAATTTCTTCAATTTCACCCATGCGTTGAGCGATCCGCAGTTTAGTCACCGTTAACTCACCTGCTTGAGTCATCAACGTATCGAGCTTTTGCGGTTCGACACGAATCGTATCGATTTGATAGTTACTAGTTTGGGCTGTCTCGCTGGCTTCGGCTGCTGGAGCTGGCTGCGGCTTGACTTTAGCTTCGGGTACGGGTGCAGGTGTAATTTCAGGTTGTTTAACTGGCAGTGATGGAGGTGTAGGGAGAATCTTCGGTAATACAGGAGGTTCGGGCAAGAACAAATCGTCGTTAAGTAGGTCAAATGATGCGGCGATCGCTTCAGATGGAGCAGTAACAGGCGTTTCGGAGAATAGATCGTCTTCTAACGCAGTGATGGGTGGTTCGGGAAATAGATCGTTCTCAAATAGTGGGATGTCTGCGGCGGCTACAGGTTCGGTGAATATGGGAGTGTCAGCAGGTAATAGTTCCTCGTCTTCACTCACAGGACTGGACTGTGCGCCCATCAATCGGGCGAGGACGTAAAAAAGATTGACGCTTGGAGCAACACCCGTAACCGCCTCATGGACGAACTGGCGCATGGCATCAAGTCCTTGATAAAGACGATCGCACAGTTCTGCGGTTAAGTTGTTCTCACCCCGCTTGACTCCGGCTAGTACCTCTTCAATTTGATGCGTCAGGGTTTCAACACCCTGTACACCCAGCATTCGAGAGTCTCCTTTGAGGGTGTGAATCTCTCGCAAAAAGTCTTCGAGTTGCTCGCGATCGCCTGGATGTTTTTCTAAGTGCATTAAGCACTCTTCCAACTTCTGCATCCGTTCGGCACAAGCTGTTTTATATATATCTCTCAGTTCTGGATCGTCTATCATAAAATGTTAAATTTCTTCGTCTACAACTAAGCTGCTCTTAGATAAAAGCTGAGGTAAGTCAAGTACGGTCAGCATTTTTTCTAAATATGGGGCATTACCTCTGAGGTATTCATCGTTAGCGGAATGCACTGCTACTGGTACTGGTGTCAAATCTGACGGACGTAGATACATCACATCAAAAACTTCATCTACAGGTATTCCGGCGATCGTATCGTTGAAGCGAATCACAATGGCTTTTGAGGTAGTCCGATCGAGATCGAGCGATAAGTTTAAAGCCTGACGAATATCTACTAAAGTGACAATTTCTCCGCGTAAATTCATGTTGCCAACAATATGATTTGGGCAGCACGGAATCTGAGTCATATGACGAATGTTGGTGAATTCTCGCACGATATCTAAATCTAGTCCAAAATATTCGCCGTTAAGACCAAATACTGCTAATGGTATAAGTCCAGTAAAATCAGAACTCTCAGCTTGCCGTCTCAAGTTCTCAGCCCGTTCCCGAAAAATTGCTTTTTCTTGTGGGGTGACTTGCGGATAATATAAATCGTAAAAACTATGTTTATGAATGCTTTCCTTCTCTTTTAACTGAGGGCGATCGCCATGAGTTTCTATCTCGTTGAATTCGCTATTTAGTGCTGGTAAAATATCTTCAACTGTAGAATAGCAGATCAGTTGCTCTGGATCTAGCAACAAGATCATATCTGCATCTAATTTGGCAATACTCTGAATAAATTGCGCTGTAGTTTCTTTAACTCGTCCGTATGAAATATTTGTTTCTATAACTTCAGAACTAATATTTTTTACTTCATAAACGGAATTAACAATAATCCCAATCCGTAAATCTTGCCATTGTAAAACGATAACGCTATCGTTGAGGTGACAATTCTGTATTTTGTATCCTAAACGCAGACCGAGATGCATTACGGGTACGAGTTGAGAACGTAAATTCAAAATGCCTGCAATATCGGTTGGTGCTTCAATGATAGGATTCAACTCGGGCAGCAGAAAAATTTCTTGTACGAGAGTTGCATCAATTCCATACTGCAAGTCATGCAAGCTGAAAATTAGATAAGGTTTAGTTTCCATTTGCGGTTGTCACTTGAATAATTAACGGAGTGATTAACTAATATTCGATCGTCATAATTTATGTTATTGAATATGAAATGAAAATAGCTCTCAAGCGAGTTGCAAAGAAATAAAAAATCTAGCTAGAGCTAGATAAATCAAATGCAACTGCATCTTTATTATTATTGGCACTAATTCCCAATCCGATATATCTCCCTACTACCTGGCGTAACTGTTCTGCATCAAACGGCTTGGTTAAATAGTCATTAGAACCAGCAAATTTACCTTTAACTTTATCAAAAAAACCGTCTCTTGCTGTCACCATAATAATTGGCAAGTCGCGGAACTGAGGAATACTACGCACAGTTCGACAAAGCTCTAAGCCATCTATCTCTGGCATAGAAACATCGAGTAGCAACAGGGAAATTTTTTCATGATAAATTATGTTCAGAGCATCTACAGCATTACTAGCCAATATGACTTGACAATAACCCGTCAGCGCTCTTTTAATCAGTTGTTGCATGACGGCACTATCATCTACAGCTAAAACTGTAGATAAAGAAATTTGAGTTGTAGTAGTGTTGTTATTTGCTATGTCTAACCAGCCTGCTTGTATCCAATTTATATAGGATTTTGCTATACTCAACGGATCTTTATTCAATCCTTCAGCGATATCCACTAGCGATCGCTGTCCGTTGACCCATTCTTGCAAATGCTTGCGCACATTTGGCTCTGTAACATTAGCTAAAGTATCAGATTTTAAACTCGGTACTGCATCCATTGACATAATAGTAGGTCTGAAGCTGTACCATTGTTCCTGACGTTGAGTAATATCTAGCATTAGCTTTGATAATTCAACGCCGCGACAAAAATTTAGCTGCTTATGACTATCAAATTGAAACTTACCGGGATAAGGTAAAATTTGTTCTACCGTTAATAATAACTGACTGTAAAGAACAGCCTCAATTTGTTCCCAGTTATATAGCTGCATTTGCACCAAACGCTCTAGTACATCGCGAAGTGATGCTTGCTCTGTAACTTGGCGCATTGCAAAAGCCACCGCAGAAGCCACCCATTCTCGACTTAGTTTTTGTTCTAACAATTTGACTAAGCTAGGAGCATCTGGAACTGTTTTACCACCATAGAGCGTGCGTCCGTCTTTCCAAATCAGCACGCGAGGTTTTGCAGGCTTTTCTGGATCGACTTGTGCATCTATATACAAAACACCACTTGCTTGTTTAGTTTGGATGTTTTCTAACAGATTAGATAGTTCCTGTGCTTGATACTGATTAGGCAACATAGTTTGCTTAGCCGTGAAAGTTATGTAGCAAGAGAAACAGCACAGCTCGCTCGAATTGTCATCTAAATATGAGGCGTTTTTTGCTATATTGCTGCGTTTTTAGTATGGCAAATAGTAAAAAGTAATTGTATCGGTAGCAATACCGAATTATAAAGATAAGATAAGGTTTTTCAGTGTTATTACAGTATTTTGATAGCTCGATATTTCACCAAAACTTAAAAAGTCTAGTGACTCAAAAATACTGTTAAACTCAGTATTTAACTCTAAATTGTAGATTTTATAACTTTTTATCAGTATATTTTGACACTCGTATTAAAAACGACTTCAAGTATCTATTGTTTTGTCTAGCAATTTAAGATAGCTAGCAACTGACTGACACCTAAATATTAAGCAGAATAAGATTGCCAAGCTTGCCAAAAAACGTAGATTGACAATACTCCTAAAAATAGACGAAACACAAAACTAACTGTCCGATCTGGTAGTTTGGGTAAAATGCGAGTACTAATTTGCGCTCCTAGCAAACCACCACAACCTAATAGTAATCCTGGTATAAATAGTACGTTACCTGTTACGGTATGCCCGACAGTTGCAGAAATAGCTGTAATCACAATTACACCTAAACTCGTTTGAATGGCAACTTTTATTTCTTCTTTTAGGAGTAACATTTGAAGCGGAACCATAATCACCCCTCCACCTACACCGAATAATCCAGCGAGAATACCTGCTGCACCTCCGGTGAAAAGTCGAGCGAGTAAAGGGTTAAATTGTGTCTCTGCCGAAGTCTGTTTATTAGTGAGGTGCTGGCGCAAGTTAACTAAATAAATGTTGACGAGCAATAAAACACCAAAAGCCAGTAGAAGGATGTACGGTAGAATGCGACTAGCTGTATACACGCCAATTTGTGAGGTTACAACCGCAGGAAATCCTAGCAAGCTCACCTGCTTCCAGTTAAAGTAACCCATGCGCCAGTTTTGGATGCTACCAGAAATAGAAGTGACTAAAATTGCCAAGCTACTCGTAGCAACAGCCTGTACGGGTGCATAACCTAGAGAAACTAGCAAGGGAACGAGAACAGTACCACCACCAATACCTAGCAATCCAGCAAGAATACCAGAAAATAAGCCACCAGTAGCTAAAATTAGCCAATTTCCTCTCATTATCTGTTTCTCCTACTTTCTAAAAGCGATCGCCTTTATGCTCGTCTTTGCGGTTGTAGGTTGTATTATATTGCTAAAGTCTGTTTAATTTTAGTAATTAATTCACTTGCTAAGACCTGCTCGTAAGGTTCGATCGCACTTGTAGGAGATAGTTTTTTCAGAAGTTCTAAGGCTGTAGCTAGCATTTTATTTGCTCGCTGGCGATCGCCTGCTTTTTCATAAAGCGAACCTAATTCTAGATAGGCTGCTATAGATTCAGGAGCAAGATAAATAATTTTTTTCAATAATGTTTTGGCTTTTTCTAAATCTCCTTGCTCTTCAGCGATTCGTGCTAACAGATAATAAGGTTTTTCAGATAAATTATCGAGTTTTATAGCTTGCTGACAGTAGTGAGTTGCGCGTTCATAGTCACCGAGGTTTGCCCAAGATTGAGCGATTAAATAATAAGCTTTAAAAGACTTAGGATGTTGCTGAATCAGTGTTTGAGCTGCTTGGATTGCTCTACTATATTCTCCTGATTGAAAGAGAGTTTCTACTATTGCGAGGTCGGAGATAGATTGGGAGACGATCGTAGGTAAGGCAACGGGCGATCGTTCTGATATTGGCTTCAGTTTTAGAGAGTTATGTTTAAGATGATTGAGCTGGAAGTTTGTTAATTGATGAGGTATGGATTTGGGAATAGATTTGGGAATATCTACTTGATTATGCGAGTTTTGAATTATAGCATTATTGAATGAGTTTTTTGTTTCGTTTGATGTATTCTGCCGTTGATAGACTATAGATTCTGTAAAAGCTTTAAGCTTAAATTTACTGAGATTTTGCCCTGAAAGTTCTGTATGACCGACAATTAAATATCCATAGGGTCTGAGAGTTTGATAAAACTTCTCGATTACGGTAGCGATCGCATCAAAACTAAAATAAATAAAGACATTACGGCAAATAATAATATCCATATCGTGGATATTGAGAGTTGAACTAGGAAAGGAGTCTTGTAACAAATTACTACACTGAAATTTCACCATACGGCGAATTCTCGGATCGAGTTCCCAACCAAGCTTGCGTTGCTGAAAATAGTGCTTCTGAAGCTGAGGATCTACTTGACGAAAAGACCAAGATTCGTAAATGCCTCGTCTTGCTTTTTCAATTGCTTCTGAATTTATGTCAGTTCCCAAAATCACAACTTCCCAGTCGCTGAGATCGGGAATGAGTTCTTTGACTAAAATTGCAATAGAATAAGGTTCTTGACCGCTGGAGCATCCTGCACTCCAAATTCTTAGACTTGGCTTTTGTGTTAAAGAATTAAGGCAAGCCTTTCTTTTACTCTCGATCAACTCAGGTAAAATTTGATGTTTGAGTAGCTTAAAATGTCCTTGGTCGCGAAAAAAATAAGTTTCGCCAACTGTTAATAAAATGAGTAGTTCTTGCCATTCTCTGTTGCTATTTGAGTCATCAGTCGATCCCAGTAATAGTTGATAGTACTTTTCTGGAGCATTCAGTTTCAAAACCTTCATCCGTGTCTCTAGTTTTTTACAAAGCTCTTGGCGATCTTGCGGGCGAACTTGCAAACCCGTACGTGCAGAAATTAGTTGGATAAAGTTTTGTACTGTTGTCTCATTCATTTCTAGGGAGCTGAGGGTAAGGGATAGAATAGCCGATCGCTGCTAATTGCTTACCTCCAGTATTCCCATCTGTAGAAGCTAATCTCACACGAACATTTGACTATGGGTAATGCATCTAGGTAAATTTCTAGAGAACGTGCAGTAAGGGCGATCGCAGGAGATTGAAATGCAGACTTTACCTATCAAGCGCTTGGATCGAGAGTTAATCGAGCGGATTGCTACTCAAGCGCGTCAAAGTCCGCGCTTGCGCCAGACTTATAGCTTTCACGATCGCTCGGAAAAAGTACAGCGCTTTGTCAATATTCTCCAGCCAGGTACATATGTTCGTCCGCACCGTCACTGTCGCGATGGTGGGATAAACGGGTTTGAGTTCTTTCTAGTTTGCCAAGGTGCGCTAGGAATGTTAGTTATGAACGATCGAGGTGAGATCGTCACGACAGAACTTGTTAGTGCTGGTGGTGCAGTGTGGGGACTCGAACTTCCTGAAGCAACCTACCATACAGCAGTTGCTCTAGCTCCAGATACGATAATTTTGGAACTGAAAGAAGGACCCTACAACTCCAGCACAGATAAAGAATTTTTAGAGCAATTTCCGGCTGAAGGCACGGATGCAGCTCAGCAGTTAGTAGCCACCTGGGAGACATATTTTGAGTAGAAACGCAATCGCGTTTCTACTCATACGACTTGGTAAACAAAGCTCAGACTTGCCCAGTCGTTGACATCAAGAGCGTAAGTGTCTGAAGAAGGGCTAACAGCGTCATTACTAGCGCTAGCAGTGATGCGTGGAGGGAGGACCGCACTGGCATCCTGTAAATCTTTCATGACAGCTTGAACCACTTCTAAGGGATTGGATAAAGCTCCAATGTCTTCTAGCTCGTCGAGATCCCGCTCGGTATTTGCCAAGACTGCTAAAGTTTGCGTAAAGCTGGCACTACTAAAAATCAGTTGATGCTCTGCCAACCCAGTTGGCTTGTGAATCGTCCAGGTAAAATTAGCTGTTGATTGCGGTACGGTCGCCGTCTCTCCTGGTGCAATCTCTATATCCTTAAGAATTGGCTTAGAATTAGACTCGTTATTATCATTATCGGTAGGTAATTGAGAAGAGTAAAGCGCGATCGCGCTTTTGCTGCTATCTAAGCCCAGTAAGAGTAAATGTACTGGGCGATCGCCGTTATTCTTGATTCGATATTGAATGCGGCTACCGATTGGTATAGCAGGAATGGTATCTGGGGGAGTCGGAAGTTGTTTTTTGAGTTTTCCGATAAGAGTCGGTGTCTCTTCTTGTGGCGATCGCAGGGTTTCCCGTTGCATTAACACTCTGTTTTCGGGATCGAGCATTTCCAAAGTTGCTTTGACGTTGAGGTGAGAAGAACCGTCGTTGGTTGTCAGCCGCCAAATTTTAGCAGCTAATAGAGTTTGTAGCTTAGGTGACAACCGTTGCACGGCAACTTTTACCGCTTCGCCGAATTCTCCAGCTGTATTGGGGATCGGTTGGCGATCGAGTGTAAATAAACCGTAGCGAGATGCAGGCGAACTAGCATTTGCGACAATTGGTGTTTCTGCCGATTTCGGCGGGGGAACTAAACCAAATACATAATCTGCTAATTGTTCGCTCGTCGTAGCAAGGGACACGAAAGGCATAGCAGCAAATGCACTGGTAGCATCTACCCGTTCGATGCGTTCTAGGCTCGGATCGAGAGCAACAATCAAGCGAATATGACGGGGTAAAACTCTGACGGCTTCTTGTACTAGCTGTCCGACTTGCGGAGAATCATTGCTAGAATTACCCACGACTTGAGCTTTTGCAATTAACCCATTGCGCGATCGCACTTGTAGTTGAAGGGGTGAGGAGCGAGGAGCGAGGAGTGAGGCGTTTTCTTTGTCTCCCTTGTCTCCCCCCTCTCCCTTGTCTCCCTTGTCCAAAGAAATCAAATTTAATTTAGAGCCAACGTCATAGTAGGCAAGGACTGTAGGTGGTAGTCCTGCCAGCCATAACTGAGCGCTCTTTTTGTCTTCTTCTACAGCCATGACAACACCATCAGCGCTGGTGCTGGGTTCTTGGCTGAGGTAGTCGGTGAGAGCGGACGGCGGATTTTTTTGACTGTTGACTTGTGGCTGCTGCTCGTTACCTACTAATTGCTCTACTGTGCCACTGACACGACTAAGACTGACTTGTACTGTTGTCGCTGGAGTCGCTTCCCAGAGGTGTTGAGTTAAGGCATAGGTAAACAGTCCAGCACTAAAACCATTCCAAGCTGTCTCAATCGCAGCTTGAGTAGGACTAGCTGCGGCGATCGCCACACCAGGAATATTGGCAGTCGGTGTAGGTTTAATTGAAGCATCTATGCTTCCGCAAGCAATCCGATTTAAAATACCTTGGCAAAGGAAGTCTTGTTGAAGCTGTTGTTGAAAGGTAAGTTCGGCTGCACTGACTTGTCCTGGTAGCGCTTGCGGAAAAGAGCGCACGCGCAGACTACCTGGAAGAATCTTCACAGGAGTGCTAAAACTCGTATCGAGAAAAGTTGCAATTTGTTTAGTCGGCAGCGATCGTAACAGCAGCCATAAAGTCTCATCTAGAAGATCTTCACCATCAGCACAAACTAAACTATTGATAGGGAATTGGTTGTTGGTTGTTGGTTGCTGGTTGACGGCTGACAGTTGACGGTTGTTGTTTGCTCCCTCAGCTCCCCCTGCTCCCTGCTCCCTGCTCTCTGCTCCCTCAAAAACGCGCCGCCCGTAGCCGCTAAAGTGAAAAACAACGGTATCCCCAGCTTTGGTTTGCTGGGTGAGATGTTCCAGAAAAGCAGCTTCAACTTGTTTTCGAGTGGCTTGTCGATCGGTAAGGGTAAGAATATCAGCTGGATTGAAACCAAATCGGTGAACGAGCAGTTCTCTTTGGAGTGCCACATCTGTGAGGCAACCGCCCAAAGACAAAGTAGCGGGATATTGGTTAATGCCTACCAAGAGAGCTAATTTCCGTCCCGTTGGCTGGGCGAGGGCATGGGCATAGCGATCGCCTATTCGCAGCCACCCAGCATCAACCACACCCAATGTTGCGATCGCTTGAGCTAATCGTCTCAGAAAATCTCGCCGCTTCATTTTAGCTATCAGCTACTACTGGTCTCACCAGCTACCAGCCTATCAATAAACTAGGGAGTCAGTTATCAGTTATCAGTAGAGAGTGGCTAGTGACTGGTGACTAGTGACTAGAATAAAAACTAGCGACCAGCCACTGGTTCCACCAACCACTCACATATGACCAATTAAATCTCGTATTGGGTAATATTCATGGCTTTAGCTAGTTCTGCTGCAACTTCCGGTCGGGAGAATTCTGGTGGTGGCAATTCACCCCGCCGCAACATCTCCCTGACTTTTGTTCCTGATAGGTGAATTCGTTCTTCGGGTCGAGAAGGACTGGTTTTGGTAGTTGCCATTTGCAGAGTCCGCTTGCAGTAGAAGGCGTGTTCAAATTTTAATGGCATAATTCCTAATTCTTTTGGCTCAAACTCGTCAAAAATATGTTGAGCGTCATATGTACCGTAGTAGTCTCCTACTCCAGCGTGATCGCGTCCGACTATAAAGTGGGTGCAGCCGTAGTTTTTGCGGATGAGAGCGTGGAAAATTGCTTCCCTTGGACCCGCATAGCGCATGGAAGCAGGATTGATTGCTAGAATGACTCTGCTTTCAGGAAAGTAGAGTTCCAGCATAATTTCATAGCAACGCATCCGCACTTCAGCAGAAATATCATCGCTTTTTGTTACCCCTACTAATGGGTGTAGGAATAAACCATCGACAATTTCGAGGGCGCACTTGATAATATATTCGTGCGCTCTATGGATGGGGTTACGTGTCTGAAAACCAACGACTGTGCGCCAACCGTTTTCTCTAAAAAGTTCGCGGGATTTGGCTGGATCGATTTGATAGTCGGGAAATAAAGGGTGTGGATCGCGGTGTAACAACCAAATGGAACCCGCTAGGTTAACTTCACCTTGGTTGTAAACAACGGCTACGCCAGGATGTGCTTCGTCATCGGTGCGGTAAACACTGGCTGCTTCACGGATTTTGTCATAACGATACTTTTGTGATAGTTCTAAAACCCCAATAAAGCGATCGCTTTTATCGTCTAGCCGGACTAAACTACCTTCTTTCAGTGGGGCTGCAACTTCTTCGCTGACAGAGAGAGTAATGGGAATTGACCAAGGTAGACCGTTACTCAGACGCATATTGTCAACGACTGACTGATAGTCTGCTTGTGCCATAAATCCAGTCAAGGGGCTGAATGCACCAATTGCAATCATTTGCAAATCGGAAACTGCCCGTTCGTCTAACTGAACTCTAGGCAGAAAATCAGCTTTGTCTAGGAATTCTAGACGCTGTGCGTGGTTGGCAATGCGGTTAATTAATTGTCCGCCGTGGGGAGCAATACCATCTATGCGATCGCTCGTCATATCTTTAAATTTTGTTTAGATCTTGGCTGCAAGCATTTATAGTACCAAGATTATGTGTCTTGCTACAAAGCGATCGTTTGAGGGGCGAGGAGTGAGGAGTGAGGAGTGAGGGAAGGGAAAAAGAAGACAAGGGAGCTGAGGGAGCTGAGGGAGCAAGAAAATTCAAAATTAATTCCGAATTCTCCCCATTACACCCTACTCCCTACTCCCTGCTCCCTACTCCTTTCTTACTGAGAACACCGATCGCACCATTCTTGATAAGTCTTTTGTTTATCTGGACTGTCTACGACAATTTCAATCCGAATTTGCTGACATCCGTGCTGACGTTCGCGGGCGATCGCGTTTAATAATAGACTGGCAACTTTAGGCGAATCAAATCTACCTGTTACTGTCAATTCACCTACACTTTGATTTTTTTCACCAACATCCCAGGAATTCACTTTGCGATCGGCAAGAGTTTCTTGTCCTAAATTAATTTCAGCTATTTGCTTGTGTTCTGGATTAACCTGTTCTACAATCAGCTTCTCATACCGCACTGGGACTTCTACCATCCGCGTTTCTATTTCTTTGCGGACAATAACTTCGCCAACTTTACGTTTTGTTCGCTCTACTACTACTCTTTCTGCTAGTAATTTAATAATCTCTTCTGTTGATATGTCTTGAGATGAACTCAATTGGGTATTAATTTGGTTGTTTATTTCGCTGGTCATGGGTGCTGATAGTTCCGATGGTACAACTTCCAATTGCCTTGCTAGAGGTTCGCTAGAAGCAACTTCTAAGCCGCCTCTCATCATTATGTCTTGACTGCTACTTGAATGCAGTTCTCGGTCGGGTTCTTGAGTGATATCTCGCTCTATTTCTTCAGGTACAAATGTAAAATCGACTGCTACAAATTTATCTGCTACTTCAATTTTTCGTATTTGCTTACTGTTGATTTGCAAGTTTGAAGCTAAGCTCCCAACTTTAGAAGAAACGATCAATTGTAACTGCTGTTGGCGATCTACAATGATATCCTTTACGATGCCAATTCGATCGCCTTGCAAATTTACGACGAAGAAATCCTTTAATTTCTTTCTGAGTTTTTCAACCAAGAGATTGAAATGGCTGCGATCGGACGTTGGATATATCATTTTAAAACACCTATTTCAAAACCTATTAAAAAAATATTTGTGTTAAAAGTCTGATTATTTTATAGAATACGTATTAACTCTGGTTATAAATGAAAGGTATGTTCCTAATATGGTAGGAAAGAGCTTTTTAATGCGAGCGCGAGCAAGATAAAATCAAAAAAATAAAACGTTGTGAAAAAGTACAGACAGTACGCGATCTGCGCTCTGTCTGTACTCACTTTTAAGAAGTAGCGATCCCTACTTCCAGTATGTCTTAGATGCGATCGCGGTTTTCATCAACTGGTAAGTTGCCAGTATTTACATCCAACTCTTCGCGGCGGATTGTTTCTTCGGCGTTAACAGTTTGATGATCTACGACCTTCTTCACTTTAACTTCTTCACGCACGAACGCTTCTTTACGAATTTCAGGCGTTTCTTCATAAACTTCCATCCGTGCTACTTCTCCCTCACGGAAGTCTACTTCGCCAGGTGCTACAGGTCTACCAGCATCCGTCGGTGTCACGCGCTCGATGACGACTCGCTCTTTTTCTACGGGTACTGCAACTCTCTCTGTTTCGACCTCTACATGCTTGCCAATTGTAACTTCCCCAGTCTTGACGCGACGCTTGTTGGCAATCAATCTTTCTTCGTAGAGTTTGAGACTTTGGTGGTTCTGCTCGTTAAGATTGTACAAGTCTGAATCGTGGTCGTCATACTTGTAGGTGTCGCGATTGTAGCTAGTAGCAGCTGCTGTATAGCCTGTATTAGAAGGAGATGGATCTAGCGGTGCAGTTGCATCAAGTGTAGCCTCACGCTCGATTGGAGCAGCTGCGGTTGAACCCATCGTACCCATCGTACCCATCGTACCCATCGTACTTGCTGTACCATAATTTGGGGTACGATATACTCCTCTGACTCTCTCTTCGTAGTCGTAATCGACTAAATCTTGTTCGTTATACTCTGGTAAATTTTCTGCTTGTTCGCGAGTCAAACCAGTTGCATATATACGGTCTGCATTGTAATCAATTCTGGAGCGACCCATTGGCAACAGAACTTTTTTGCCAAAAATCCAAAAACCTAGATCCACTATAAAATAGCGGAAGCGCCCTTCTTCATCTACTAAAATGTCGCTGACTGAGCCGATTTTTTCATCATTTTCTGAATATACAGAGTAACCTTTCATATCGCGATCGTCAAAGCTGCTGCGATAATCGGGGTCGAAATCTGAGATTTTATGCAAAGCCATAATTTGTTTTCTCCCGCTTCAATTTCTTCTATCCTAAAAAACAATTTTTCACCTCTCATCTTCCAAATGAAATATTCAATTTCATCCTGGGAATGAGTTATTTATACGGGCAGTCTGCAATTAGATAAGTGTTGTTTCGTTTCCTTTAATTTTTTCATAGAAAAGAAAGAACGACAAATCTACCATTGGAGGCGATTTGTAGGTTTTTTCTGCTACTCACATTAAAGCTATACTCACAACATTTCCTCTTACTATTGAAAGAGATTGTTTAAAAACCATACTTCTATGGATAGATTGTTCGGCATTACTTATATATTTTGATTCAGTAGGGTGGGCAACGCCCACCTGACAATAAATTCGCAACTAGTAAGGGTAAGAGTAGACTAATCGCGATCGCGTATCCGATTAACTACATCTACATCTGGCTGACCTTTAACTGTCACATCTAGTTCTTGATGTCGTACTGATTCTGTTGCTTCTACAAGATCTTGTTCTATTATTTTTTTGACTGTGACTTCTTCTCTGACAAAAGCTTCTTTATAAATTTCTGGCGTTTCTGCGTGCAGCTCTACCCGCGCAATTTCTCCCTCAGCAAACATAGGTACGTCGGAAGCAACTATATTGGTATCTGAGGCAGGCAGTCTCTCAATGACCAATCGCTCTTTAGTAATTGGCATTTCTACCCGTTCTATCTCTGTTTCAACAAGTTTGCCGATCGCAACTTCTCCAGCTTTAACGCGCTTCTTATTAGCTATTAGTCTTTCTTCATAAAGTTTAAAAGTCAGGTGATTTTGCTCGTTTAAATTATATAAAGATGCATCTTGTTGATAGTTGTACGTCTCGCGCTCGGAGCCGATACCCTGCTCGTTAGTTGTACGATAAACATTGCGTACTCGTTCTTCGTAGTCATAGTCAACGGCATGGCGATCGCTATATTCTGGCAGTCGTGCCACTTGAGCGTAACTCAAATCGTTGACGTAAATTCGTCGTCGGTCATCATCAATTCGAGCGAGTCCAATTGGAATTAATATTTGCTTTCCTGTCGCATCAAAACGATAATCAATGACTAGATAACGAAATCGACCTTCGCGATCGAGTAGTGCGTCAGTCACCGTGCCAACTTTTTGTCCTTCTTCTGTATAGACTTCCAACCATTTGACATCATCCCCATCAAGAATTTGTTGATAATTAGGATCGAAGTCTACAAGCGTGTGCAGTGGCATACTTATACTTCAGAATAGTAAAGGGATGATAATAGATTAAAAGCGCCTGATTTTAGGTTCATCCAGCTGGCGACTGACATCTGAACTGTTGCTAGACATATGTTTCAGACAGGTAACGATCGATTTGCTGAGCTGCTCGGTAAGACAATGTTTAACGATTCATGGTTGAAGTTATTGCAGCAAAATAGAGCAATCGCTGTGATCCGTGCCAATAAAATTGAGCTAGGTTGTCAAATGGCAAAAGCGGTAGCAGCAGGAGGAATGCAGTTAATCGAAGTTACTTGGAATAGCGATCGCCCCGCCGAGTTGATTGCGCAACTGCGTCGCGAGTTACCTACTTGTACAATTGGTACGGGAACGATTCTAACTTTAGAACAACTGCAACAGGCGATCGCCTCTGGAGCGCAATTTCTCTTCACTCCCCATGTCGATTCTGTCTTAATTCAAGCTGCTGTAGCTCGGGGTATACCGATTGTTCCAGGAGCGCTCTCTCCCACAGAAATTGTCACGGCGTGGATGGCGGGAGCGAGTTGCGTCAAAGTGTTTCCCGTGCAAGCACTAGGAGGCACGAGCTATATTAAGAGCCTACAAGCACCGTTGGGGAATATTCCTTTAATTCCTACCGGTGGAGTAACGTTAGAAAATGCCAAAGAATTTATTGCAGCAGGTGCGATCGCGGTAGGCTTATCCGGTCAATTATTTCCCAAAAATTTTATTGAAGCAGAAAATTGGGAGGCGATCGCGCAATTGGCTAAAACTCTCATGTTAGGAGTCGGGAGTCGGGAGTCGTAGGTAGGGGCGGGTTTTGACCAAAAATCGCAAGCTGGAATCGTCAAGCTATCTGCTAAACCCGCTCGTACAGGGGAGTCGGGAATAAGAAGACAAGGGAGAGTTAACAGACTAACTACCGATTACCAATTACCAAGTATTGTCTACTCCCCATTCACAAATTCTAGATAAGTGTGACTCAACTCCTTCACCGCCAACTCATAGAACTGCTTCCCGTGTTCTGGGGTTGCTAAGGCGGGATCGGAACCCATTCTGCCATCGGGATAACGACGGCGGAAATCTTCTGCACCGTAAATTTTATATCCTCTCCCCACTTCTGGCGATAGAGGCGCTTGTTTGATTGCTTCTGGATAAACGTACTGGGTGAGTGCAACTTCGCTTGGCGTAGCGTGAGAACCTTCTTTGTCGCCGTATAATTCTTTTGCTAACTGATAGACAGAACCACACATAAACCAGTTACCTAGATAGCACTTGATGTTACCAGCATTAGGTAGGTTGAGATCGGCTAAATGAGCGTAGGTTTCGGAAAATGCTGCTTTTAGGGTAGCAATGTTACCACCGTGACCGTTGATAAAAAAGAATTTGGTAAATCCAGCCTTTACTAGACAAGTTATGTATTCTTTTACCACTTGAATCATCGTGCTGGGTCGCAGGCTCATAGAACCAGGAAAAGCAGTGTGGTGCAGTGCCATCCCAATGTTGATTGTAGGTGCAACCAGTGCTTGCGTCGCCTCTCCGACTCCTTTGGCGATCGCTTCTGCACAAATCGCATCCGTTCCAATCAATCCTGTAGGTCCATGTTGCTCTGTAGAACCTATTGGCATAATTACGCCTTGGGAATGCTCTAGATATGCTTCTACTTCCAGCCAGGTACTCAGATGCAATAACATGACTTACTCAGATAGCAATACTCTTCTTTGATTATGAGCGATCCATAAGTTTTATGTTTTGTACTTTGGAGCGTGGAAGTATTCTCAATTACCTTCGCACATCAAAAACTGGTATACCTGAAACTTAGCAGTTTTCGATCGCCGATCAAATCTATCAAATTTCTTTAACTGACTCGTTATGATTTGAGTGGATTTTACTTTGTGTCCACTATCACCCTCGCCACAGTTTGCTCGATCGCGAGAACTCTCTGATTTTCACGCACTGGTCTAGCCTACTATTGACATCTACTGGTTGGTTGTACGATTTTTTTCATCAGTAGTGTCGCTAACTATTAAACATTCTAATCGCAGTCTGATGTTTTCTCAGTTTTTGGTTTTTGTGTTGAGTTGACGCCCCAGCATCCCCAGCTCCTTTCCCGCTTGGAACTCAGCAAGAGATGGAGGTCGCCTACTGCTGTAGACATGGCTTAGGCGTTTATTGCCAATTACCTCCGTCTATACCCCAATGGTGCTTGAGCAATTCCTTGTAGGTGGCTTCGCGCATAACCATTTGACGATATAACTTCACGAGAAAGTCTTGTGCCTGTTCTCGATCCATCTTTTCTACCTGAGTTTCAAACGAGCGGATGTTGAATTGCTGTTCGAGTGAGAGTTCAATTGGGTGACTCATAAGTTAACTCCTGAAAACAAACGTAGTGACTGAGTTGGTTCTAGCTTGGCTTCGTGGAAGCTTTGCTTGAGTATAACAGCAGTTGTTTCTCTATGTATTAACAAATTTAACAACTGCTTGACAAGATGCGCTACTTCTTATTGGGTATACATATTAAATCAAAAGGCAGAATCTCGATTTCGGTAGATATGAGGAAATTTATCGATAGTTTTAACAAGTTCTGTCCCAGAAAAATGCTCAGACCGAACAAAACTAAGTAGATATACTTATAGACAGACCTAGATGCAGCGGATTGGCAAGTCAAAAGGCAAAAGTCAAAAGTCAAAATGTTAGTCTTCGATCGCGATCGAGGTTCTAGCAATCTGCGGCGAGTCGGCGAAATGTATCGCAGGTTGCATATCTCAATCTTTGCGGTATGGCAGGCGATCGCCATCTTTCTTCTGAAAGAACAAAATAGGGTGCGTTGCATAACACACCCTACACTCACTACTCGCTGATAACTGACAACTGATAACTGATAACTGATTTAAAACATTTTGTCGTAGCGATCGAGGCGCATCAGCAAGCGAATCAGAGAAAATCCAGTTCCGGCGGCGATCGCCCCAGGGATCAATGCTAGCCAAGCAAATTGACTAATTAACAGAATCGTTGCCGAAATCGTGAAGGAACTGACAATTAGAGCGTAAGTAATGGCGACTTGGACGCTACTCTGTCGCCGCAACAAGCGTTCTGTTTCAATTGACCGTACCCGCACGCGCAAATCTCCTCGTTCCAGTTTTTCGAGGGTGTCTTCTAAGCGTCTTGGTAAGCCGAAAGCAGTACTACCCACTTGGGCAGCTTGACGACTTAATTCATTCAAGAAGCTATTGCCATCAACAGAACCATTACCATCAGTCATAAGCTGGAATGCAAAAGGTTTAGCAACTTCCATAAAGTTGAACTCAGGGTCTAAGCCCTTGCCGACCCCTTCAAGAGTAGAAAAAGCCCGCATGACGAACGTAAAAGTAGCCGGAAAGCGAAATGGCTGACCGTAGGCAATTTCATAAAGATCGTCGCTAATCGCACTCACCGATTGATTCTCAAACGGCTTATCCATGAAATTGTCCAGCATAAACTGCACCGATCGCCGGACTGGACCCATATCATCTGTAGGTGCTAAAGCGCCCAGTTCTACTAAAGATGCAACCACGCGATCGCCATCTTTTTGCGCAATGCCGAACAGTGTCTTCATCAACTGTTCGCGCACGTTTGCCTTGATCCGTCCCATCATGCCAAAATCATAAAAAATCAGCGACCCTTCGGGACTAACAGCGATATTACCCGGGTGCGGGTCGGCGTGAAAGAAGCCATTATTAAGTAACTGGTGTAAATAGGCTTCAGCCCCTTGTTTGGCAATCAACTTCCGATCTAAGCCAGCGGCTTCTATCGCTTCGTAGTGGCTGATCTTGATCCCTGGCGCATATTCCAGAGTTAAAACCTGCGGGGAAGTGTAACGCCAGTAAATTCGAGGGACTTTAACCCAATCGTACTCGCGAAAATTGCGGCGAAACGTATCGGCATTGCGACCTTCATTTAAATAATCAATTTCTTCCCAAAGAATGCGACAACACTCTTCATATATTCCCAGCCAATCTCGACCGCGCCCCCAGTCGGGATGGTTTTGAAAGTAGCGTGTAATACCTTTGAGAATCGCCAGGTCAATTTCAAACAGTTTTTTTAATCCAGGGCGTTGTATTTTGACAACAACCTCCTCACCCGATCGCAATTTAGCTTTATGGACTTGACCTAAACTCGCCGCTGCTAGAGGTATGGGTTCAAAACTATGAAACAATTCGGGAATCTTTTTGCCTAATTCTCGTTCTACCGTTGCTTCTACTTGTTCGTAGCCAAAGGCGGGAACCCGATCCTGTAACTTTGCGAGTTCTTCAACATATTCGCCAGGAAATAAATCGGCACGGGTAGAGAATAGCTGTCCGACTTTGATAAAGGTCGGACCCAGATCCAATAAAGTATTGCGAATCCAGATTGCCTGTTTTTTGCGCCTAGCAATCTTTCTAGCTTCAGTTACGCCGCCTGGATAGCTCCAAGCTTTTCCATCTAGCCACAATCCAAACAGTAGCGTCAGGACAAACATCCAAATGTCTACGAACCGTCGTTGGCGCGAGTAATTTTCGCGGTTCCAACGATAGGACTTATTCGTGTAAGTCTTCTCCATGCGATCGGCGTAACTTGTAATTTGGGCGGAGTCGGCAGAAAAAACAGACACTGATCGAGCGGTAAGGGGTAAGGGGTAAGAGATGCTGTTAGAGGGAGTTGCTGCGATAGCGTTGTAATTCAGCCCGTAGTAGGGCAATTTCAGCCCGCATATCGTCGATTGTTGCCTGCAAGTCGGCGGGTTGCGAGCTTTGAGGCACTATCTCCGTAGTACTTCTACCTACAGTCGCCACTTCCATTTCCCGCTCTGCTCGCTCCGTCACCTGTTCGGTAAATTGCCGCAGTTGCTCTCGTGCTTCAGCATCAAATTTACCTAATTCGCTCAGCGCATCGGTCAATGCATTTTCTAACTTTTCGCTGACAATTTCAGCCGCTGCCCTACCGACAAAGAAGGCATGAACCAGAGGATTACTCATAGCTACAAATTTCTACACAATTGCCATCCGCAAAGATTATAACTTGCTGGCTCGCTCTAATGCTTGTACCTTTCGTGAGGTGTAAGGAGTTAGAGATGGGAAATGGGATCGGTAATCCGGTCTCAGCAGCGAATTGCAGCCAGTCTTTCCTCATCAGTAACCCCCGACTGTGCGCCAACTCGTTAGTCTGCTGGCTTGCTTTTCATTCTCCATAGTTTAGTTCCGCGAGCGACTCGTAATACTGATGCGATCGGCTAATTGTCTTAACTTTTGTTCTAAACTGGGATCGCTATCCTTGAGCTGAGAAATTTTCTCACAACTATACAGTACGGTGGTATGGTCTTTTCCGCCGAATTCTTCGCCAATTCTCGGTAAACTCAAATCTGTATACTGTCGCATTAAATACATGCCAATTTGTCGCGCCCAACTAATTTCTCTGCGCCGTGAATTGCCTTTCAAATCTTCAACCGAGACATCATAAACGTCGGCGACGACCATCATCACCGATTCAGCTGAAGCAGCTACTTTTTCTATGCCTGGATTTAAAACTGGTCGAAGATTTTCTACGGTCATAGATAAGCCAGAAATAGAAATATAAGCGACAGCACGAATCAAAGCTCCTTCTAATTCTCTAATATTAGAAGTGTAATTTGAGGCAATATACTCAATCACGTTTCTGGGCAGACGCATATTTTCATACTCTGCCTTTTTCTGTAAAATTGCCATTCTCGTTTCAAAATCTGGCGGCTGAATATCGGCAATCAATCCCATTGAGAATCGAGAACATAAGCGAGCCTGCAACTTGGGAATTTGGTTTGGCGGACGGTCTGATGCTAGAACGACTTGTTTTCCCGCTTCATGCAGCGTATTAAATGTATGAAAAAATTCTTCTTGCGTGTACTCTTTACCTTCAATAAATTGAATATCATCGACTAATAAAATATCGGCAGCACGATAATGCTCTCGAAAACTCTGCATACTATCTTTGCGGATCGAAGCAATCAGATCGTTCGTGAATTGCTCGGTAGAAACGTAGAAAATTTTAGAATTTGCATCAATTTCTAAGCGATAGTGACCGATCGCCTGCATCAGATGAGTTTTTCCTAACCCCACGCCACCACATAAAAATAGCGGGTTGAATTCTCGTCCTGGAGATTCCGCCACGGCTAAAGCCGCAGCGTGAGCCATCCGACTGTTAGAACCGACGACAAATCGCGAAAATACATACTTTTGATTCAGTTCTGGCGGCTTCACATTGTTGCTAGGAGAAGCTTTTGGAGTGGTATCGTTACTCGGAGACGACCGAGCGACTTCTGACTCGGCAAAACGCACGGATTCATCTCCCTGAGCCACGGTAACGTGAATTTCTACAGGATAGCCGAGAATATCTTGAACTGTATCGGCAATTGTTTTGATGTAACGCTTTTGCAACCAATTTCGATGAAATGCATTGGGAGTGCAAATTGTCAAGGAATTATCCTCAAGCCGCTCAGCATTGGCAGTTTTAATCCAGGATTCAAAAGAAGGTCTGCTTAACTGGAGTTGCAATCGCTCCAGTACTTGAGTCCAAAGATTATCGGGGGAAAGATCCACCTTTTACCACCTCTGCTGTTAGCTGTCAAAATAGGGATAGGTTAACTAATCTACCAAACTCTTATTCGATCGCAGCGATCGCGATCGACAAAAACATCGATCGTATAACTCCTTTGCAAAACTCCTTACCTGTACTCAGCGGCAAAACTCCGCTCAATTGAGGCAAAATCGAACTAGCTACCGATCGACTTTCACCAACAGCAAAACAGATGAGCAGCAGGCAACGCAATATTGAGTCACGACCTGAGCCACAAGAGAGAAAACCAAGGCGTTTGCAGCTTGATGGCACTGAAAAAACCCCAGGCAGTAAACGGAATGGGTTTGGCGGGTATTTCTTTGGCAACACAGGCAATCTAGTTGAAACTAACCTTGAAGGACTCGTAAGGAAGAGTTTATCAGACAAAGCAGGGGGCGATCGGCGGCGATTGTCTGGAACTGTTGGCAGGAAGGCATTGACACTGATCTCTGGTGTTTTATGCGTTTCGTTAAGTAGCTGTACTACTATTACAGAGCCTTTCCGTCAATCCCAAGCTCAACAGACTCCCGTAGCTCCATCCCCCGTCGCTCCTACGCCAGGTACTCCTCGCGCTGCTTTACCTAGTGTCAGCGACCCTAATTTTGTCGTCGCCGCCGTTCAGAAAGTTGGTCCGGCTGTGGTGAGAATCAATGCTTCTAGAACAGTGAGACGGCAGCTACCAGAAGCATTTGAAGATCCCCTATTTCGCCGCTTTTTTGGCGTACCAGAGGCTCAACCGCGAGAACGGATCGTGCGCGGCACTGGTTCTGGATTTATTATTAGTGCTAACGGTCAAATCTTGACTAACGCTCATGTAGTCAATGGAGCCGATCGCGTCAGCGTCACGCTTAAAGACGGTCGTACTTTAGAGGGAAAAGTTTTAGGCGAAGATCCGGTGACTGATATCGCCGTAATTCAAGTTCAGTCAAATAATTTACCCGTAGTAGAAATTGGCAATTCTGACGAACTACAACCAGGAGAATGGGTAATTGCGATCGGCAATCCCCTCGGTTTAGATAATACGGTGACAGCAGGAATTGTCAGTGCAACAGACCGTTCTGCGAGTGATATTGGCGTAACTGATAAGCGGATTGGCTTTATTCAAACCGATGCGGCAATCAATCCAGGTAACTCTGGCGGACCCCTGCTGAACTCCCGTGGTGAAGTTATCGGCATGAATACGGCAATCATTCAAGGCGCGCAAGGATTAGGCTTCTCCATTCCAATTAATGCCGTCCAGCGCATATCTAAACAACTTATTGCTACAGGCAGCGTTCAGCACCCTTATTTGGGAGTGCAAATGGTGACGTTAACACCAGAAATTAGACAGCAACTAGAAGTAGAGTCGCAAGGACAAATTCAAATCCCTGCTGAGAGTGGCGTATTAGTAGTCAGAGTCGTGCCTAACTCTCCCGCAGCCGCAGCAGGGATCAGAAGTGGAGATGTCATTCAGTCAATTAACAATCAACCCGTATCGAAAACAGACCAAGTACAGCAGATAGTCGAACAAAGTTCTGTAGGAACCCAAGTTTCCGTCCAAGTTCAACGCAATGGCAAAACCGCACAGCTATCTGTGAAGTTGGCTAATTTACCCGTACAACAAGAAGGATGAAGTCGTAAGTCGTAATTCGTAATTCGTAAGTCGTAAGTCACAACTCAACCCTACACCCCATTCTTCACTGATAACTGATAACTGATAACTGATAACAATGGAAATCATTCAACTTGGTAATCCGATTTTGCGAAGTAAAGCTGAGTTTGTGGAAAACATTGACGAGCCGCAAATTCAACAGCTTATAGACGATTTATTAATTACAGTAAAACAGACGAATGGTGTAGGGATTGCTGCACCGCAAGTTGGTGTTGGCGATCGCATTTTTATTGTTGCTTCCCGTCCCAATCCCCGCTATCCTCACGCTCCAGAAATGGAGCCAACACCGATGATTAATCCTAAAATCTTGGCTCGTTCTAGTGAGAGTGTAAAAGGATGGGAAGGTTGTCTGAGTATACCTGGGATTCGCGGTTCCGTACCCCGAGATCGATCGATTGAAGTTGAATATAGCGATCGCTACGGCAAGTTACACAAGCAAGAATTGACCGATTTCGTTGCTAGAATCTTTCAACACGAACTCGACCATCTCGACGGTATCGTCTTCCTCGATCGCCTCGAAACCAACTACGATATTATTACAGAGCAGGAATATCAGAAATTAGTGAGTGGGTAATTGGTAGTTGGTAGTTGGTAGTTGGTAGTTGGTAGTTGGTAGTTGGTAGCTGGTGGTGCGCGATCGCTGATAACTGGTCACTAGTCACTGATAAAAGGTGCGATCGCTCTCATCAACTCAGATGTAGAAAACGGTTTACACAAATAACCATTCGCTGCCAAATCTGCTCCCATAGCCGTAACTTCTGGAGTATTCTCAGCAGTCAAAAAAATAAATGGAATAGCAGCGGTGTTTGGGTCTTGTCGCAGCGATTTCAGAACTTCGTAACCACTCAGTCCTGGCATTTTCACATCGCATAATACCAAGTCAGGAATATTTTCTTGTGCAAGTTTTAATCCGACGTAACCATTTTCAGCTGCGATCGCTGTCAAACCTCTTAGTGTGAGTAAGTTGACAATACTATCGCGCAATAGTGCATCATCCTCAATCGCCAAAACCTTCGTCATTCTTACATGTTCTGAATTTGAGTGCAAGATAACAAAAGGACTGGTAGTAAATCCATAACCTTAAATTGCTTAAAGTTCAAATTTGTTTGTTTAAAATTTAGTAGCAGAAAGATTTTTAGGGCGATCGCTACTTCGAGCCAATGTTCATGGCGCGTTTGCTCTGCTCTATCTTTTGCCATAGACTTGCCACCTGTTCGTATGCTTTCTCTGAGGAAAGCTTTCCGCCTGTATGTAAAGCAGAAATATAAGCAAGTTTTTGAGCAAATTCTTGTAAGTTAGCATTAAAAGCCAGATGCTCTGGCGTAAATTTGCCATGATACCTGCTTTGGGCATAAATAAAACTATTTTTATTACTTAGCTCTGCTTTTGCCATACTACTCTGCCTATAAAAAAGAATTTATCTTAACCTATCCTTAAATTAACTCTACTGACCTTCATCCATGAGAAAGATTTTCATCTTTCAATCTGTAGTTATGAATACACAAGCCTTGGTGTTCGCCAGTCATCTCCCTGTTTTGGTTGTATTTCCCGATTGAGCTATCAAACTGAGCTTACTCTAGGAAAATATATTATGACTCATATTTTAACCATGGCTTAACCTAATGTTAACCAAATTTACATTGAGCGGTAAGGATAGCTGAGTAAATGTCAAGACTGAGCCAAAGTCTTTTATCCTGAGTTGTAATAGCCTCTCGAATAGGAGCGAACCATGAAGAAGTTGATTAACCAACCGGACAGCTTCGTGCGGGAGAGTTTAGCAGGCATGGCAGCAGCTCATTCCAGCTTGTTAAAGGTAAATTTCGACCCTACATTTGTATACCGCGCCGACGCACCCGTGACAGGTAAGGTAGCAATTATTTCTGGTGGAGGTAGCGGTCACGAACCGATGCACGCTGGCTTTGTTGGTATGGGTATGTTAGATGCTGCGTGTCCTGGAGAGGTGTTTACTTCTCCTACACCCGACCAAATGCTAGCAGCGGCAAAACAGGTAGATGGCGGCGCTGGAGTGCTTTACATTGTCAAAAACTATAGCGGCGACGTAATGAACTTTGAAATGGCAACTGAGTTAGCCCGTGTTGAGGATATACGGGTGTTAAATGTATTGATAGACGATGATGTTGCCGTCCAAGATAGCCTTTATACCCAAGGCAGGCGAGGTGTAGGCACGACAGTATTAGCAGAGAAAATTTGCGGTGCGGCTGCGGCAGACGGATACAACTTGCCGCAAGTGGCAGATTTCTGTCGGCGGGTGAATCTAAACGGTCGCAGTATGGGTATGGCATTAACATCTTGTACCGTACCCACGAAAGGATCGCCTACTTTTAGTTTGGGCGATCGCGAAATGGAAATTGGGATTGGCATTCACGGCGAACCAGGTAGAGAAAGAATGTCGCTAAAATCTGTAGACGAGATTACAGAAATACTAGCCTTATCAATAATTAACGATCGCCCCTACAGTCGTACAGTCCGAGAATGGGATGAGACTCAAGAAGAATGGGTAGATGTAGAGTTAGTCAATTCTGAATTTAAGTCGGGCGATCGCGTGTTAGCTTTTGTTAACGGTATGGGTGGTACGCCCTTATCAGAACTGTATATTGTGTATCGCAAGTTAGCCGAAATTTGTCAAAAACAGGGATTGCAAATAGTGAGAAACTTGATTGGCAATTACATCACATCTTTAGAAATGCAAGGCTGTTCCATTACCTTGCTCAAAGTCGATGATGAAATGCTGCGGCTGTGGGATACGCCTGTAAAAACAGCAAGTTTATGTTGGTAATCAGTTATCAGTTATCAGTTATCAGTTATCAGTTCAGTTTATTCTGACTTCTGACTCCTCACAAATGACAAATGACAAATCAATATGAATAAAGAACAAGTAATACAATGGTTGCAAAATTTTGCTGCTGAGATTGAGCAAAACAAAGAATATTTAACAGAATTAGATGCAGCAATTGGTGATGCCGATCATGGGATCAATATGGATCGCGGCTTTAAGAAAGTAGCAAGTCAACTATCTAGTGTTGCCGACAAAGACATCAGCACAATTTTAAAAACTGTCAGCATGACCTTAATTTCTACTGTAGGTGGTGCAAGTGGTCCTCTTTACGGCACATTTTTTTTGAGAGCAAGTACAGCCGTAACAGGGAAAGAAGAACTCGCAACAGAAGATTTACTCAAGTTATTACAAGCAGGTTTAGAAGGTGTAGTTCAACGAGGTAAAGCGCACCTTGGTGACAAGACTATGATAGATGTTTTATTACCAGTTGTGGATAGTTTTCAACAATCTGTAGATAACAATAAAAATATTTTAGAAACGATGCAGCAAGTAGTATTAGTAGCAGAACAAGCGATGAAAGAGACTATTCTCATGCTAGCTAAAAAAGGGAGAGCGAGTTATTTAGGCGATCGCAGTATCGGACACCAAGATCCAGGCGCAACTTCTACTTATTTAATGCTGAAGAGTTTGTTAGCAACGTTGGAAAATTAAATTACTAAAAATAAAAAGATGTCCTAAATCTTCAGTTCTTACATCTGTAGCACATTATAGATATCGTTGTAATCCTTGTGAAAGCAAATAAAGTTATGCAAAATTGAAGAATTGTCTACTCTGTTGCTGATGCAATGAAGTTGCTAGCAGTATAAAGTAACTGCAAGGATAGAAGCTTCTAGATGTTCTTGGGGCGATCGCATGGTTAGCATTGTTATTGTCTCTCACAGCAAAAAACTAGCCGAAGGCGTGCGGGAACTTGCACGACAAATGGTACAGGACAAAGTACCCATAGCCGTAGCAGCAGGAATTGACGATCCAGAAAATCCACTAGGTACAGATGCCATGCAAGTCTATGAAGCGATCGCCTCTGTCTATAGTGACGATGGCGTTCTCGTACTCATGGATCTCGGTAGTGCCTTACTTAGTGCGGAGATGGCAATAGAATTCTTGCCAGAAGAACAACAGGATAAAATTCATTTATGTGAAGCACCTCTAGTAGAAGGTGCGATCGCCGCCTCTGTTGCAGCTACATCCAGTAACGATATCGATGTTGTTATTTCTGAAGCACGACAAGCACTCACAGCAAAAGCAGCACAATTAAATATAAATACCCAAAACAAACATTCTATTGCCCCCCTTTTTAAGGGAGGTTGGGGGGATCTCCCAACAAACGAAATCCACCTGACAATCCGTAACCCACAAGGACTACACGCACGTCCTGCGGCTCAATTTGTTACCACAGTAACTCAGTTTCAGGCTCAAATTCGCGTGCGAAATATCACCAGAAACACAGAATTTGTGAGAGCAGATAGCATCAATCAAGTTGCTACATTAGGAGTATGCCAAGGACACGAAATCGCGATCTCTTCTGTTGGTGAAGATGCAGATGCGGCACTGTTAGCACTACAAACACTTGTCGAAAATAATTTTGGTGAGACTCATCATACTTCATCTCCTCACCTCCATACTTTCTCTCATTTTCCACAAGGAATTCCCGCTGTCCCAGGAATTGCGATCGCCCCAGTTTTCCAACATCATTCGTATCAAATAAAAGTTCACGAACTTTGTGTAGTAGATGTAGAGACTGAATGGCAGCGTTTACAAACAGCGATCGCAACTGCCCAACAAGAAATTCAAAATATCAAAGATCGAATCCATATTCATGAGAATGAAGCAGCAATATTTGATGCACATCTTTTAATTTTGGCAGATCCAGCAATTATCGAACCCGTCCAAAAACGAATTTTTGAGCAACATCAAAATGCTGAATTTGCTTGGAATACCATCATTGATGAAATAGCAAATAGTTATCGCCATCTCAATGACGTTTATTTACAAGAACGAGCTAAAGATATTATTGATGTAGGACAAAGAGTTTTGCGATCGCTCCTTGGCGTTTCTACTGCTAATATAGAATTAACTCAGCCCAGTATTCTTGTTGCTCGCGATCTTTCTCCTTCTGATACAGTCCAATTAGATCGGACAAAAGTATTAGGAATTTGTACGTTACAAGGTAGCGCTACTTCTCACAGTGTAATTCTGGCACGTACGTTAGGAATTCCGGCTGTTGTCGGTGTTAACTCACAGATTTTAAATTTAGAACCTGGTACGCTGCTAGCAATTGATGGTGAAAATGGCAATATTTGGATACAACCCGATTCTAAAACAATTGCTACCCTCGAAGCGAAAAGAGATGCGATAATTACCGCTAGACAGCAAGCACGAGTCAAAGCGCAAGCACCAGCGATCGCCCGTGACGGTAAGCGAATTCAAGTCTTTGCTAATATTAGTAGTATTGCCGATGCTCAAATTGCGATCGCTCAAGGTGCAGAGGGAGTCGGATTGTTACGCACCGAATTATTGTATCTTGACAGAACGTCCTCACCTACAGAAGCAGAACAATTTGAAATTTATCGTGCGATCGCCCAAATTCTAGCAAACCGTTCCCTAATTATTCGTACTCTGGATATAGGTGGCGACAAACCTCTTTCTTATCTGGGATTACAAACAGAAACTAATCCTTTTTTAGGCTGGCGAGGTATTCGATTTTGCTTGGATCGTCCCGAGCTTTTTAAAACTCAGTTACGAGCAATATTACGAGCTAGCTCAGGATATCAAATTAAAGTTATGTTTCCCACAATTGCAACTTTAGCAGAACTACAAGCAGCTAAAGCAATTTGGGCAGAAGCACAAACAGAATTGTCCCAAGCTGGTATTCCCTTCGATCAAAATATTGAAATTGGCATCATGATAGAAATTCCATCTGCGGTTGCGATCGCGGATAAACTTGCCTCTGAAGTGAATTTTTTCAGCATTGGTACGAATGATTTAAGCCAATATATCATGGCAGCCGATCGCACCAATCCGAAAGTTGCTTCATTAGCTGACGCTTTTCATCCTGCTGTATTGCAAGCAGTTCAAAAAACTGTGCAAGCCGCACACCATGCAGGAATTTGGATAGGATTGTGTGGCGAACTCGCAGCCGAACCCTTAGAGGGTGTTTGAAAAGTGGGTTGGGTAGTAAAAAAGCTCACTCGGTGTAAGCTGCGAATAACTAGTACACAGCACCGAGAGAGCGACATGAGTA